>NZ_JBFRDD010000021.1:0-123286 GCF_052113425.1 Cupriavidus sp. YAF13
CGCTTCTGGCGCTCGCCGTTGACCATATGCCCGAGGGTCAACTGGCTTTTGCCGGAATGCTCAGTGGAAAGCTGTACGTGTTCCTCGTCCTCCCAGTCTTCCAGTTCGACTTTGTTGCCGCTCTGCGTATGGATGACATTGCGCGACTGCAGGCGGTCCTGRTTGGTGATCAGGTCGACATGCTGACTGTTGTGATGGAAATGCGCGATATACGGCTTGTTCGGGTTGCCGTCGTGGAACGCGATCGCCGCCTCGGTCCCATCCAGCGCCGGGAAGTGAAAGCCCGTCCGGCGCGCCCCGGCATGTGGCTTGGCCGAACGCAGCGGTACGCTCTCGCCGCCTTTTGGCCATTCATCGAAGTCCAGGTCGAAGCGGACCGTGTAGTGGCCCACCTGCGTCAGGTAGGCGTACTTGTACTGCCCCGGCGAGGTCACGCGGGCGCTCAGCGTGCCGTGGATCCTGGGCCATTTGTCTTCATTCAGCGGCAGCCGGAAGCGCCGGTCCGAGGGAATGGCCTTGAAGGTGTTGCGGTACGCCTGGTCGCGCCCGCCACTGTGCCTGACCTCGATGATCACCAGCCCGTTGGGCGCGTCGGGCAGTACCCGGTCCATGCGCACGATGCGCGACGAGTGCAGTTCCAGCACATTGCTTGCGCCCTCGTAGATGAGTTGCCAGGCGATCGCGGCCTCGTGGCGCAGTTGCGCCTCCCACTTGGCGCCGGCCTTGTCCAGGTGATGGCTCCCGTAAACATAGGACTGGCCGTAGGTCGTYTTGTCCTTGCGGGCGATGTTCGCCTCGGCCTGGATACGCTCCCAGGACTGCTCGGGGTTGTAGTCCGCGACGAGGATCGATTCCGGCACCGTCCGCGCATGGGACTTGAGATCGGTCACGGCCTCGACGCCGGATTCCAGCCCCGCCGTTTCGCGGTACGGCACCCGCAGCTCCGGCAGGTAGATGTAGTGGTCGATGTCGTCGCCGAACACCGCCATCTCGCCGAACTTGCCCAGCAGGAAATAGCAGTAGAGGCCTTCCTGCTCCATCAGCAGCCGGATGTAGTCCCAGTCGGACATCTGGTACTGGAGGCGGAAYTTGTGCTGCGGATACTCGCGGCGCGTCTTGAAGCGAAACTGATGGCCCTCCAGGCCATGCCGGCGCAGGATCGCCTCGATGATCTGCGGGCCGGTCAGGTGCTGATAGACGCGGCTCGCGCGCGTGAGCCGCAGCCGCGCGACGAGCGGCTCGACCACGATCTCGTAGGCGCAGGAATCATGGGTCTGCCTGGTCTCGGAGAAGCCCGTGATACAGCCGCCGAACTTGCGCGGCGCCGTGCCGTCGCCAGGATCGATCAGGAACGTGGCGTCCTTGCCGAGATAGCCGGCCTGATCGAGCGGCAACGGGTGCGTCAGCTGGATCGTCACGGTGTACGTGTCGCCCAGGCGCTCCACCGCTTCGAACGACACCACCGACAGCTCGGCGGCGCTGGCCGCGCTGGGCACCTCGAGGAAATACGCCTGGTGCGCGCCACCGTCGGCGTGCCGTTGTTCAACCGGATCCGTCATGGTCTTCGCTCCATTGTCAGCTTGATCGAACCTGACGCAGGACTCTAAACGGATTTTTTTATGTCATAAATAGCATTATTACAATTGTTGAAAAAAATATCACTTTTATAGAAAATTCGTACTTGTCCTATTTATCTCAAGGGACATCCATGCTAACAATCACGGCGGCACGTCCTGCGGGGCGTTGTCGCGAGCATTGGAAATCGCTTGAATCGGCTCTGTGACGTCACGCGGCGCCAAGGGATCGGGCGCGGGACTGCTGTGTCTTTTCGCCTGCCATGGGTTCCGCCTTCCGTTGCAGCTCGCTTCCGATGACCGGGATCTGCCGCTGGTCACTGTGGCTGTACGCGCAGCGATCCGAGGGCAGGGTGCCAACCGATGAATTAGACCATCTGCACCTGATGAGGCCGCGTCGACGGTCTTCTGAACAAGTCAGGCGCTCCCATCAAACTCCCATCAAACTGACTTCATGAAAACGCTGGGCATCATCAAGTACACCTTCCTCGCCATCGGTATCGCGTTGCTGCTTGGCGCGAGCGCCATCGGTCTGCATACGCGTTCGTTCCTGTCGAACGCGGTGGGCACGGACGGCATCGTCGTGGCCCTCGATGCACAGGGCGACCGTGGTTCGACGACCTACAGACCCATCATTCGCTTCCAGACGCCGGGTGGGACCGTCGAATTTCGTGCGTCGAGCGGCAGCAACCCGCCGAGTTACGCAGTCGGCGATACGGTCCCGGTACTGTATTCACCGGAAAAGCCGAATGACGCGACACCCGACGCATTCTTCTCCCTTTGGGGGGCGGCAACGATAGCCGCTGGCATCGGCCTCGTGTTCTTCACCATCGGCGCCGCGATGATCGGACTGGCACAGCGCGCATCGCGCCGGGAAGCCTATTTGCGCACCCAGGGCATACCGGTCCAGGCGCGCGTTCAGGGCATCGAAGAGAACGAAAGCGTACAAGTCAACGGACGCTCACCTTACCGCATCACGGCGCAATGGCTGGACCCGGCGACATCGCAAGTTCATGTCTTCTACAGCGGCAACATCTGGTTCGATCCGACCGAATACGTGACGCGCGAGCACATCACCGTCCTCTTGGATCGGAAGAATCCGAAGCGCTACCACGTTGACGTGTCGTTCCTGCCGCAACTGGCGACCTGACACCCAACTCACAGGCAACGAGATCTGAGTGGCCGGCGTCCTCAGCGGCGCCATTCGCCCCCGGGATCCCCAAGTACAGCACCAGCACTCGTTCGACACGATCCATGTGCGATCTGGCAGGGACGCAGCCAGTCTAACGGCGTGACCCAGCTCCATCCTTGGATGCCGATACTTCATCGCTTCCCGACGCAGGCGAATCGTCCCAGTTTCCCGAAGCGCCGCCTCCGTCGAACGTGCCTCCGCCTCCAGCGGTTTCCGAGGAACGACTTGAAGCGCGTTTTGCGGTGTCGCGGTTCTCTGGTGCTGCCCCGTTCGATGATGCAAGGGCCTCGATGAGGACACCGGCGAGTAAGTAGGCCATGTCCAGCGCACGCTCCTTCAATCCGGCCACCCTCGTAGAAGAGTCGGCCTTCGACGGCAAGCGTCGTCCGGTGCGATGCGGCTTGCGGCGTCGCGGACCCGGGGACACTTTCCGATCCGGCTTCGGCTTCCTGCAAAGAAAGCAGTACAACAGCGCCAGAACCAGGATTTTGAAAGCACGCATTGGGGTAAGCGCGAGGCAGGGTCGTTGGCGGGAATTGAAGCACGCGATAGCCCACGGCGGCGGCTCACCCACCTGATCGATCAGGTGCCTGGGGCACGATCACGGTGGATCAGTCCAACGTCATCAACGAGTTCGGCGGCGCTGGCCGCGCCGAGCACCCGCAGGAAGTACGCCTGGGGTGCGCCACCGTCGGCGTGCCGTTGTTCAACCGGATCCGTCGTGGTCTTCGCTCCGTTGTCAACTGGATCGAACCTGATGCAGGACTCTAAACTGGTTCAATCATGACATAAATGCTGTTTTTACAAAATTTAAACGAAATAGTAATTTTTTAGAAAATTCATACTCGTCCTATTTATCTCGCATAGGCCTCCATGTTACTAATTCCGACTGGTTGCCTTACTGATCGTTACCGCAAGAACTAAAGAGCGTTTAAATCAGAGATAAGAAAGGAACAAACGATGGCTGAGAGTTTCCAGAACGAAGTGCCCAAGGCACGGGTCAATATCAAGCTCGACCTGCACACCGGTGGCGCGCAGAAGAAGGTCGAACTGCCGCTCAAGCTGCTGGTAATGGGCGACTACAGCAACGGTCAGGACACGCGGGCGCTCGCCGATCGTGAGAAGGTGTCCATCAACAAGAACAACTTCAATTCGGTCCTCGCCGACTTCAACCCGAAGGCCAGGATCGCCGTCGAGAACACCTTGGTCGGCGACAGCACCGAGCTGCCGGTTGACCTGGACTTCCGCTCGATGGACGACTTCAAGCCGGAAGTCGTCGCCGGGAAGGTGCCCGAGCTGCGTGCGCTGATGGCGGCCCGCAATCTGCTGCGCGACCTGAAGTCGAACCTGCTCGACAACGCGATGTTCCGCCGCGAACTGGAGAAGATCCTCAAGGACCCGGCCTTGTCCGAGCGGCTGCGCGCCGATCTGCAGAAAATCGGCGAAGCCGCGCCGGCCTCACCGTCCGCCCAATAAACGTCTTCCTTGAGGAGTGAATCCCATGGCAAAACATGAAATCGCCGCGCGCGCCAATAGCGAAGCAGACACCGCTGTCCTGGATGCGCCCGGTAAGAGCGTCTACGAGTCCCTGTGCGAGAAGATCAACCTGACACCGGTCAAGGCCACGCGCCCGGTGGAGTCTTTCCAGAGCGCCGATGCGCTCGCCGAATCGTCGCTGGATGAACGCGTCGCCCAGGCGATGAATGTGTTCCTGAAGATGATCCAGGACTCGTCGCAGCAGGTGGACCGTCTTGACAAGAGCTTGCTTGATTTCCATATCGAGCACCTTGACCAGCAGATCAGCCGCCAGCTGGATGCGATCATGCACAACGAGACGTTCCAGCAGATCGAATCGGCCTGGCGCGGCCTCAAGTTCCTTGTCGATCGCACCGACTTCCGCAAGAACGTCAGGATCGAAGTGCTGGACGCCTCGAAAGACGCGCTGCGCCAGGATTTCGAGGACACCCCCGAGATCATCCAGAGCGGCCTGTACCTGCACACCTACATCCAGGAATACGACACGCCGGGTGGCGAGCCGATCGGCTCGATCATCTCGAACTACGCATTCGGCCGCAGCCCGCAGGATATCGCCCTGCTGCGCAATATCTCCAAGGTTTCCGCCGCGGCGCATATGCCGTTCATCGGCTCCGTCTCGCCGGCCTTCTTCGGCAAGGAATCGATGGAGGAAGTGGCCAGCATCCGCGACATCGGCAACTACTTCGATCGCGCCGAGTACTTGAAGTGGAAGAGCTTCCGCGAGTCGGACGATGCCCGCTATATCGGCCTGACGCTGCCGAATTTCCTGGCGCGGCTGCCCTATGGGCCGGAAACCGTGCCGGTACGCGCCTTCAATTACACCGAGGCGGTCAAGGGCCCGGATCACACCCGCTATTTGTGGGCCAATGCTTCGTTCGCGTTCGCCGCGAACATGGTGCAGAGCTTCATCAAGAACGGCTGGTGCGTACAGATTCGCGGCCCGCAGGCCGGCGGCCTGGTCGAGGACCTGCCGATCCACCTGTATGACCTGGGCACGGGCAACCAGGCCAAGATCCCGACCGAGGTGCTGATCCCGGAGACGCGCGAGTTCGAGTTCGCCAATCTGGGCTTCATCCCGCTGTCCTACTACAAGAACCATGACTTCGCGTGCTTCTTCTCCGCCCATTCGGCCCAGAAGCCGGCGCTCTACGACACCAAGGAAGCCACCGCCAACAGCCGCGTCAACGCGCGCCTGCCGTACATCTTCCTGCTCTCGCGGATTGCCCACTACCTGAAGCTGATTCAGCGCGAGAACATCGGCACGACCAAGGACCGCCGCCTGCTGGAGTTGGAGCTGAACACCTGGGTCAAGACGCTTGTGACCGAGATGACCGATCCGGGCGACGAGTTGCAGGCTTCCCATCCGCTGCGGGAGGCCAAGGTGATCGTCGAGGATATCGAGGACAACCCGGGCTTCTTCCGCATCAAGCTGTTCATCGTGCCGCACTTCCAGATTGAAGGCATGGACATCAATCTGTCGCTCGTATCGCAGATGCCGAAAGCGAAGAACTGATCGGCCACGATCAGTCTCGATTAGCGCTGACATGACGTAGCGCCGCTGCACGCTGGCTCGACAGCCAGCGTGCAGCGCTCCCATGCGGAAAGGGCCTTTCCGCGTAACGGCCGATCACAATGAAGATAACTAGACCGCTGTGGGCGCAGGGCATTTTCATGACCCCGCAGCATTTCCAGCAACAGGCACTGTGGGACCGGTATGCCGACGAGGGCGTCGCGCGCCTTGCCAGCCCCGATCCGTGGGGCACTGTTCGCGTCGCCCTTGACCAGCAGGCTTTGTCCATTCATCGCCTGGTGGTAAGTTCCCTGGCCCTGCGCCTGCCGGACGGCACGGTGATCGACACCGACACCGCGGACCGCACGCCCGCCGCACGCGATCTGGGCGACGTGCCGGCGCACATCGACACCGTGGTCGTGCAGATCGGGCTGCCGCTGATGGATGCGCAAGGCGGCAACTGCATCGAGGCCGGGGAACGGCCCGCCCGGCCGCGCCGCTTCGTGCGCGAGTATCTGGAAGTCGCCGACCTGCATGGCGAAGGCAAGGAAGAGATCAGCGTTGAGCGGCATGCAGTGGCACTGCTGTTCGATTTCGAATCGCACGTGGATTACGTGACCTGCCCGGTCGCTCGGCTGGTGCGCACGCCCCAGGGGCGCTTCGAGCCCGATCCGGCCTTTGTGCCGCCCTGCCTCTTCCTGTCGGCAAGCGACCGGCTCACCCAGCGCATGAAGCGGCTCTCCGAAATACTGAGCGCCAAGAGCGCGAGCCTGTCCGTGCGCCGTCGCGAGCGATCCGACCAGATTGCCGATTTCGCGGTTGCCGATGTGGCGTTGTTCTGGCTGCTGCACAGCGTCAACAGTACCTGGCCGGAGCTGGCTCGCCTGTGCGCCGTGCCACAGCAGCATCCAGAGCGGCTCTATGGCATCCTCGCGCGTCTGGCCGGGTCGCTGCTGACGTTTTCCACCAAGGAGACCTTGCAGGCCATCCCGCCTTACGACCACCTCGCACCGGAGCCCGTGTTCGCGGAACTGGAGTCGCTGATTCGCACCCTCCTCGACACAGTGATCCCGTCACGGGTGGTACCGGTGGCGCTGGAACGCTTGCGGCCCACCGTCTGGGTCGGCAAGATCCTCGACGAGCGCCTGGTCGAAGGCGCCGAGTACTACCTGTCCGTCCAGGCGGGCGTCCCCGCCCACGCGCTGCTCGAACAGTTGCCGCGCCTGTGTAAAGCTGGTGCGCCGGACGAAGTCGAGCAGATCGTCAATTCCGCGCTGCCCGGCATCCCGCTGCGGACGATGTCGCGCCTTCCCGCGGCGATCCCCGTGCGCATCGAGAACCAGTATTTCGCGCTCGACAGCGCGCACCCCGCATTCAAGCGCATGCTGGCTGCGCGGGCCTGCCAGTTCTACGTTCCCGCTTCGCTGCCGGACGTATCACTTGAACTCTTCGCGGTATTGCCGGCATGACAACCCTCTCCACCTCGATGCTGCCGCTCGCCTTGCGCGATACGGCCCTGACCGTCACTGGACTCGCTGACGATACGAAACCCATGGGGTTCAAAGCCTTCCAGGCAATGTGCCTGGAGCAGGTGTCTCGCCTGCGTGAGGAGCTCTCGGCGGCCGGCCAGCCGGCCGACGTCGTGGAGGACGCCGTCTATGCCCAATGCGCGTTGCTCGACGAAGTCGCGTTGGGCAGGCTGCCCGACGACGATCGCGTCGCATGGGAACGCGAGCCCCTGCAGGTGCGGGAGTTCCAGAGCCACGATGCCGGGCAAGCGCTGATCGCTCGCATCGAGCGGCGTCTGGGCGAGGCAAAGCCCGTGCTGCCGCTGCTCACCGTTTTCTACGCGACATTGGGGCTGGGGTTCCAGGGCAAGTTCGCGCTGGATGGCGCCAGCGAACGTATCGCGCTGATGCAGGCCATCGATGAACGCCTGGATCGTGCCGGATGGCGCAAGTCGGACGGCCCGGTGCTGGTCACAGACGGCAAGGCGCGTCGATGGTGCGCTCATCTGTCGCCGCTCGCCTGGATCACGATCTCTTGCGCCGGCGCGGGCCTCGTCTACCTCGCGCTGGACCGGTGGCTAGCCGCAGCGATCACGCCGCTCGCGGGCTGAAAGGGCATTTGTGACCGGCTACCCCTACCGCACACTCTTCGGCTGGATCGCAGCGCTCACGCTGGCCTGGCTGGCGCTCAGCTCGCCATGGCCGGCGACGTGGAACCTGCTGCTCGCTGCCTTCACGATCGGGCTGGCGCTTCTGGCGATCCTTGTTGCCACGCGGCGGGTGCGCGCACGGCAGAGCGCTTCGCAGCCGGTGCTGCAAGCCATCGATGCGTCGCTGGATGGGCTGCCCCGTGGTATCCGGCGCAATACACCGCTGGTATTGGCCATCGGGGACGCATCGGGCGCCCCGCCGCTGGCATTCGGCAAGGATCTGGTCCGGATCACGGACGCTGCGATCTGGGTGCGCGTCGACGACCCGGCCCGGCTGGCACACGTGGCTGACGCGCTCAAGCGCTGGCGCGCGGGGCAGGGCCCGGATGCCGTCGCCTACCTGATTGGCGCCGACCAGGCCCGTGATGCGGCCGCGCTGAACGCCGGGCTTCGGCGTTGGCGCTCGGCCATTGGCGAGGCCAGCCGTGGGGTTGGCTACGGCCTGCCGGTCTGCGTCGCCGTGTACGTGGAAGAAGCCACCCGAAGCCACGGCGCCCCGGAGGATAGTCCGTGGTTCGGCGTCTGCGGCACCAAGGTGCTGCARGGCGCTACGCTGCCTGCCCAGATTGCCGCGCTCGTCCTGCAGTATGGGCAGGCCGCGCTGCCCGCCGATCGCGAGGCCCGCATGCACCGCGCCGCACGGCTCGATGCCCTGGCGCGCTGGGCCTGCGGCGCCTTGCTCCCTGCGCTGCTCGATAACCAACGCGGCAGCCGTCAGGTGCACGTCGCAGCGTTCGGCGTGACCGCCACCGAGGGCATCCCCGCCACGGATTCGTTGTATGCCCGCTTCATCGAGCAAGCGACCGCGCTTACCCGCATCGCCAAGGACGGCCGCCGTGCACGCTACCCGCTGCCGGATCCCCTGATCCGGGGCATCGCCCTGCAGCCCGTGCGGCGAGCGCTACCGCGCGCCCTTGCCCACGCCTTTGCCTGGCTCGCGCTGGCTTTCTGCGCCGCCGCGGCGGCTTCCGCCTGGCAGAACCGTGCGCTGGTTGCGCGCGTCGTGGGGGATATGGCGCGCTATCGCGCCATTGGACCAGAGCATGACGCCGCCCGTGTCGATGCGCTGCAGGCCATCAAGCGCGATCGCGACGAACTCGCTCAATACGCACGCTTCGGCGTACCGGTGCGCCTTGGCCTGGGCTTCTATCGTGGCGCCGGCTTGCTGACGCCGCTCGATGCCCTGATCGCCGCGTATCAACCGCCGCCACCGCCGCCGTCAACCATCGAACTGGACAGCCTGTCGCTCTTCAAGAGCGGCAGCGCGGCGCTCAACCCCGGCTCGAATCGCGTGCTGATCGGCGCGCTGGAGATGATCAAGGCCCACCCGTACAAGCGCGTGCTGGTGGCCGGGCACACCGATACCGCCGGCAACCCTCGCAGCAACCTCAAGCTCTCCGAGGCCCGCGCGGCGTCAGTGCGCGACTGGCTGGCCGACGCGGCAGGCTTGCCGCCGACCCGGTTTGCGATTCAAGGCTATGGCGATACCCGTCCCAAAGCCGCCAACGACACCGAAGCGGGGCGCGCCGCCAACCGACGTGTCGAGATCACGCTCGTCCCCGATTGTCGCGACGGTGATCGCGGCAACCGGACAACTTTGGGCCATCCGGCCTGTTCATTCCAGTAGAAGGAGAAAGAAGCAATGGCAATTCCCGCATACATGTGGATCAAGGACGATGGCGGCGCCGATATCAAGGGCTCGGTCACGGTCAATAGCCGCGAGGGCAGCGTCGAGGTGGTCGCCTTCGATCACGGCGTCAGTATTCCGACGGATTCCAATACCGGCAAGCTGACCGGCACGCGCGTGCACAGGCCGGTGGTGTTCACCAAGGAAACCGATGCCTCGACGCCGTACCTGTACAAGGCGGTCACCAGTGGCCAGACCCTGAAGTCGGTCGAGATCAAGTGGTACAAGATCGACGACGCCGGCAAGGAAAAGGAATACTTCAACACCAAGCTCGAGAACGTGAAGGTGGTTGGCGTCACGCCGAAGATGCTGGACATCAAGAACCCGGCCTTCGAGAAGCACAACCACCTCGAAGACATCGAGCTGCGCTACGAAAAGATCACCTGGTCGTACAAGGACGGCAACATCATCCACACCGACAGCTGGAACGAGCGCTCGTAATACGTGCCCGGCCGGCGTCCGCCGCCGGCCTGCCATCTCGCGCGGACCCGGTGTAGGGGCCGCGCACTCCCTCCTTCACCCCGCGTCCCTCTTCTCCTCCATGACCGCCCGCGACCTCTCTGCGTTTCTGCGTCGTCTCAACGACCATTGCGCCCGTGCCCTGGCCGACGCCGCCAGCCTCTGCGAAACACGCGCCCACCGGGACATCGAGGTCGAACACTGGCTGATCAAGCTGCTGGAGCTGGGCGACGGCGATCTGCTGGCGATCCTGCGACGCTATGAACTCGATGTGGACGGCATCTGGAACGGGCTGCTCGCCGCCATCGAGCGCCTGCCGCATGACCTGCGGGGCAAGCCTGGGCTGTCGCAACGCCTCGGCCAGTGGCTGGAGGCCGCATGGATGCGCGCATCACTGGAAGCCGCGACGCCCGGACAATCCACGTCAATCCGCTCCGCACACCTGCTGGCCGCACTGGCCGAAACACCGCACTTGCTGCGGGCGCCCGGCGCCTGGCCGCTGTTGAGCGTATCCGCCGTCCAGATCGAGCGGCTGATGCACGAACTCGACAAGATCTCGACCGAGGCAGCCGCTCGCGGCGCTGGCGAGCCGGCCGGACCGGCTCCCGCCCCGTTGTCGTCAGCGCCCGCCACTCCCGCCACGCCCGCCCCAACCCGGCCAATGCCCGGTCAGGCCGATACATCGGCGCTGGCCCGCTTCACGACTGACGTCACCCAGAAGGCCCGCGACGGCAAGATCGATCCCGTTTTTGGCCGCGACGTCGAGATTCGCCAGATGGTCGACATCCTGGCGCGGCGGCGCAAGAACAACCCGATCCTGGTTGGCGAGCCTGGCGTGGGCAAGACGGCGCTGGTCGAAGGCCTTGCGCTCAAGATCGCGCAAGGCAATGTCCCGGCGGTCATACAGAACGTCAGCGTGCTGACGCTGGACCTGGGCCTTCTGCAGGCAGGCGCCGGCGTCAAGGGCGAATTCGAGCAACGCCTCAAGAACGTGATCGAGGCCGTGCAGCAATCGCCAACACCGGTGCTGCTTTTCATTGATGAAGCCCACACGCTGATCGGTGCGGGCAACACCGCAGGCGGCGCCGATGCCGCCAACCTGCTCAAGCCCGCCCTGGCGCGCGGCGAACTGCGCACGATCGCGGCGACGACGTGGTCCGAGTACAAGCAGTACTTCGAGCGCGACGCCGCGCTGGAGCGGCGCTTCCAGATGGTGAAGGTCGACGAGCCCGATGACGACGGCGCCTGCCTGATGCTGCGCGGCCTGAAGGCGCGGTATGCGCAGCACCATGGCGTACACATCACCGACGCCGCCATCGCCGCCGCCGTGCGGCTGTCGCGCCGCTATCTGACCGGACGCCAACTGCCGGACAAGGCCGTCGATCTGCTCGACACCGCCGCTGCCCGCGTGCGCATGAGCCTGGAGGCCACACCGGTCGCCATCTCCTCCTGCGAGGCGGAACGCGCGGCGCTGGAGGTCGAGCGGGCTGCCCTGCTGCAGGACCAAGGGGCCATCGGCGCGGATGTCGGCAAGCGACTGGCGGCCATCGATGCCCGGCTGGCAGCACTCGCCATCGAGCTCGAACAGTTTGAGTGCACCTTTGCCGAACAGAAGGGGGCTGCCGAGACACTGATCGCGTTGCGTGCGCAATGGCAAGCCGCCGCCGACGAGTCGGCACGGCGGGAGCTGACACCGTCGATCCAGGCCGCGCACGAGATGCTGGCCAGGCACGGCCAAGCCGCGCTGATCCACGCGGAAGTGGACGAGACTGCCATTGCACAGGTGATTGCCGACTGGACGGGGGTTCCGGTCGACAGCCTGCTGTCCAGCGAGCTGGCCACGTTGCTGGCGCTGGAGCGGCGTTTGGGGCACGTCGTGGTCGGCCAGGACGAGGCGCTAGCCGCGCTCGGCAAGAGCTTGCGAGCCGCCAAGGCGGGACTCAAATCCGAGGATGCGCCGCTGGGCGTGTTCCTGCTGGTGGGGCCTTCGGGCGTGGGCAAGACCGAAACGGCGCGCGCGTTGGCCGACCTGATGTTTGGCGGCGAGCGTTCATTTGTCACCATCAACCTGTCCGAATACCAGGAAGCCCACACCGTCTCGCAGTTGAAAGGTTCGCCGCCGGGGTATGTCGGCTACGGGGAAGGTGGCGTCCTGACCGAAGCGGTCCGCCAGCGGCCCTACAGCGTCATCCTGCTCGACGAGGTCGAGAAGGCGCACCGCGACGTACTGAACTTGTTCTACCAGGTCTTCGATCGCGGCTTCATGCGCGACGGCGAAGGCCGGGTGATCGACTTCCGCAATACCGTCATCCTGATGACCTCGAATCTCGGCAGCGAGCAGATTCTGGCGGCCGCCGACGCCGCCGTCACGGCCGGCACCGAACTTGCCACCGGCACGCTGATGGAAGCGATCCGCCCGACGCTGGTCGATCACTTCCAGCCGGCGCTGCTGGCACGCTTCCAGACCATTGTCTACCGCCCGCTGTCAGCCGACGCCATGGCACTGATCGTGCGGATGAAGCTCGGCAAGGTGGCTGAGCGCATCGCGCGCCGCTTTGGCGTGCCGCTGCGGTGCGGAGACACGCTGGTGGCCGAGCTGGTGCGGGCCTGCCTGCTGCCCGATTCCGGCGCCCGCAATATCGACACGCTGCTCGATCAGCAGATCCTGCCGGTACTGTCGCGTGAGCTGCTGGTGCGCATGTCTGACCAGCAAGCGCCGGCATCGATTCACCTGTCATTCACCGAGGACGATGGTATCGGCCTGGACTTTGAAGAGACGGCAACGACAAGCGGGGCCGGCGCGTGACACGGAGCGGGCCGGGCCTCTTTGAAGCGGTGACGGGATACTTTGCGAATGGCGTGGCCGTGGATGATTTCGATGCGGCGACGCAGACGTTCCTGTCCGTGCGGGACAACATCCAGCGCATCCTCAATAGCCGTCGCGGCAGCCTGGCGCATCTGCCGGATTATGGGCTTGGCGACCTGTCCAGGATCTACCGGCATCTACCCGCGTCGGCGCACACGCTTAAGCGCGAAATCGAAACGACGCTGCTGCGCTATGAGCCGAGACTGAAATCCATCGACATTGCGATCGAAGAAACCGAACCGGGCATGTTGCTCAGCTTTACCATGAGTTGTCAGCTGCATCAGGCCGGGCTGGTGCGATTCGGCACCCATTTCACGCCCGATGGACAGACGCGCCTCAAGCTGCTGAAAGCCGAACGTGACCGTGAGTGAGTGACCAAGCGAGTGGCCGAGCCATCGCGGCCTGTCATGGAATCGTGGCCACGAACATGACGGCCGTCAAAGGCAATCGCACCAGGACCGATGGCATCGTGCGGTTCCGGCCCAGTCCAGTTTCAATTCCAGTTCCAGTTCCGCCCCCCTCAACCCTGTCAGCAACTCACCTCCCCCTACCCGCGGTTGCCGACGGCAACTCGCCAAAAAACGCCCGATACTGCGCCGCGAACCGCGGCAGATGATTGAACCCCCACCGTGCCGCCACCACGCCCACCGGCTCCTGCGCCTGCCGTCCACCCAACGCTTGCCTCACCCCATTCATCCGCAAAGCCCGAACAAATTCCAACGGCGCCAACCCGGTAACTTCATTGAAACTGTATTGCAGCGTCCGCCTTGAAACCCCAAGCCGTTCACACAGAGCCAGAACACTCCAGGGCGCCTCGGGCGCAGCGCGCACCATCTCATATGCCTGTGCGACCAGCCGCCGCCGCGCAGGCGGTGTAGGCAGCAGGACATCCCCAATGTCATGCGTCAGCGTGGACACCACCGCCATCAGCAACGCATCGCGCATGGCGCGCTCGACAAAGCGCTGGTTGAATACTTCGCCCTGCATGGCTGAGGCAGCCAGCACCGCCAGCATCGCCGCCCGGAAATCATCGGACGCGGCGCGCCGCACCTCCGTGGCCGGCTGCAAGCGCGCGATCAACTCCGGAACCCCCTCGCGCTCCATCACGCGTTGCAGCGCGGGCAGCGGCAACGTCACGCCGAGCAGGTCCAGCGACGGCGGGGTGCGCATGGCCAGCGGCTGGCCGTTGCCGGCGCGCAGCACGGTGTCGCCGCTCATCCGGTAGCCGGAGAACCAGCCATCGGCGCACTCGCGGTGGGGCAATGCGATGGAAAGATAGCCGTGCCGTGCCTCGCCTTCCTCCAGCAACGCCTGGTTGGTGCGTTCGCGGAAGACGTGGACGTCGCCATAGGTAGCCTGCTGCACTTGCGCAAGAAAATGCCCGGGCGTGAGCTGCTGGTAGCGTTGCTGCCAGCCGTCCAGGCCCGCCGCCGCCATGGCGGCCTCGGTGGCGACCAAGTGACGTAACGGGCGCCCGCTGGCGCCTGTGTCGAGGGGCTCGATGTTGCTGTGCATCGGTGGCAGCGTGTTGGGGCGTTTGACACCATCGGCGGCGGGTGGGCGTGACCCGGCGCGCAAGGGCTCTGGTGCAGGCACTGCGCGGTGATTGTATCGCCGGGCCTGGCCAGCGTCGATGCGCGGCGCAGCACGCCCGGCGGCCCCTGGGTGAGCGTCCTTGCATTTGTTGACAGTAGCCGACGCGGTCTCGCCCTAGAATGCTGCGCTATTCATAGCTGGCTTAAATATGGGATCGCGATCCGAACGGTACAGACTGCTGGGCTACATCGCGCTTTGCATGGTGGCGTTCGCGCTCATCACCGTGCTGTGCGTGACGCTGCAGGATGACAACGAGCAGCGCGCGGCGCGCAAGGTCCGCCAGATGGACAGCCGCGCCACGGCCACCGTCACTACCGCGGGCCAGGCTGGACAGCCAGCGGCCACGCGCGCATCGCGCTAAGCGCCAGCGAGCGGATCAGCAGGGCAGGAAGATCGTGAAGGTGGCGCCGGCACCCGCGGCGCTGGTCAGCTTGATTTCTCCGCCATGACGCTCCACCACGGTCTTGACGAACACCAGCCCCAACCCGCTGCCGGCGGGCGCATCCTGCTCAGTGTCGCGCAGGCGCGAGAAGGGCTGGAACAGGCGGCCCTGGTCTTCCTCGGCGATGCCCCGGCCCTGGTCCGCCACATCGATCGCCAGCCCTTGCGGCACGCGATACAGGCGCACGCTCACGGTCGTTTGCGGCGGACTGAACTTGATGGCATTGCTCACCAGGTTGGCAATCGCCCGCACCAGCAGCACCGGCTCGGCCAGGAACTGCGACTGCTCCTCGTCCACGTCGACGTCCACCTTCAGTTCGATCCGTGCGGCGCTGGCCAGCGCCCATAACTCGTCGGTGGCGTCCAGCACCACGCCGGCCAGGTCGACCTCGATGAAGTTAAGGTGCGTCGCTTCCGCACGGGCCAGCCGGATAAAGTCGTCCGCGAGTTCCAGCGTGCGGTTGGCGTGCTCGCCGATGCGGGCCAGCAGGGCTGCCTCCGGCAGCGCCCGGCCGGGCTCGTTCTGCAGGTCGATCAGGGCAAGGATGGAGGACTGCGGGGACCGCATGTCGTGCGAGATAAAGCGCAGGGACTCCTCGCGGCGCCGCTCGGCCATGCGCACCTGGGTGATATCGATGACGCTGACGATGAGGCCGGCGACACCGCCGGTGTCGCTGCGCAGCGGCGCGCCGCGCAGCAGCATCGGGTGTTCGTCGCGCGCTTCGAGCTCCACCCCGGGCGGTGCCTGCACCGGGTGCGCGGCGTCGGCCTCGCCCTTGGCATAGACGCTGCGCAACTGGTCCCAATAGTCCAGCCCGGCCTTGGGCTGGACGAATACTTCGTTGATCAGTTCACGAATGCCGGGGGGCGGTGCGTTCATGTCGCCCAGCGACCCGAGCGTGCGTGGCGCCAGCAGCAGGCCGCGCCGATTGGCAAGCAGCACGCGGCCGCCGGGATCGCAGATCACGGTGGCTTCGGGCAGGCCTTCGAGGCCGTCCGCCAGGAATTGCCGCAAGTCCCGCAGTCGCGTGGTCATGCGGTAGACCGCGCGCATGCGGGTATCGAGGTTGCGGCCCGATTCGCCCTCGCCGGCGGGCATGGCCAGCAGGCCGGGCTCTTGCTCGAGCTGTGCGAGCTCGTCGGTGAGAAACTGCAGCGCGGCTTCCTGGCGCCGCCAGCTCCACAGCGGGTAGAGCAGGCTGCAACCCAGCACCGCGCTGGCCGGCGCGAACCAGAAGTGGCCAGACGCCACCAGCAGCAGGCTGGCCGCCAGCGTGCCCGCCAGCAGCACCATGGTGACCAGCAGCGCATTGCGCGGCGTCAGCATCAGCGAGGCCAGGCTCGCCAGCAACACCGGCAGCAACGTGCACAGCCAGAACCAGGGCGCCGGCAGGGTGACGATGCCCGTGTCGCGCTGCAGCGTCTGCATGGCGTTGGCGATGATTTCCACGCCGCTCATGCCGTGGCCGTTGCGCGATACCGGCGTGGGGAACACGTCGCCCAGCCCGCTCGCCGTGGCGCCTACCAGCACGGACTTGCCGCGGAAGAAGTCGCGCGGCAACGTGCCACCCAGCACATCGAGTACCGAGACCTGCCGGAACGTCCCCGGCGGCCCGGCAAAGGGAATGCGCAACCGGTAGTCCCGGGTCCAGCCGTCGACGCCGCTGTCATCCGCGGGACCGTCGTGACGGTAGGCGGACACCGGCCGCGGCGGCTTGCCGAAGCCGACCATCGCAGCCGAGAAATGGTTGAGCTGGCGGCCCGGCAGCCCTTCCTGCAGGAACACCTGGCGGGCAATGCCGTCGAGGTCCACCGCGATATTGATGTGCCCCACCTCGCTGCCCAGGCCCGTCAGCGGATAGCGCACCAGCAAGCCGCCCCGCCCCGCTTCGGCCAGCGCGGGCAGCACGACGTTGCCGGCGCGCGCCATGCTGGCTGCCAGCGCGCGGTCGTCCTCGGGATGCAAGGCGTCCGGCTCGGAGAGAATCACGTCGACCCCGATCACGCGAGGCGCGTCGGCGGCAATGCGATCGATCAGGTCGGCCAGCACCCGGCGGCGCCAGGGCCAGCGGCCAATGGCGGAGATGCTGGGGTCGTCGATGGCGACGATCACGATCTCGTCGCCGGGCGCGTGATGCTGGGCCGCGACCGCCAGGTCGTAGACCGCCTTGTCGGCGCGCTCGCTCCAACCCAGCACGGCGCACGCTGCCACCAGCGCCAGCACGGCGGCCGTCAACAGGCCCCATTCGACCAGCGTACGGCGCTGGTAGCCGGCCATCATGCGTCCGGGCACCCGGCCCAGCGAGCGAGCGCGCGCGGCGAGCTGCGCCAGGCTAGTTGGCACGATTGAGCCAGCGTGAGCCGGCGCTCACGGGCTGGCCCTGCGAATCGCGGACGTACTGCACCACCTCGATGCGCTGGGGCGCTGAAAAATGCGGCTCGCGGGCTGGGTCCTGACGGGCCACCCGCACAAAATACGTGCCGCTGCCGGGCCGCGGCAGGCGGGCCGCATTGGTCTCGGTGCCGACGTCGGCCACGATCTGCGTAAAGGCGGCGTCGGATGCCATCTGCACGCGGTAGGCTTGCGCCGCGCCATTGGCGCTGGCTCCACCGGCAGCCGGCCATGCGATCCGCAAGGCGTCGCCGCCATCGTCCTCCAGGCGCGGCTGCGGTGGCGACGGCTCCAGCGCGAACGCCGCCGGCTCGCTCCAGGGGCCCGGCTGGCCGCCGGCGTCAACCGAGCGCACACGCCACCACCAGCGGCCGGGCGCAAGCGCCTGGCTGGCCAAGGGCGCCGTGCCGCGCACTTGCATGACGCCTTGCGTGAAGTCCGCGTTGGCCGCCACTTCGCATTCATATTGCGCCGCGGTTGCGACTTCGGCCCAGGTGAACAGCGCCGTCTCGCCGTAGGCGGTGCCATCGCGCTCGGGCGCCAGCGTAAAGGGCGCGGGCGGATTCAGGCACACCACGAACGGCATTACCGCGCCCGCGCCGCCAAGGTGCCGGGCATCGAGCGCGCTCACGCCCACGTAGAGCTGGCCCTCGGGCAGGTCTTGCAGCGCGGCCTGCGTGCCATCCACGGCCTGGGAGGACAGCAACTCCGTCTGGGCGGCATCGCGCGAGACCACCACGCGGTAGCTGGCGGCCCGTGCAACCGCCCCCCAGCTCACGGTGGCATGGCTTGCCAGCAACGGCTGGGGCAGCGGCACCAGCGCCGGCGCCGGCAGCAGCGCGGCGGGCCGCGCCAGGGCGCCCGCAGCCGATACGCTGACGCCGTAGCCGGCATGCACTAGCGCTTGCTGGCCGCGGCGCGAGCGGGCCTGCACCTGGCCTTCGAGCACGGCGCTCTGGCTGGCGCCGTCCTCGGTGCCCACGCGAAAGCGCGTGCCGCGCACACCGGTCACCAGCGATGGGGTACGGATCTCGAACCGCCCCACGCCGGTGCCGCGCGGTGCCACGCGCGACTCCACCTCGCCCTGGCCGATGCCGATCACGGCATCGGTCAGGCCCGTGCGGGCGAACGCGCGCAGCCGCTTGACTTCCATGGCTGTCGCCGGCGGCAACGTCACGCGTGAGCCATCACCCAGTTCCATGGTGACGGTGCCGCCGGCGCCGGTTTCGATGCGGGCGCCTTCGCGCAGCTCCATGCCAGCCTGCAACGCGCGGCCATCGGCGCTCGCCGGCCCCGTCACGAAGACCACGCGAGCGGTGCCTTCGGTCACCGGGATGCGCGCCAGCGGGATGCGCAGGCGCATGCCGGGCGGCAGCCGGTAGGGATCGGCCACCTTGTTCAGTGCCTGCAGTTCGCGCCAGCCGGTGGGATTGGCCATGAAGCGGTCCGCCACGCCAATCAGCGTGTCGCCCGGGCGCACCTGGTAGATAAAGTTGGCGCCCTCGGCGCCTGCAGCCTGCGCCGCGGCACTTGGTGACCATGCGGCACCCAGCACGCCAACCAATCCGGCCATGCCGATCGTGCCGGCCACACCGATCGCACCCCTCGCGCCCCTCGTGCATGCCGCGCGCGAGTGCGCTCCAGCGCCTGCCTTCCTGCCTGCCGCCATGTCGAACCGCTTCATAAACTCAGTCTTCCTTCTTGTCCTGCAAACCCGGCTGATCCTGCAGATCCTGTGAATCTTGCGAATCCTGCTGGCCCTGCATATCCCCGTCACCCGCGGCTTCGAAGCGGTAACCGTGCGCATACACGGAAGTCAGGCGCACACCGTTCTCGGGCCGCAGTGCCAGCTTGATCCGCAGCCGCGAGATATGGGTATCGAGCGTGCGCGAGCCAACGCCGATGGTGCGGCCCCACACGGCTTGCTCGACCACCTCGCGCGACACCAGGCGCCCCAGGTTGCGGAACAGGAACAACGCCAGGTCGAACTCGCGCGGCGACACGTCCACCCGGGTCTCTGCGCAGGTCACGGTGCGGGCCTGCGGATCGACAGCGTAGTTGCCCACACGGATCAGCGCGCTGTCCTGCTGCGCCTGCGGATACGTGCGGCGCAGCAGCGCGGATACGCGCGCCACCAGTTCGGCGCGGCGGATCGGCTTGATCATGTAGTCGTCGGCGCCCGCGCCCAGCCCGGCGACAATGTCTTCTTCCTGCGAGCGGCTGGTCAGGAACAGGATGGGGGGATTGCGACCGGAGTTCTGGCGCACCCAGGTCACCACCTCAAAGCCGCTGGTATCGGGCAGTTGCCAGTCCACCACCAGCAGGTCGAACGCTTGCTCGCGCAGGGCCCGCAGGAACGTGCTGCCACTGGCGAAGCACTCGCACTCATGGCCCGYCGAGACCAGGATCTGCTGGATCAGCTCGGACTGGCTCTTGTCGTCTTCCACCGAAGCGATTCTCATACTTACCTCTTGCTTGCCACGTCTTCTCTTCCAGATGCCACCGCGCGCTTCCTGCGCCGCCGCAAAGGCAACGCGAAATAACCCGGACAGGCCGGGCGCCAGGTGCGCAAAGCGGAATGGTACAGAATCCGGCGTCGCCACGCCAAGGACGGCGCGGGAGGGTATTGCAGCGCGCCGGCGCAAAAGCCGGCGCGCACGCCTTTACTGCAGCATATAGGTTTCGTACTCGAGGCGGTCCAGCTTGCGGTCCAGCAGGTAGATCGCCAGGGCCACCACGATCAGCAACGATACCGCGAAGCCGTAGCCATACCAGGCCGGCCCCAGTTGCAGCGTCACGGCGGTGAACGCCAGGTTGAGGATCACGAACAAGCCGCTGAGCAGCAGCACTTCACGCCGGCGGTCGAGGTAGAAGTAGATATTGAGCACCCCCAGCAGCACCACCTGCAGGCTGGCGCCGATCACGTCCACATACAGCAGCGGCAGGTAGAGCTCCGAAATGCCGAGCGCCGCCAGCACAAACCTGCCCATGACAAACAGCACCAGCGCCGCAATGGCCTGCACCTTGACGATCTCGTACAGTCCCAGGCGGATCGTCTGCACCATGGTGTTGCGCATATCCTCGATATGCTCGAGCGAGCTGCCGCCGCGCACCGCGTTGTAGAAGGCGTCGTAGTACTCGACGAAGTCGGTCTCGATGCGCACCAGGAACACCGCCATGCCCGGGATGATTGCCAGGTAGGCCAGGAACACCGGGATGTCGTAGATGATCGACGCGTGCAGCGGCCCGATGACCTGCTGCCCCGTGGACGGCGAGTACCAGAACATGAACTTGTCGAGCCAGATGCCGAGGTTGTACAGCAGCCCGATCAGCATCAGGCTCGGATAGGCATAGCGCCGCTGGAAGACCTCGAACGACATGAACCGCTGGCTGGTGTAGTTGCGGTAGATCAGCACCACCATGGCGCTCAGCAAGCACAGCTGGCCGGCGACAAACCCCAGCAGCAGGCCCTCCAGGCCATGGTTGCGCAACGCCAGCGCCGCCACCACCGTCAGCGTATAACCCAGCAGGAAAGTCCAGACGATGGCCTTGTACTGCTTCATGCCCGTGAGGAAAATCACCGCGATCCAGATATTGCTCATGACCGCGAAGCCCGCTGTCATCAGCAACCGGTACAGCACCGACTGCTCCGGGAACGCAAAGAGCGCGCAGCCGATGCCGATGGCGCCCGACAGCACCGTGACCAGCAGGGCCACCGCGTGGTAGTTGGACAGCACCAGGCCATCACGCTTCTCGAACAGGCGGTCCGAAGTAAAGCGGGTAAAGGCCAGCTGCATCGGCCCGGTCAGGATCAGGCTGACGGCAATCAGGTAGGTCACCGAAACCTGGAACTGCGTCACCAGACTGCCCGGTACCACGAACGGCAGGCTGAGCACACCGATCAGCAAGATGCCGACGATCGACAGGATCCACGGCCCGGAGCTGATGATGCCGGCATAGGCGTACGCGCCGAGCATGCCCGACAGGTTGTCCCGCCGCAGCATCTTGCGAAGTTCGAATCCAATCCCCGCCATCTCAGCGACCTCCCTTCATAGGGCAGCCCGCGGCCTGCGCCGCCCTGGCGGGAGATCCGCCTGGGGACGATTCCACCCGAGGCTGCGCCATCAGGCGCGTGTAGAGATCACGGTAGCTACCCACCATCATCTCCTGCGTGTAATACCGCTCCACGCGCCGGATGCCCGCCTGCTGCGCGGCATGCCATGCATCGGGCGAACCTAGCAGGCCGATCGCCTTCTCGGCCAGCGCGGCCGGGTCGGCAATGCGCACCACGTCGCCCGCCGCGCCCAGCGCCGCATCCTCGCCGGGCAGGCCGAAGATCAGTTGCCGGCACGAGCCGACATCGGTGGTCACGCACGGCACGCCGGCGGCAAAGCCTTCCAGCACCACCAGCGGCAATGCCTCGCTGATGGAGCTGAGCACCAGCACGCCCACCTTGGGCAGCAGTTCATCGATGCGCTGGAAGCCCAGGAACTTCACCTTGTCGGCGAGGCCCAGGCTTTCGGCCAGGCTGCGGCATTCCCGCGCGTATTCCGGATCTTCGTCCTCCGGGCCGGCGATCCAGCCTTGGGCATCGGGGTATTGCCGCACCACGGTCAGCATGGCGCGGATAAAGGTCTTGATATCCTTGATCGGCACCACGCGGCCGATCAGGCACAGCACCGGCGGCACGCCGGGTGCGCGCAGCGCGCGCAGCGCGGCCAGCCGCGGCAGGTTGATGCCGTTGGGAATATTGCGGGTCCGCTCGGCGCGGGCACCGTCCGTGACCTGGCGCAGGCGGTTGCCTTCGTAGAGCGCGACGATGGTGTCGCCGGCGTCATAGCAGACGCGGCCCAGCGTTTCAAAGAAGCGCACCCACAGCTCGCGGAAATAGCTGATCTGCGAGATGTCGCGCTCGAACACGTTGCGGTTGTCGCGGATCCACTGGCTCTGGAACAGGTCGATCTTGCGTTCCTTGGTATAGATGCCATGCTCGGACACCAGCAAGGGGCGTCCCGTGCGGTAGTGCAGCATGGCGCCGAGGAAGCCGGCATAGCCGGTGGACACCGTGTGGTAGACCTGGGCCGGGATCAGCCCCTCGGCAATGCGCGCGAGCTGCCACAGGGGCTTGTGCATGATGCGCACGGTCCAGAAGTAATCGGTGAAGGACGGGTCCGTGCAGTACTGGCGGTACTGCTCGGTGATGGTCCGCCACGCGTTGCGGCTGTAGAGGAACGCGTCTTCCGACAAGCTGCCGCCATCGGTCAGCTCGGGCATCAGCTCGCGGATCAGCTCGCCGGCTTCCTGCTCGCGGCCAGGCTGGCGCAGCACCTCGTGCAACTGCGCCGAGGCGGCGAAGGTGACGGGGTCGCCGTCGCTGCCATGCACCAACGGCGGCGGCGGGAAATCGTAGAGAAAATGCGTTTCCAGGTGCACGACGTTGTCGGGCAGCGCGTAGACCATGTTGCCGTAATCTTCGCGGCGGCTGCCGATGAAGACGATGGCGAAGCGGACCTCCGGAAATGCCCGGATCATCTGGTTGACCCAGCTCGACACCCCGCCGCTCACATACGGAAAGGTGCCCTCCAGCAGCAGGGCCACATCGGCCGAGTCGGCGCGGGGCAAAGGGGTATCGCTCATGATTGCCAGTAACGCAGCAGGGGCCGTACCAGTGGCAGCGGCGATGGGCTGTCGAATGACAGCAAGATGGTGCGCACGGCGGCGTAGTCGCGCTCCAGATAGGCGGCTTCGGCCAGCAGCGGCAGCGTGCGCTCGCGCGCGAAGCCAAGCGCCTCGGCCTGCTCCAGCCACCCGCGCGCTTGCGCGGGCTCGTCGCGGGTCAGGGCCAGGCGGCCACGCATGTACCACAAGCCGGCCTGGTCGGCGTCGACCTCCAGCGCGGCGCGCGCGTGGCGCTCCACCTGGTCCGCGGTGTAGCGATAGACGTCGCCTTGCACCAGGTTCTGGTAGATCAGTTCCCAGTACAGGTCGGCCAGGCGCTTGTGGATCTCGCCACGCTCGCGATCGTCCTGCGCGGCTTCCAGGCGCGGCAGCTCGACAAGGATTTTCTGCGTCAGTTGCTTCTCCGCGCCGTCCAGCATGCCGTAGGCCAGCAGGCGCACGTCGTCGGCGCTGTCGGCCAGCAGGTCGCGCAGCACCGGGCTGGAGGTGCGCGCCGGCATCGACTGCATGGCCACCAGCGCGGTCATGCGCTCGGGCAACGGCGCGCGCGTGTTGCCCAGCTGGGCGCGCAGGCGCGCGCCGCCGCCGTGGGTCACGCGCGAGATCAGGTGGGTGACGAACACCGGCAGCCCGACCAGGCCAATGCCGGCCGTGGGACGGCGCCCCGGGAAGAGGCGCGCGATCAGCAGGCTGCCGACGCAGACCATGCCGCCGGCCAGCGGCACCAGGAAGCAGAATGCGAACAGGTAGCCATAGCTCCACGCGAACGGCACGCGAAAGCGCCGGGGCAGCAGGCGCCACAGCACCATCGCGATCATCGCCGCGGCGAGCCCCTGCATCATCAGGAAGGTCAGCAGCAACGCGGTGCTGTTACCGGCCCGAGCCAGCAGCGCCAGGGCGGCGATTTGCGCGGCGATGCCGCCGATGCCTAGCTTACCCACGGCCAGCCTCGCCAAGTGCCACCGGCACCGGTACCGGCGCCGGCTGGACATCCACATGGCAGCGATGCAGCAGGCGGATCAACGGCTCCACCGGCGCGTTGGCAGGCACGGCCAGCGTATGCACGCCAATGCGCGCCGCTTCGAAATCGGTGCCGAACTGGGCTCGCAGCATGTCTTCGATACGCACCAGGTAGGCCGAGGCCGCCTCGTTGCCCGACAGCGGCATCAAGGTAAGCAGGGCACGCTGGTGCGCGCTGGTCAGCGGCCAGGCCACGTCGAGCGCGCGGCGGCTACGGATGACCTGGTCGAACAGCGCATCGCGCGATTCGTCGAGATCAAACACCAGCGCCACGATCGTGCTGTCGATGCCGCTGTCGCGGCGCAGGCGGGACAGGCGGGCGTAGTCCAGGGCGAAGTCGTAAGGGCAGCCGGGAATCGCGGCCGCGATGGCACGCGTGGACACGGCGTGCTCGACGCCATCGGCGTAGTAGCCCATCAGCACCATCAGCAACTGGAGGTTCTCGTAGCTGAGCGACAGGAACGGCATGCGCTCGACTACCAGCAGGCCCACCAGCTTGTCGGCCCCGGACAGCACCGGCGCCACCGCCACGTAGCGGGTCTGCGGATGGTCCGGCGACTGGCGCGACAATCCGTCGGCCTGCAGGTGCGCCAGCTGGCCCGTCTCCAGGCAGTGGCGCACCAGCACGTCGTCCGGATCGAACGCGAATGCCGGGCCGATCTGCGCCGACGCCGTGACGGATACCGTCTCGCCATCGACAGCATAGAGCGCTGCCGCTTCGAGCTGGCACGCCTGCGCCACCACTTGCAGCATGGGGCGCGCGCCCACCAGCACGCCGCCCGGCGCGGCGTCTTCCAGCGTCACCGCCCGCATTTGCGACAGCGTGTCGCGCAGCGTGGTGGGCTTGGCCAGCAGGTCGTTCTCCAGCCGCGCATGGGACACGCGCAGCAGGTAGTGGTTCTTGGTCAGGGCCGCAAGGCGCTCTTCCAGGTAGCGGTTGACGGCGCGCGCGCGCGCCAGCCTCGTGCCCCAGACATCGCCGAACTGCCCGGCAACCAGCACCATGAGCAGCCCGCCCAGGAAGAACAGGCGCGGGAATTCACCCGGCTGCGCACCGATCTGGTGGAAGAAGAACCAGCCGCCCAGCATCATCAGCACGCTGCCCACGCCAATCAGCGTGCCGTAGCGCAGCGCCAGGATGACCGGCAGCAGCCATGCCCAGGGAAAGCCCAGGCCCAGCAGCAGGGGGTTGTTGGGCAGGAGCAGGTATCCCAGTCCCATCGCCAGCGCCATCGTCACCACCAGCTCGACCACAGAGACCGGTCCGCTCGTGGCGGGCGCAAGCAACCGCAAATAGCGGCCGCCCGCGCCAATGCCCTGTCCTTCCCGCATCTTGTCGGCTGTCTTGGCCACGATCATGCTCTCCCGCGGTTCAACCCTGGCGCAGCGGCGCCAGCAGGCGGCGCAGCAACTTTTGCGCGGTACCGGACAGCGACTCACGGCTCCAGCCGCTGTCGCTACCGGTGGCGGACCACACCACTTCGCCGGTGCTCACGTCCAGCAGTTGCAGGGAGATGCCCACGGCGGGTTCGCCATCCACGCCGACCTTGTAGCGCCATTCCTGCACCGCGCCGGTGAGGGCGTAGCGCATCTTCTGGGTACGTGCCCACTCAAGCGCCTTGCCCACCGACTCGCGCTCCGCCGGCTCGAACAGCGTTTCCGGGTTCAGGTTGGCCGGATAGCGCTTGACGTTGGCAATGCCGCCGGTCTTCAGCAGGCTTTCCGCGATGGCCTCGGCGCGCAAACCCGCCTGCGGCGTCTCCGTGTAGTTGACGATGGGCAGGACCGCCAGCGATTCGCCGGCGGGCAGCGCGGGTGCGCGGCCCACATCGATCACCGCGCATCCGGCCAGCCAAAGGGCTGCGCCCAGCGCACCGCACCAGCCCAGCAGTCGTGCCGTGCGGTACTGCTTCCTGCTAGTTGTTTCCATGACTCTCTCCCCTTCTCGATTGCGTACAGTGAACCGGCACTGGCGTGCCCGCCCGAATTAAAATAGCCACTTGTAGCGAGCCCCCACCTGGGTCAGCGGCGTGCCGCCATTGCGCGCCGCGGTTTCGTGCTGCACATACATGGACAGGTGATCGTTGCCCAGCACCTTGCCGGCCAGGCCCAGTTGCGCCCGGAAGTTCTGCCCGGCCCGGGTATCGTGCAGCAGGCCGATTTCGGCAAAAGGACGCCACTTGCGCGTGTAGTCGTCGATCAGCTCGGTACCGAATCCGAACGTCACGCCAGCCTGCGTGAAGCCTTGCGGCATGTAGAACCCGGGCGTCGCTTGGGCGTCGGTGGGCACCAGCGTCGCCAGCTTGCTGCCGAGCGTGCCGCCGCGCACGTTGTAGCTCGCGTGGGTACCGACCAGGCGCACAGTGTAGTCCGGGTAGGCAGTACGGATGCGGTAACCCAGCTCCAGGTCGTACACCATCCCGTGGCCCAGTTGCGAGCCGTCCTGGCCGCGGAAGCGGTCGTACTCGATACGCCCGCCCACGAATTCGCGCCGGCCGAAATTGTAGGTCGCGCCCAGCCCCAGCACGTCCTTGACGCCGCCGACCCGCAGCGGCGCCGATTCGTCGGCGCTCTGGTTGAGGCCGGCCAGCGTGGTAACGCTCAGCCGGCTGCTCTCGCGCCACTCGCCGGTAAAGCGCGCGGTGGTCACGCTGTCCAGGCCGTCGCGCCGTCCCACGCCGAGCCGCCAGCGCAGGTGCTGGTCGCGGTAGCCAAGCGACAGCTCGCCACGCCGGTCGGACGAAGGCACCCCGGTCAGCTGGGCCGGGTCCAGGCTGCGCTGGGTGCGCCAGGCGCCGCGCAGGTTGAGGTCATAGCCGTCCCAGAGACGCACGCCGCCGCCCAGGCTGTAGTCGAAAAAGCTCAGCGGATTCTGGCGCTGGTACGTCACGCGCGGCTCGATGGCCTGCGCATCGAACAGCAGCGTGTCTTGCAGGGTCTCCTGCAGCGCGTCGCTGGTACGCGTGAGATCCTGGGTCTCGTAAGCCAGAGTTTGCGCGGCACCGAGCCGGTCGAGCTGCACGTTGGCCTCGATCTGGCTGTCCGCCGGAATGCGGCCGGCATGGCGTTCCAGCATGCGATCGAGTTCGGCCAGGTCCTGGTTGGCCAGCGCCAGCGTGATCTCGGCATAGGCCGGACGCAGCAGCTGGCGCGCATATTGGCGAGCCAGCCAGGCGCGCGCCAGTTCATTGGATTCGGTCGACAGCGCCCAGGCCAGCGCCACTTCCTTGGCGGCTGACGAGACCACGGCCTGCTGGCGCGCTTCGCGCTGCGCCATGCCGGCCGGCACCTCGGCATCGAGCGGCGGCAAGCCGGGTATCTCGCCCAGGCGCGAAGCCGGATCGGCCGGGCCCCTCCGGTTGGCGCCGTCGCTGCCCGCCATCACGCCACGGTCGTCGCGCAGCATTTCGATCACCAGGCGCCGCGATACATCGCCCGACGCAAAGATCTGGCCAAGCGCCACGGTCTGGCGGCGCAGCTCGGCAGGCGCGGGGCCGCCCTGCGCATCTTCTTCGCCGGCTGCCGGATCCATGCTGCGGGGATCCGAGGTGCGGCGCGCGGCCGCGAAGCGATCGCTGTGCAGGTCGACCCAGGCCTGGCGTCGCAGGCGCCAGGCGGTGCTGGCCTGGCCGATGGCGTCGCAGGCATCCGCGGCAAGCCCCAGCCAGAGCGGATCGGCGCTCTTGCCGTCGGCCATCTTGCGCAGGTAATGCAGGGCGGCGCGGCCGTCCTCGAAACGCATGCTGCCGGCGGCAAAGGCACCCCACAGGTCCGGATTGTCTTCGGCCTCGCGCTTCAGGCGCAGCATCAGGGCGCGCACTTCAGTATCCGAGCCGAGATCGACCAGCGCCCACATCAGCGCGGCCAGCGTCTCGCTGTCGGCATCGGGCAGGCTGGCGGCACGGCGCAGGTCGGCCAGGGCCAGTACGCGCTCGCCGCGCACGCGCTGGTATTCGGCGCGCAGGGCCAGGAAGCGGCTGGAGTGCTCCGCCAGCTTCAACTGGTCAGCGCTCAGGCCTTGCAACAGGTTGGCCACGCGGCCGTATGCCCGCGCGCGGGTGTAGTAATTGATGGCGAGTTCCAGAGCCACGGGCTTGCCGCCCTTGCGCCAGCTGGCCTCGGCAATCCGCCCGGCATCGATGGGCGAACTGTCGTAGAAGTCGATCAGGTTCGAGAAATCCGCTTCCTCGGTATCGCGTACTTCCCCCAGGCAGGCATTACGGCCGGAGCCGGCGGGCATGGCCATGCAATGATCGTCGTGCTTCCCGGCCATGGCCAGTATCAGCTGCCGGTAGCCCTGCTCGAGCAGGTCGCCGCGCTGGTTCAGGCGCGCCAGTTCGGTGAGGGTGCGCCAGTACTCGATGTCAGTGGAACGCGCGGTGCGCATGGACGGCACCATGGCCTGCAGCGCATCGGCCAGCTTGCCGCGCACATAGAGCAGGCTGGCCTGCTTGAGCGCGTACTGCGGACGCGGGCCAAAGCGCTGCTGCAGCTCGGTGTAGAGCGCGAGGGCGCGGTCATCCTTGCCGGCGCGCTCGGCCAGCTCCGCCTGGCGCTCCATGATCTGGCGCGCGTTGGGGCCATGGCTCAGGCTTTGCAGGAAGGCCAGGCCTTGCTCAGGCTCGCCCAGCCGTTCGTAGGCAGCAACCACCTGGTCGACGGTGGCAAGGTCGCCGCTGCCGGCACGATGGCGCAACGCGGCCAGGTAGGCGCGATCGTCGTTCAATCCGGGGGCCAGGCGCAGCACGGCCTTCCAGGCGGTTTCGTCGTTGGTGGCCTGGGCATATTCGAGCCAGCTCTTGAGCGCTACCGCGGGCTGGCGGTTCCATTCCGCGACCTGGGCCAGGCGTTCGCGCCAGCGCGCCTCGCCGGGCTGGCGCCGCACCGCGGCCTCGGCGACGCGCTGGGCGTCGTCGAGCTTGCCGGCGGCCAGGAAGACCTGGAAAGCGAGTTCGTAGTCGTCAGCATTGAAGGSCCGCTCGGCCGCGGGCGCCGCGCCGGCGCCGGCGCTATCGGCCACGCGGCGCAGGTGCGGCATCGCGGCTTCGCCCATGGCGCGGTGCAAGGCCAGGCCACGCGGACCGTCGAGGAAGACCACGCCTTGCGCGGCCCATGGCTGGGCGGCGGCCACGCGGCGCACTTCGGCGCGTCGCAGCGACGCGCCGTCCGGCACGGGCTGCATGCTCGGCGGCAGGCGCAGCAGACGCTGCACGTAGCGCGCGGCCAGCTCGGGCCGGTTGGCGGCCAGCGCCAGCCTGGTCAGGTAGCGCAGTACTTCGGCGTTATCCAGCAGCTTGCCGCCGTGTTGCTCGGCCTGGTCCAGCGCCTTGTCCAGCTCGTTGCCCGACTGCAGCGTCTTGAGCGCGGCCATGAAGAGCCGGCGCTGCTCGGCCGGATCGGCGGCGCGTGCCTGCGCGGCGAACAGCGCATCGGCCGCTTGCCGGTAGTCGCCGCCAGCCAGCGCCGCCGAAGCAGCCTGCGCGTTCCACAGCTCGGCGCGCGCGGGATCGCGCTTGGCCAGGGCAAGGTAGAACTGCTGCGCCGGCTTGAGCGCATTGATCGCGCGCGCGGTGGTGGCAAGCTCTTCCAGGTCGGCGCGCTCCCACTCCATCGGCAGTGCCTGGTCGAGCATCCTGCTGAGCAGTTCGATGTATTGCTTGCGCTCCGGCGTGTCCGGCAACGCGGCAAAAGCGCGCTGCT
Organism: Cupriavidus sp. YAF13; assembly: GCF_052113425.1. Classification (NCBI taxonomy): domain Bacteria; kingdom Pseudomonadati; phylum Pseudomonadota; class Betaproteobacteria; order Burkholderiales; family Burkholderiaceae; genus Cupriavidus; species Cupriavidus sp. YAF13. The sequence continues at coordinate 29,871 of NZ_JBFRDD010000021.1, forward strand.
GCGTGATCTCGATGCGGGTGCGCAGGATCTGGTTGGGCAATTCGGCGTCGGCGGCACTGCGATTGCGCACCGGCCCCTGCATGCTGGCGGCGTAGCGTGCCTCAAGCCGGCCCACCATGTGTTCGGCTTCTTCCAGGCGGCCGGTACGCGCATATTGCTCGGCTAGCACGGCCATGAAATCGCTGTCCTCTGGCGTGGCACGCAACCAGGCTTCCAGGTAGGCCACGCTCAGGCCGTCGACTGCGCGGCCTTCGCCCAGCAGGCGCTCGCGCAAGGTCTCGCGCGGAAACATCAGCGCCAGGCCAATCCCGACCATGGCGGCGAAGGTCAGCACGAACGCTGGCGGCAACAGCCGCTCGCGCTCAGGCGGCGCAGGTGATTTCGACGCTTTGCTTGGCATTGTCGGGATTGGAAACGGGTGTGGTATCGAAACGCAGCGTGCCGCGCTCCCGCACGCCCTGCACGGGCTTGCCATCGATGGCGACCCGGCAATGATCCGCGCCTGCGAGGCGGAAGAAAGGCTTGGTGTAGCCACTGAATGCAAAGCGGATGCGCTGCGCGCCGCCCTGGCCCGTGCGCTGCCAGTCCCGCACAAAGCCGTTGGCCTCGGCGATCTCGGGGCCGCCGGGCGCGGCCGCGGCGTTGGCGGCGCGCATCACGATGCGCGAAGCCCCATCGGCCAGGTGCACGTAGATACCGCCGCCGGGCGCCTCAGAGGTGCCGGTCACGCCTTGTGAACCGGCCACGTCGGGCACGCCCGCGCCGGTCCAGCGCACGTTACGCAGGTTGCCATCGCCGCGCACAATCCACGTGGTGGGTTGCGTGCCTTCGCCGCCAAGCTCGCGCGCCACCGCCATGCCTTGCCAGTCGATCACCTTGCGCACGTAGTCGGTGGCATGCACCGGCATCAGCGGCTGGCTCAGCACGTAGTCATAGACCTTGCGCAGTGCCTTGAGCGAGGCCGCCTTGGTGCCGGAGTAGCTGTGGTAGTAGATATTGACCGACTTGAAGCGCAATGGCCGGTCGGTCAGATCAAAGGTCTCGATCACGCGTTCGAAGCCGTAGTAAGGCCCGTGCCAGAGATTGGTGTAGACATTCTCGTTCTGGTTGGGCGCGAACACCTGGAAGGCGTCGTCGGCCTTGTTCACGCCGATGGGGGAGATCGCGGTCCAGCTCGAATTACTCTTCGTGATGATGGTATCGCCGCCATTGAGGTTCAGCACCCCGGCGGCGTCGGCCTGCCTGATCGCCTCGGCTGGCACCTGCGTGTCACCGGGCCACAGCACCATCTTGACTGGCTTGCCGGCTGGCGCCAGCGTGCGGTTGATATAGTCGATGGAACCCGCGATCTCGCGCTGCAGGCTCACCTTGTAGCCGGGAATGGGCATGTAGTATTCGCGGGCATCGGCCTGCGCGGCCGCATCGGCCGAGTCGCTCACCACCGCGCGCGACCAGACGAAGGGGTGCGAGTACGTGTGGGAAGCGATCTCCACGTAGGGCTGGGCGAAGATCTTGCGCGCGATCGGCTCGAGCTGTGGCGTCAGCTTGGGATACAAGCCACTTGCGCCGACCTCCCCTTCGATGACCGACATGGTCATCGGCAGGCGGTAGCGGTCGAAGATCTCGCGGAATAGCACTTCGCCGGAGTAGCCGCCGCCTGGAATCTCGGCGCGCGAAGCAAAACCGTCGCCGTCGATGTGGATGGTGAGCAGGCGCCGGCCGTTCTCGGTGGTCACGTCGGGCACCGGCATGGCCGGCAGGCGCAGCGCTTCGCGCAAGAAGGAGATCGGCTGCACCACCCAGCGGTCGTTGTCCTGGTCGCGAAAATCGGCCATCACCGCGTACGGGCCCAATACGTAGCCGCCCCACGGCGTGATCGCCGCGGCGTCGTAGGTCAGCGCGCCGGCGCGCAAGCGCAGCAGCGTTCTCGATCCCTCACCCGCACGCACCGGCACGGCACGCAGACGGTCCGGCGATACCGGCACCTCGAAGCCCATCATCGGATCCTGCGTCAGCACCTCGACGCGCCCCTTGGCTTCGCCGGTGGCCGGCTGCAGTTGCAGCATGCTGGCAACCCGCCCTTTGACCGGCGCGCCGAAGTCGTTGAGGAAGGCGATCGGCATGCCTCGCCCGATCTGCTTCTCCACCCAGTCGTACAGGCGCGTGCCCTTGCCGCTCTCAGGTCCGCTCAACCACAGCACCACACCGGCGTAGCGGTCGGCGCCGAGTTCCGGCAGCGGCTGGCCGACGTCGGCGAAGTCCACGCGATAGCCCAGGTAATTCAAGGGTGTGGACACATAGCGCACGCCCTTGGAACTGTCCAGCGAAACGCCTGGCGGACGATCCTGCACCACCAGCACCCGGCGCGGCATCACCTCAATGTTGCCGATCCCAACCGTCTGCAGACCGGGGTCAGCCACGTAAGGGATGATGTCCAGCGCGCGGATCTGCGCGGCGGTGTCGCGCGCGCACTTGCGGTCGGCGGGCGGGCAGTAATCGATCGAGATCACCGGCAGGTGGTACTGCTCGCGGATCGTCCGGACCTGCCCGAGCAGCCAGTTGCGATCAGCCTCGCTCACTTCCGTGTAGCGCTTGCCGCCTTGGTCCCAGCCGCGGTACAGCGATTCAAACGCGACCGCGTACGCCAACTGGTTGACCTGCGGCAGGATCTCGAAGCCGCGGTTGAAGATCAGCTTGGCCTCGGGATAGCGTGCCTTGATGGCGCGGATCACCGCCACCATGCCGGCCTCCTGGCGGGCGCGCTCGACGTCCGTCTTGGCTTTGAGCTGGTAGGAGTCGAGCGTGTCGAGGAAAAAGCCGCGATAGCCGCGCTGCCACAGCGGGGCGATGACCTTTTCCACGTAGAAAGCGGGCCAGCCCTCGGCGGCCTGATCGACCACGCGAGCGCCCCAGGCGTCGTTGTTGCCGATCAGCCAGGCCTTGGGAATGTCTTTCAGGTAGGCGCGCGACGGTGCGACCTCGCCAATGCTGACGTAGGAGAACCATTGCGTATTGGGCGTGGCGGCGGTGCGCGGATCGAAGCCGCTGTCGGGCTCGACCACAGCGATATCGAACGCCTGCAGAGCGTCCACCGGCGGCTTGCTGCCATAGTGGAAGACGATGTTCGGGGCGCGAGAGCCGGTGGTGGCCAGTGCCTGCGCCTGCGCCGGGCACAGCCAGGCTGCAAACACGGCCAGCAGTGCGCCAAGCCAGGCCTTTGTCATCGGCGCGCCCCGGCTGGCTTGACGCAGGCCTGCCACGCGGCGCGTGACACCGTCCAATCGCAACAAACTCACTTGTTGACCCCTATTTTCTGCATATTTTTATAGTCCCGGAAGAACTCGCTCGGCTTGCCGCCAACATGCTGGTCGCGCTTGACGCCGCCAGACGATGCATTCCGGGTATGGCTGATCCCATCTACTTCCACCTGCGCTGCCCGATCTCTCAGGCAGTCCCCCGCAGGTCAAACTCAAAGTGCCGATTCAAGCACTACGGGCGAGAATTCTGAGGCATGCGCTTCATCGTGCATATAAGCATTTAGGACTAGGGAATAGGCACTGGTGCAAATGCATGCCGGTATCACAAAGGCTGGCTAGTGCCAATTCCCGGGTTTCGAACGCTGCGAAGGCGCGCTGAGACGGAAGCCGCCGGATCGGGTCGCGCCCAGGGTTTTGGTGCCCGGCAAGTGGATTGTTGCCTCGGTACTTTCCGCATTTTTGTAGTTTTCCGAATCGACAAAGTATCACAGTACGCGGCGTGAACTCGACGCCGTTGTGCTCTGAGGTGACGAAAATAAGGAATCGCGCGATAGCTAGGGCCGGAATACAACGGTTCGTTGCGACCGGCGCAGCAAGCGAAGCGAATGGTAGGTCACGCCCTTTGAGCCCAATGTCAACAATTGTCACGCACAGCGAATACGGGGCACTTCCAGCGCGGCGCTGTGTAGAATTTTCTCAAACAAAAAAACATCTTCACCTCGGCAGGAATGGACCCGGACAAGCACCGGCCGGACGCCGCATTCGGGAATGCCGCAAGTCACGAGCTGGCTCACGCACGGGCTCCACGCAATACGCGATACGCGCGAACCCACCTTCTAAGGCAAACTCCTGCGCAGCGATGCTGCGCCGAACTCGATGGGGATCTCATGCAGTCAGATGAGGGCACTGCCGTGATGGCACTGCTTGTCCTGTTCACCGCCACGCAAATCATCCTCGCTGCCTTGATGCTGGCTTTGCGCCAGAGCGCCGTAGGCCGCGCATGGGTCGCCGGCCAGGTGCTGGCCTGCGCCGCTGGCCTGTTGGTGATCGACGCGAGCGGCGGGCCCGCATGGTTCCTGCTGGTGGCGCCCGCCCTGGGCGTGGCCGCCCAGTTGCTGATCTATCGCGGCGTATCGCTGACCGGCGACCGCCCTTCGGCACCCGTGCCGCTCACTGCGGGCGTGCTTGCCATCTCTGCTGTACTGGCCGCCGCCGCCCTGGACAACGGCAGCCGCCTGGCTGAAGCCACCGGTTACGTGGTAGCCGCCATCACCGCCTGCTTCACCCTGGCCCGCCTGCTGCAGCGCCCGCTTGCGCTGACCCGCCGCAGCCGCCCGCTGGTGCTTGCCGCATGCGGCCTGCAACTGCTGGCGCAATGCTGCGGACTGTATGTGGTGCTGCAAGCCAGTGCCCCCGTACCAGCCCTGAGTGCCGAAGCCTTGCTCCTGCTGCGGCTGCTGCCCGCTTTTGTCGCGATCCTTGCTGGCCTGGCGGGCTTCACGCTGATGACCATGGAAGCCATGCTGACCGAGCAGGAGAAGCAGGCACGCCTCGATGCATTGACGGGGCTGCTGAACCGCGGTGCCGTGGATGGCGCGGCGATGGTGCTGGCCGCCGAATTCAACCGCCACGGCCATGCGCTGAGCTGCCTGGTGATCGACATCGACCGTTTCAAGTACATCAACGACAGCAGCGGCCACCGCGCCGGCGACCGCATCCTGCAGCAGATCGGCCGCGTCCTGAAGGAAACGCACCGCGGCGCGGACCTCGCGGGCCGCTACGGCGGCGAGGAGTTCTGCGTGCTTTGCCCGCATACCACCGAAGCCGAGGCCCTCCTGCTGGCCAACCGCATCCTGCGCGGCATCCGCGCCATCGCATTGCCCAAGGAGCTTGGCGGGTTCGCCAGCGCCAGCGTCGGCGTTGCGCAGATCCGCGAGCGCGAGGACGGTGGGGCGGCCACCTGGGACGCGCTGTTTGGCAGCGCGGACCGCGCCTTGTATGAAGCCAAGCGGCGTGGCCGGAGCCGGGTCGTGCTCGCCTCCGAGCTGGCAGCGCTGCCGGCGCCTGAGCGCTGCCTGCCCACGCGCACCGAGGCCTGCCACTAGGCGCTGGCGCGCCAATATGACGGCAAAATCGCATTGCCGACGCGTCGCCCGCTAAAATCCTCCAGTGCATGCTTGTCCGGACCCGTTTGCTAGTCCGGTTCGAAACCATTCCTGGATATCCTAAATGAAGGCCGACAACATCCTGCAGACCATTGGCAATACGCCCCATATCCGTGTCCAGCGGCTCTTTGGCGACACCCATCAGGTCTGGATCAAGTCCGAGCGCGCCAACCCGGGAGGCTCCATCAAGGACCGCATCGCGCTGTCGATGGTCGAGGCGGCCGAGCAATCCGGCGTGCTCAAGCCGGGCGGCACCATCATCGAGCCCACCTCGGGCAATACCGGGATCGGCCTGGCCATGGTGGCGGCGGTCAAGGGCTACAAGCTGGTGCTGGTGATGCCGGACAGCATGTCCGTGGAACGCCGCCGCCTGATGCTGGCCTATGGCGCCACCTTCGACCTGACCCCGCGCGAAAAGGGCATGAAGGGCGCCATCGCCCGCGCCGAGGAGCTGGTGGCGGCCACGCCGGGCGCCTGGATGCCGCAGCAGTTCGAGAACCCCGCCAATATCGAGGTCCACGTCAATACCACCGCGCTGGAGATCCTGGCGGACTTCCCGCAGGGCATCGATGCCCTGATCACCGGCGTGGGCACGGGCGGCCATATCACCGGCTGCGCCCGCGTGCTCAAGCAAAAGTGGCCCGCGCTGAAGGTCTATGCCGTCGAGCCGGTCGCCTCGCCGGTCATTTCCGGCGGTGCGCCCGCGCCCCACCCGATCCAGGGCATCGGCGCCGGCTTCATTCCCCGCAACCTGGATACTGTCCTGCTCGATGGCGTGATCCAGGTCGACGCCGAGCCGGCGCGCGAAATGGCGCGCCGCGCCGCGCGCGAGGAGGGCATGCTGGTGGGCATTTCGTCTGGCGCCACCCTGGCCGCGATCGCGCAGAAGCTGCCGGACCTGCCGGCCGGCGCCACCGTGCTGGGCTTCAACTACGACACCGGCGAGCGCTATCTCACCGTGGAAGGCTTCCTGCCCGCCTGAGACTATGCTGCATTGCTGGATTCTCTTCAGGCGGCAAAGCTCTCCGTGAACCATACTGGAGAGTGACAGGCGTCGGCGCAAGCATGCGCGAGCGGCCAAATCTGCCGATATGGCGCGCCAGCGCCCCTGCCGCCTGGCGCGGCAGGGCTTGCCATGGCGTTGACACAAGCATTGACACAAGGACAAGGAGCTGAGATGAGCATCCCGAGTTATGAAGTTGCCCGACTGGCGTCCCTGGCGGTGCGGCTTGCGCTATCTTCCGGCCTGTCGCACGAAGAGATGCAGGCTGCGCTCAGCCTCGCGGCCACCATGATCGAGCAGGACGAAGGCGCAACGCCTGAAAGCACGACGGCGGCAGAGGTGCCGCACGCCAAGGTGACACGCACGATCCACTGATCCACTAACGGCCCGCCGCGCGCCCCGTCAACCCAGCAGACCCGCCCAATACAGCTCCGCCGCCGCCAGCACCGCCCGCATCTGGGTGGTGTGCGCCAGGCGAAACGCATCGCCATAAACCGTCTGGTCGGGGAATTCGGTGACCAGCGTGAACGGCACCGTTGACCGGGCATCCTCGAAGATCATGCAGGGAATGCCGTTTAGCACCGGGAACGGCACCTCGCCGGCGTGGCTGCCCCAGGTCGCCAGCTGGCGGGCATTGAACGCGGCCAGATCCGGCGAAGCCGCCAATTGCGCGGTCAGCGCCTGCATGAACGCCATGCCATCGCGCCCGGCGTGGTGACGCAGGATCAGGAAGAAGCCCTTGGGAATGGTCCAGGTCTCGAAGCCCGGCGGCACGTAGCCGGTGAGTGGCCGCGTCCATTCGTGGGCGGGGTAGCCGTGCAGGCTCATGTGCAAGCCGGCGCCGGTGCGCTCGATGGCTTCCAGCCGGGCCGCTTTCTCCACGAAGGGCGGCGCCGTGCGTGCCTCCAGGTCGTCGCCCAACGCGGTGTAACGCGCGGCATGCGACATATGGCGCGGATTGTTCTCGCGCAACCGCACATGCAAGGCTGCGCCGTCCGGGTTCTCCAAGGCGATCAGGGCAAAGTGCGCGTGCGGGCGCTGCTTGAGCGCCTGCGCCGCACGCAGCGCCCCCACCACGCCGGACGTTTCGTTGGCATGCTGGCCACCGGAAATCACCAGCCCGGGCAGCGCGCCTTCGATGTGGGTGCCGTGGACCACGCGCCCTTGCGTGGAAAGCACGCTGAAGCGCTTGCCGCCCAGGGCATGCATCTCGACGGCGGCCTCCTCCGGCGTCAGGGGCTGCGAGAGCCCGGCGAGCGCAATCGGGGACAGAGGGGCCGCAGCCGCATCGGCCGGCGTTGCAGCGGCAACACGTGGATGCGGCAACAATGCCACCCGCACCCGCGTGGCACCCTCCGCGTGGCGGATCTCGGGCACGATCTGGCCGGGCTGCAAGGTGCGATCGCCGCGCGGCAAGCCAGCGCGATCCTGGAAGAACTCCAGAATGGAGAAATACAGGTCCTCGTGCAGGGCCTCGCGCGTACTGATGCATTCGTCCTGGTAGGACAGCCGGCGCTCGATGCCGCCCGTGTCGATGGCGATGCGAAGCACATCGAAATAGGGTCCCTGCCGGCCCCAGGCATGGCCGCGGATCGCATCCATGGCTGCGGCGAATGCCAGTTCGTACTCGGTGGCGAGCGGGCCGTCCTCCAGCACGGCGCCGTCGCGCGACAGACGCAGCCACCCGCACGGCGCGCCAGACGCCGCGAGCGGCACGAACACACGGTGGGCGATGCCGTCCAGTTCGACGACATAGTGGCCTTCGTCGTCGCCGTCGCTCAGGCGCAGGCTGCCTTGCGGCAGCATGCCGGCGAGCGGATAGGTTTCGAGCCGGAAGCGCTGCGACTGTGCCACCGTTGTGGCCGCGGGCAGGCGCACGGAGATCTCGCCCGCGGCGGCGAGATCTCCGCCGTCGTGTTCCAGCGCCAACGCATCGAGGAAGAAATGCAGCAGCGGCTTGTAGGCGCTGTGGATCGACGCCTGCACGCCAGCGGCGGCAAGCCGCTGCTCGGCCGCGCGGCGCGTGGCGAGGTCGTCGAAGACCCAGGCTTGCGCACGTACGCCGGGCATCGCCGCGATGCGCTCAATCAGGGTATCCAGTGTGTGCGAAATGGAGGTATCGAGCAGGATCGTCATGGCTGGCCTTGGCGCCGTGCGCGGCGAGCTGGGTGTCGGATCCGGCATTATAGGCAGGCTCCTGATTGCCCGCGCGAACGCCCCCCGGCCGCCCGGGAAGACGCCTTCCCGGGCGCTTGCCTCGCGCGTTGCCGTAGCGGGCCCGGGCGGCAAAGGCGGTAAAGGCGGTAAAGGCGTTCGCAGGCGATGCCGGGGCGCGGCACATCTGCGCGTGCACATTTCCTTACAACCCGGACATACATTGAAGTCACAGGATCGCTAAGCTGCGCCCCTTGAGCAAGCCTTGTCTTGCCATTCCAAGGAAAGTACGCATGAGCCGCTCCCTTTCTCACGCAAGCCAGCTTCCTGCCGCACAAGCGCGGCGGCCCCGATGAAGTGGTCCACCATCGCGTTGGTACTGCTCGGCTGGCTGGGCGGATGTACCGCCATCGGATGGCTGCTGATGGCCTGCGCGGGCATGTTGTCCCAGTAAGCCACAACAGCGCGCGGGCAGGCATCTCACCGCTCTGCCACCGATTCACCGGGCTATCGGACCCTCGGCCACACGCCATTTCGTAACGGGGTATTTCAGCGGCGCGGCCGGATCCGGCTGCGCACCCCAATCATCACTGGCCCATTTTCCTCATTTCCCCATTTCCCCATTCCGAAGGCAAGGAGAGACCATGTACGATCACGCCGCCATGCCGCGCGAGAGCCACGGCGCCCTCACCGCAGGCGCCATGCAAGACACGCCAGCACCGCGCACGAGCCCCGCGCGCCGTGCTCGCGCCGCACGGGCGAACGTTGCCTGCGCCGACGTCCTGATGTCCGATATCGGCCTGCTCAAGCTGTGCCGCCACTGCGCAGAGCACTGGCCGGCTGACGGCGAATTCTTCGCGCGGGACACACGCCGCCGGGACGGCCTTGAACACATCTGCAAGGCTTGCCGCAAGGAACAACGCTCGGGCCGTTGAAGCGCGGCGCGCATGTACGGAATGTGAAGGCCGTCGCGCGCGGATGGCGCCCTCGGACGCGTCGCCGCACACACTGGCAAATATCACAATTCCAGCCAAATTCAATCAAAAACTAGGGTTTTCCCCAACATCGACAGGATATTCCGGCATATTCCACGCCAGATACGGATGTTCGTTTTGTCCTGTTGATGGTTCGTTCCGTCTATTCCCTCCCGTCCCTGGCGCCGCTATTGTTACGTTCAATAGTTACGTTCAATAACAATCCCCATCCCGCACCAGGAGACACGCGATGCGCACACAAGTCGCCATCATCGGCGCCGGCCCCGCCGGCTTGCTGCTCGGGCAGCTACTCGCAAAAGCGGGCATCGATGCGGTTATCGTCGAGCAACGCAGCCCCGACTACATCCTTGGCCGTATCCGCGCCGGCATCCTTGAAAGCGTGACCGCCGATGCGCTGGAGCGCGCTGGCGTGGCGCAGCGGCTGCAGCACGACGGCCTGGTCCACCATGGCATCGAACTGTCCTATGGCGGCAAGCGCCACCACATCGACTTCCACGCGTTGATTGGCCGCTCGGTCACGGTCTACGGCCAGACTGAAGTCACGCGCGACCTGATGGCTGCCCGGCAAGCCGGCAATGCCGTCACCATCTACGACGCGCAAGATGTCAGCGTGCACGATTTCGATACGGCCACGCCCGTGGTGCGGTATCGCAAGGACGGCCAGCAGCACGAACTGCGCTGCGATTTCATCGCTGGCTGCGACGGCTTTCATGGCGTCACGCGGCGCAGCGTGCCCGAGCCGTCCAAGCGCATCTTCGAGCGGGTCTATCCCTTCGGCTGGCTCGGCGTGCTCGCCGACACGCCGCCGGTGGCGGATGAACTCATCTACGCGAGCCACGAGCGCGGTTTCGCGCTGTGCAGCATGCGCTCGCTCACGCGTAGCCGCTATTACGTGCAGGTGAGCGCCGACGAACGGGTCGAGGACTGGTCCGATCAACGCTTCTGGGACGAGCTGCGCAGCCGGCTCGACGCCGGCGCCGCCGAGGCGCTGGTGACGGGCGCGAGCATCGAAAAAAGCATCGCGCCGCTGCGCAGCTTTGTGTGCGAGCCGATGCGCTTCGGCAACCTGTTCCTGGCAGGCGACGCCGCGCATATCGTGCCACCGACCGGCGCCAAGGGACTGAACCTGGCCGCCAGCGATGTCCTCTACCTGGCCGACGGCCTGATCGCGCGCTACCTGCACGACGATGCCAGCGAGCTGGACGCGTACTCGCAGAAATGCCTGTGCCGGGTCTGGAAGGCGGAGCGCTTCTCGTGGTGGATGACATCGCTCTTGCATCGCTTCCCCGATGCCGATGACTTCGCGCTGCGCATCCAGCAAGCCGAGCTGGACTACCTCACTGGCTCGCACGCCGCCCAGATGTCGCTGGCGGAGAACTACGTCGGCCTGCCGTATTGAAACCGCTCAATACGCGCGCGGCCATGCGGCACGCCTTGAGATACCAAGAAAACCAGAGCATTCGCCGCCAACGAGCGGCATAGCAGGAGACCCGCACCATGACGCCCCCAACCAGCGGCCAGCCGGCCGCCTCCCCTGACCGTGCGCGCCATCCCGGCGCCGGCATCGACGTCCAGCAGTTCATCGACAGCCAGCCGTTCTCGCGCTTCCAGTGGATCATCCTGATCCTGTGCTTCCTGATTGTCGCGGCCGATGGCTTCGACACCGCGGCGATCGGTTTTATCGCGCCGATGCTGGCCAAGGAATGGGGCGTCAGCCGCGCCCATCTCGGGCCGGTGATGAGCGCGGCCTTGTTCGGCCTGGCTGCCGGCGCGCTGGTGGCGGGGCCGCTGGCCGACCGCTTTGGCCGCAAGGGCGTGCTGGTCGGCTCGGTGCTGTGCTTCGGCGGCTGGAGTGTGGCATCGGCCTTCTCGAGCTCGCTCGAAGCGCTCACCGTCCTGCGATTCCTGACCGGCCTTGGCCTGGGCGCGGCCATGCCGAATGCAGTCACGCTGATGTCGGAGTACGCGCCCACGCGGCGCCGCTCGCTGGCGGTCAACGCCATGTTCTGCGGTTTTACGCTGGGCTCCTCGGCCGGGGGTTTTGCCGCGGCCTGGCTGATTCCGCACTATGGCTGGCATTCGGTCCTGCTGGTGGGCGGCGTAGCGCCGCTGCTGCTGGCCGTGCTGCTGATCCTCTTCCTGCCGGAGTCCGTGCGTTTCCTGGTGGCGCGCAAGGCCCCGGACGCGCGCATCGCCGCCGCGTTGTCCAAGGTGCACCCGGGCGTGCTGCGCGCAGACGAGCACTTTCACGTGCAAGAGGCCGCGCCTACCGGCGCTTCCTCGCTGCGCACCATCCTGATGCCGCAGTTCCGCACCGGCACCGTGTTGCTGTGGACAACGTACTTCATGGGGCTGCTGATCTTCTACCTGCTGACGAGCTGGCTGCCGACGCTGTTCGCCGACGCGGGCTACCCCATCGAGAAGGCCGCGCTCATCACCGCGCTCTTCCCGCTGGGCGGCGGCATCGGTACGCTGACCGTGGGCTGGCTGATGGACCGCGGCCATCCGTGGCGCATCGTGGCCGGCACCTACGCACTGACTGGCGCGCTGGTCTATGCAGTGGGCCACGGCGCCGGGGACGTGTTCCTGCTCGGCATACTGGTGTTTGCCGCCGGCACCTGCATGAACGGCGCGCAATCCTCGATGCCCACGCTGGCCGCCGGCTTCTATCCCACGCAATGCCGGGCCACCGGCGTGGCCTGGATGCTGGGCATTGGGCGCTTTGGCGGCATCGTCGGCGCGCTGCTGGGCGCGCAGATCCTGGGATTGGGATGGAGCTTCGGCAAGATCTTCGGCCTGCTCTCGCTGCCTGCATTTGTTGCCACCGCCGCGCTGCTGATCGCCTCGGCGCGGCCACGCACCGCGGCGCGCCCTGCCATTGGCCAGCACGATGCCGCGCACTGATCGCCGCGCCCGCCTTCAAACCTTCGATCCGATATTCGCCATGAACTCGCCACGAATGCCCGGGTAGCCCGGTTGCGTCCATCCATCATTGGGATGGTGTACCCGCACGGTTGGTTCGCTGGCCCACACACCCTGTGTTGCCACAGGCAGGAAACGGCACCGCCCGCTTTGCCTGCCGCCCGGCCGCCGCCTACCATGCTAGCAAAGGTAAGCCCGGTTACAGGGCGGCTGTACCAGAGAGAAATCGTGGTGAGGCGGGGACATTTTGGCGAATTACCTGGAAGAGTACTGCGCACGCATCCGGCGCGCAGCGGCAACGGCCGTGATCGACAAACCAGTGCTGGTGGCTCGCGATGGCATCTACGCGATGTGCTACGTGCCGTTCGAGCACAGCCATGAGCGCGCTCGGCTGATATTGGTGAGCACCACGCCCGGGCACACCCACGTGCAGCTGGCGGCGGAGCTGACCGAGAGCCTGCTGCAGCGGCATGCGCCCGGGCGCACCATCCAGCGCGAGAACAAACGGCGCGTGGAACTTGGCGGCCCGCTCGTGCGGCCCAACCTGATTCGCATGCTGGATCATTTCGGCATCGCGCAACTGGTCGGGCTGCCCGACGCCGTATCGCTTTGGGATGATGGTTTCGAGCGGCTGCAGCCGCTGGCCTTGCTGCCCTATGCCACCACGCGGCGCGGCCTGGCTTTCGATGGCGACCTGGAAGAGCTGATGGCGGTGCCGATGCTGCGCAGGGTGTTCGAGAACCTGTTCCTCGGCGCGCTCAGGCAGATGGATGACCAGGCGCTCTACCTGGCGCTGGGGCGCACTGCGTGGGCCGCGCTGGGCCATGCCGTCGACCGCGGCCTGCTGCAGCGCCGGCAACTGCTGGGCATGCTGCCCGTGCCCGCGCGCGCGGGCAGCATGGTGAAGTACTTCCTGCGCGAGGTCAGCGTCGACGCACTCTCCCCGCGAGACCCTGTGCGCCATCGCACCGCGTGGCTCGACGCCGCGCATGACGAACTGGTGGCGGCAGTGTGCCGGCAAAGGCAGCATGCTGCGGACGCGAGCCAGCCCGGCACGGCGCAGACCTGCCTGGAGGCTTGAAGCCGGCCATCGGCCACTTCCCGATATGCCGAAGCCATCACCCCACGTCGGTGGGGTTCATTTGGCACTTTGGCGCGCCGTTAGCCTTCTGTGAGGGAATTGCCTCCCTCGACATTCCCGATCGGCGGCCCCTTGTGGCCGCCTCTTTTTTTGTGCGGGCGCTTGCGCCCAGCCATTCAAACCCGCAGGTGCCAGGCCCGCAAGTACTGGAACAGGTCCAGCCCGTGCGTGCCGTGGAACCAGACGTGGCGCGACAACGCCAGTGCGCCCATCCACGAGGCCGCAACCACCAGCAGGTCGCATCGTCCGCTCTTCCACCAGTTCAGCGAATGCCGCCCGAGAATCCAGGGCACGCCGAGTGGGTTGGGCCAATCGGCCAGCAAGTGCATCAGCCCGCCACAGGCAAACCCGAATGCCGGCGCGGCCAGCGCATGCGCGCCCAGGGCGCGGTGCGCGAACACCAGCAGCGCCAGCCAGGCGATGCCCCAGTGCGTCCAGGTACGGTGCGTGATCCACAGCCGGCGGGACCTGGACCACCAGGCAACCTCCAGCCAGTCGGGCGCGCCGCCGCCGGCCACGCCCGCGAAAAAGGCAAGCACCGCGGACATGTGATACGGGCCGCCGGCACCGGACTGGGCGACCACCGCGGCGGCGATCAGGCCTGCCGCCCATCCGGTGGCGTGGTGTGCTTTGCTGGAAGCCATTACGTAGATGCGCTCATCGGGAGCCGTGAAATGAAGGGGGCGCAATGGTGGCAGATCGCACCGCAAAAGAACAGGGCGCGGAGCGCGGCTTGCACCTATGCGCCGCGCGCGCTAAGTTGGAAGTTGCTTGCGGCAAACGCGCCGCGCACCTTGGGAGGTGTCATGAGATCGCAAATTGCCCGGCAGGCCCGCGCAATCCTGGCGGCATCCCTGTGGCTAGCCGTGGCGGCGCATGGGCAGCCGGTGGAATCCGGGCCGCTCACCATCGGCGGCTCGCTGGTGGTGGAAGGCCCCCTCACCGTCCATGGCACGCTGACCGTGGATGGCAGCGTCCTTGCGCACGGCCCGCTGACCGCGGCCTGGTTTGCCAATCGCCCACCGGTCTATGGACAGCCGCCTGGCGCAGGGCGGCAAAAGGTGTTTCACGGCCCGCTCACCGTGCACGGGCCCTTGGTGGTGGAAGGCAACATGCTGGTCAACGGGCCGGTCAACGTCGATGGGCCGCTTAGCGCGGGCGGCAGCATCGACGCCGACGGCCCCATGCGCGAGCGGCGGCGCCAATGACGCGCATGGGGACCAGGCCGATTGAAGGCGCGCGGACGTGCGCCGGCCGGTCATCGCGAACGCCGCGCCGCCGATGATGAGCGCGGCCGCGGCCGGCAGCGTGGCAAAGCCGAACCACACCAGCAGCAGCGCGAAGGCGCCGATGGCGGTGGGGCCGATCAGGCGGCCGGCTGGATGGGAGTGGGTCGGCATGGCAGTGGTGTCGAGAGTCGGTGCGAGAGCCAACGCGAGACGCAGGCGATCCCGCATGGACTGCATGCGTGGCCATGCCCCTGCCGCCTGTCTTGGCAAATACGGCTATGCGATGCGCGCGCCGTTTGACGATTTGCGAGGGAGAATAAACAGGGGCTTCCCATCGCGAAAAAAGGGCGCTATAATCGCGCCCCTCGCGACACGAAATGTACATGACGTAGCGAGCAAGTCTCAGTCCCCATCGTCTAGAGGCCTAGGACATCACCCTTTCACGGTGAGTACAGGGGTTCGAATCCCCTTGGGGACGCCAGTTTCGAGAGCAACGCCACCAAGCGCAGCCTCAACACGAGCGTCGGAAACCGCAACAAGCGGGTTCCACAGCCACTGCGGAGTGGTAGTTCAGTTGGTTAGAATACCGGCCTGTCACGCCGGGGGTCGCGGGTTCGAGTCCCGTCCACTCCGCCAGTCAGTATAAGTAAGGGTTTGCTGCAATCGAAATAGCAGCAAGCCCTTTTTTTATTCCAGATCCGGAATGCCTGCCCTTGATGCGGCACCCGGCGCGAGTCGCATTTGAAGGCGCCGCCCGGCGTCTGCGCGGAGCGCTAACGCCGGCACCAGTGCCTGCAGATCAGGCCGAGCGACGCACACCTGCGCACCGCCATGCCGCCCCGCCCACGCCTTCAGCCCAATGCCGCCGCGCGCGGCAGCCTGACCACGAAGCTCGCCCCCTGCCCTTCCTTGCTGGTGACCACGACCTCGCCCTGGTGCAGGTCGACCGCCAGCCTGACCAGGTAGAGGCCAACGCCTGCGCCTGCCGTGCCGGCGACATTGCCGCCGCGCACAAATCGCTCGAAGATATGCTCGCGGTCCTTGTCCGGGATGCCCAGGCCGTGATCGGACACGGACACGCGCATCATGTCGGGGCCGCCGGAAATATGCACGGTGACCGGGGTGCCTGCGGGCGAGTACTTGATCGCGTTGCCGACAAGGTTGCTGAAGGCCTGGAACAGCAGCTTGGCGTCGCCATGGAAGATCTCGTTCAAGCCCGGGTCGATGATCTCCTCGATGACGGCCGCGGGGGAACTCTCGCGGTGCATCTCGCAGACTTCGTGCAGCAGCAGGGTCAGTGAGAAGTCGACGCCTTGCAGCGTGGCAAGGCGCCCGCCGTCCAGCAGTTGCGAGGAATCGAGCAGGTGGTCGATCAGGTTGGTCATGCGCCGCACGGCAACCCGGATCCGCCCGCAGCGCTCGCCGAGGACTTCGGCGCTCGGCGCCTCCTTCATGCGCATGAGCCGCTGCGCGTGGCCGTCGATCACATTGAGCGGCGTGCGAAACTCGTGCGAGGCCATCGAGACGAAATTGCGCTGGAGCACTGCCAGGCGCCGCTCGTTTTCCAGCGTGTCCAGCAGCATCGTGGTTTGGGCGGCCAGCGCCGCCTTGCTGCGCTCCAGTTCGATCGTATTGTCGCGAAAGCGCACCACGGCGCGGGCGATTTCACCGATCTCATCCTTGCGCCCGGCCCCGGGGATCTCCACGTGAGGATCGTTGTCCATGATGCGGTGCATGCGCTCGACCAGCCCCGCAATGGGGTTCGACACCGCCCTGACCAGATAGATCACCGCCGCGATCACGAGCAAGCCCGACACCAGGATGACGCCGGCAATCAGTTGCCGGGCCTCGTGATAGGCGTCCGCCTCGCGCTCGGTTGCCTGCGCGGCGCCGACGACGTTGCGCTCGGTCAGCACGCCCAGCGTGCCATTGGCCTGCTCGAAGGCGCGGCGCGACTCGCCGCGATAGAGCGCCACGGCCTGCGTCGTGTCTTTCTGGTGGGCCAGCGAGACCACGCGGTCGACCAGTTGCCGGTAAGCCGACCATTGCGTCATGAACTGCTCGTAGAGCGCCAGCTCGGCCGGATCGTGCTCGATCTTGCCATAGCGGGCCTCGACCTCCTTGATCACATCGTCCAGCCGGCTGATCTGGCCCTCGGCCGCGCGCAGGTCGGCACGCGTCGTCGCGATCAGCGCGTCGCCCTCGAACGCGCGGTAGTCCGAAATATAATTGTTGAGGTCGCCCAGGATACGGTTGCTCAGCAGCCAGCGGCCGCTGATCTGTGCCGACACGCTGTGAAAGCTGCTGAGCCGGTTGATGCCGAACAGGCCCACACCCACCACCAGCAGCAGAAACAGCACGAACACAAGCGACAGCCGGACGCGAATCGGCCTGAGCATGGGCACTGAATCGGGCAGCCCGACCAGGCGCCGCCCCAGGCCGCGACGCACTCGCCGGCTGGCGGGCGCCGGACGAATCGAGTGATTCATAAGACTTTTATCCAGAATTTCGCTACGCTGTACGTTGGCGGGCCGCAAGACGCGGCTCGCTGCCGCCACCAAGGACCAGCATGACCGATGCCCGCCGGAAGATCCTCTGCATCGAGGACGATGCCGAAACGGCCGCACTGATCGCCGAAGAGCTGATCGAGCGGGGCTTTGCCGTGAACATCGCGCACGACGGCCAGCAAGGTTTTGCCGCCATCCTGCGCGACACGCCGGACCTTGTCCTTTGCGACGTGAGTATGCCAGTGATGACCGGCTTCGAACTGCTGGAGAAGATCACTTCGCTGGCGCCGCGCTTTGCCGACATGCCCTTCGTGTTCCTCACGGCACTGGCGCAGCGCGAGGCCGAGCTCAGGGGGCGCAGGCTCGGGGCCGACGACTACGTGACCAAACCGGTTGATTTCGACATATTGTCCAGCATTGTCGAGGCTCGCCTTGCCCGGGTTGCGCGCACACGGCCGGCCCTGCCTGCCGTGCAACTCAGCGAGCGCGAAGTGGAAGCGCTGGTTTGGTCGGCACGGGGCAAGACCTCGGGCGAGATCGCCACCATCCTGGGCCTGTCCAAGCGCACGGTCGACTTCCACATTGACAACGCACGCCTGAAACTCGGCGTGGCCACCCGCATCGAAGCGGTCGTCAAGGCCGCGTCCGCCGGCATCATCAAGCCCTAGCAGCGCGGCGCCGCCCGGCCTACTGTGATCAATCACAGTACTCGGCGGCGGCCAATCCTCATAGAATCGGCGCAATTTCATCGCTCCCGGAACACGGGTTAGCGGGATTTTGCGACCAGGGCGCCAGCCCCGGGGTCCACGGCGTCATGGCCGGATCTACCCGCGCCGACGATATGAGCAGACTTCAGCAGCAACGACCCACGCGAACCGAGGTTGATCCCACCGCCAGCCGCGCGAGCGCGCCTGTGTATCCCCATGCGGATGATCAGCGCCGCGCCACGACGCTGATCCATGTGCGCGCAGGCGGCGCGGCAGGCACCTCCGATGCCGACCTGACCGCCTTCCTGCTGGCCGCGTGGCGCAAGCTGCAAAGCGCGAGCCACCGCCCGCCGCAGTGCCCGCGTTGCCGCGCCCGCAAGTCGACCTTTGACGGCATCGATGGCAGCGGCCTGCCGCTCTTTCATTGCGCCGGCTGCCGCCAGCGCTTCAGCCGGCTGACCGGCACGCCCATGGCGCGGCTCAGGCTGGAGGACAAGGCGGAGGCCTTCTTCAACCTGGCCTCCCAGCAGGTGTCGGTCGCCGAAGCGGCGCGGCGCCTGGGGATCAAAAGCGAAACCGTCAGGCATTGGTCGATCCAGGCCCGCTTGTGGCTGCTGAAACTGGATCGGCAAGGCGACTGGGAGCGGCGCGTGCAGCTAGGCGTGCGCTACGCTGTCCTGCCGGCAAGCACCCGCGGCGAGCCCGCAAGCGCGGCGCGCGAATGCAAATGCAAATGCACCATCGCCTCCGACGATAGCGACGCGCTCGCCGAGATGGAAAGCGCGCCCCTGTTGATCCGGGTGTGCCCGCTATGCGAACAGATGGCGCATTAGCATGGAATAAAACAGCCCAAGGAAAGGCGGGATCCTCTTTCAATCTATCCTCGACCTGATTTAACTCTCAATACCATCGATCTGAATTTATTTCGATGTGGATATTCTGTCTCCTTTAAATACAGGCATCTATTAATTTCGCACGCCTGATATAAAGCGCACCGCGAAATAGATAGTCCCGGCCGCCTTCTCCTTCGCCCCCCAATTTTGCTGGGAATCGCACACGAACAAGCGCCAACACGCGTCAAAACACACTGACCGGCTTGCGACAGGACATGGCAATCCGATGGATTTCGATTGCGCATTTCGCCATCTCCATCCGGAATTTTCGACGCTTTACCCCAATACTCCATGCGGGTAATCCACTAAATTTCCGAAAGCCATTTTCAATGTTCTGGAAGGGCAATTGAAAGCTTGCCCTGTCATAACTGTTACAAGTAGCGATGGGAGTGTTTATGATTAAAAAACCAACTAATAGAAAAGTTGGAGCAGCCGTCATCCTGGCCTTTTCGGCTCGGGTCGCATGGGGTGTTCAACTGAGCGGAGATACCGATCCGGTCCCGCTTGTTCCGCCTGTGCAAAAAGCGCCTGCTGCCGGCAAAGCGCCAGCCAGCGGGTGGGATCAGGCGGCGCCGCGCGGCGCCGGCGCGAGCGCCACGCCGGCGGCCACGCTCAGTGCCGAAGAAAAAACAAAGGGCCTCGTTGGCCCCGGGTTCTCGCTGTGGGAGCTGTCGGAGGAGTTGCGCGCCAACAACCCGCAACTGATCCAGGCGCGCTCGCTCTATATGGCGGCCAAGGCCACGGTGCCGCAGATCGCCGCGCCAAACAACCCGCAGGTGGGCTTTATCTGGGGCAACCTGCCCAAGAACAGCCCGCTGGCGCTGGCGCGCGCCGAGAGCTTCAGCTATACGCTCACGCAGTCGATCCCGTTCCCCGGCAAGAAGGCGCTGGCCGCCGATATCGCCAACACGCAAGCCGAATCGATCGACGCGCAGCGCGACGCCCTGTACCTGCAGCTCTACGCGCAATTGAGCACGACCTACTTCCAGGCGCTGGCGCAGAAGGCGCAGCTCGATGTGCTGCGCCTGAACCTCAAGCGGCTGGAGCAGGTCAAGCAGGTGGCACGCATCCGCTACGCCAACAACGCGGCGGGCTATGTGGACTACCTCAACGCCCAAGTGGCACAGAGCAGCGCGCAGAACGATATGTTTGGCCTGGAGCGCCAGCATGACAACGCGCTCAAGGCCATCAACACGCTGATCGGCAAGAACCCCGAGTTCCCGCTGGAGCTGCGCCCGGACGCCAGCGCGGCGCGCCTGCCGCCCACGCCGTTGCCCGAGCTGGAAGACATGGCGCTGCGCGATCATCCCAATGTGCGGACATCACGCTTCCTGGTGGAAGCGGCCGAGAAGGGCGTGCGCCTGGCCCGCAAGGCCTACCTGCCGGACTTCCAGATCATCGGCACCTTCAACGGCAGCAACCCGCCGCTGGGCTTCAAGCCGGCCAGCTACGGCATCGAGTTCGACGTGATCATCCCGCTGTTCTTCTTCACCAAGGAGAAGTACGGGGTGGATGAAGCCGTGGCCAACAAGGTGGCGTCCGACGCCAATGACCAGTCGGTGCGCCAGCAGACGCTGCTGGCCGTGGATACCGCGCACAACAACCTGCGCCAGTCGGTGAACCAGGCGGAGTTCCTGCGCCAGCGGCAACTGCCGGAGGCCATGACGGCCTACAAGATGGCCTTCACCAACTACGCCAACAACAACGCCGATTTCACCGATCTGCTGACCGCCAGTTCCGCGCTCAAGAATGCCGAGCTGGCCGTGACCCAGGCCGAATCCGATGCGCGCCAGGCGTACTACACCCTCGCCGCCGCGCTGGGACAAGAGAAATTCTGACGGTCGCGAGGCCTTGAACCTATGAACAAGAATCTGATGATCGGTGCCGGCTTCGTGGTGGTCCTCGCCGGCGGTATCTGGGGCGGGAAATACTGGGCCCTGGCACAACAGCCCGAACAGGCACAACAGGCACAACAGGCCCAACGGGCACAACAGGCGGAGCGAGCCGGCAAGGCCGGCATGGCCGCGCCCTACGCCAAGCCCGAGACGGCGAAACCGCGCCGCGTGCCGTCGCTGCTGACGCTGCCTGAAGGCGGCTTCGACCCGAACGCGGTCAAGTCCGCGGTGTTCAGCGCGCAAGCCGTGACGGTCGACACGCCCACGCCCGGCAAGCTGGCCTACAACGTGCAGCAGGCCAAGCTGGCCTCGGCCCGCGTGGCCGGCCGCGTCGAGCGCATCCTGGTGTTCGAGGGGGCCGTGGTGCGTGCCGGCCAGCCGCTGGCCGAGCTGTACTCGCCCGAGTACATCTCCGCGCAGAACGAATTCCTGCTCTCGCATAACGCCTTCAAGACGCTCAACAACAGCGACCTGAAGGAACTGGTGGACGATGCCCGCCTGACCATGCAGTCGTCCGAGAACAAGCTGCGCGTGCTGGGCGCGACCACCGAGGACATCGCCCGCATCCGCGAGCGCGGCGTGGCTTCCGACACGCTGACCATCCGCGCGCCGATCGGCGGCACCATCGTCAAGCGCGACATGGACCCCGGCTCCTACCTTAACGTCGGCGATTCGCTGATGAGCATCATCGACACCCGCTCGATCTGGTTCACCGGCAACCTGTACGAGAACGACATCAAGAACGTGCGCCTGGGCCAGGTCATCGAGATCGAGACCCCGGCCTACCCGGGCCGGCACTACCGCGGGCGCGTCAGCTTTATCGCGCCCAATGTCGACGCCGATACGCACACCCTGCAAGTGCGCTGCGACGTGCCCAACCCGGATGGCACGCTCAAGCCGGAGATGTACGCCACGGCGCGCATCGTCACCGGCAGCGCGCAGGCGCTGGTGGTGCCGCAATCGGCCATCGTCAAGGACCAGGGCAAGCTCTACCTGATGACGCAGCCGGACGACAAGCACATCGAGCGCGTGGCCGTGCAGGGCACGCCACGTAGCGATGGCACCTTCCAGGTCACCGAAGGCGTGCCGGCCGGCGCGTCGGTGCGGGTGGTGACGCAGGGCGGCATGCTGCTCAACGAAATGCTGCTCAAGCAGGAGGCCTGAGATGGTCTTCTCGCCTATCAGAAGCATCCTCAAGCGGCGCCTGGTGATCGTCTTCCTGGCCGTTGGCCTGCTGGCGGCCGGCGTGCTGAGCTTCCTGCAGCTGCCGCTGCAGGCGTACCCGGGCGTGGCGCCGGTCACGGTGCAGGCCATTACGCAGTGGCCTGGCCGCAGCACGGTGGAGGTCGAGCAGCAGATCACGATCCCGGTGGAGAACGCGCTGGCCAGCGTGCCGGACGTGCAGTCCTTCCGCTCGGTCTCGCTGTTCGGGCTGTCGGTTGTGACCGTCAAGTTCAAGGAGGGCGTGGATAACTTCAAGGCCCGCCAGAACTTCGTCACCTACCTGTCGCAAGCCAACCTGCCGCCGGGCGTGCAGCCCAACCTGTCCCCGGACGGCGACGCCACCGGCGAAATCCTGCGCTACCGGATCGAGGCCGACGGCATCGACGTGACCACGCTGAAGACCTACCAGGACTACAACGTCTACAAGGAAATCAAGCACGTCCCGGGCGTGGCCGACATCACCGCCTTTGGCGGCAAGGTCAAGCAATACCAGATCGTGCCGACGCCCGAGAAGCTGCAGGCCTATGGGCTCTCGCTCAAGCAGGTGGTGGATGCGGTGTCGAACGCCAACGCCAACACCGGCGGCGGCCTGATGAAGGCCGGCGAGCAGCAGTTCGTGGTGCGCGGCGTGGGTCTGCTGCAAACGCTCGACGACATCCGCAACGTCACCGTGTCGGTGTCCAGCGGCGTGCCGGTGCGGGTGCGCGATATTGCCGAGGTGCGGGTGGGCAACACGCCGCGCCTGGGCATGGTGCAGTTCGACCAGTACGACGATATCGTCGAAGGCATCGTGCTGATGAAGCGCGACGAGAACGCCACCGAGGTCCTGGCGCGGGTGCGCGACAAGATCGCCGACATCAACCAGAACGTGCTGCCCAAGGGTATCCAGGTCAAGACGTTCTATGACCGGCAGAACCTGCTCGACATCACCATGGGTACCGTCGAGCATGCGCTGTTTGTCGGCATCTCGCTGGTGCTGATCGTGCTGTTCATCTTCCTCGGCAGCTTCCGCGCCGCAGCGGTGGTGGCGGCGGTGATCCCACTGGCGCTGTGCGTGTCGTTCATCAACATGGCCCACTTCAAGGTGCCGGCCAACCTGATCTCGCTAGGGGCGATCGACTTCGGGCTGATCGTGGACGCGGCGGTGATCGTGATGGAGAACATCATGCGCCACCTGGAGGAGGGCGAGACCAACGTGGAGGATGGCATCGTCAAGGCCACCAGCGAGGTCCAGCGCGCCATGATCTTCTCCACCGGCATCATCATCGTGGCCTACTCGCCGCTGTTCTTCATGGGCGGGGTGGAAGGCATCATCTTCAAGCCGATGGCCTTCACCATGGGCTTCGCGCTGCTGGCCTCGATCGTGCTGGCACTGACCTTCGTGCCGGCGGTGACGTCCTTTGTGTTCCGCGGCTCGCTGCGGCCGCACTCGCCGAAGTTCATCGCGGTGATCCTGCGCGCCTACAAGCCCCTGCTGCGCAAGCTGCTGAAGAAACCCGGCCTGGTGTTCCTGGCTGCGTTCATCGGCTTGGCCGGCACGCTGTACAGCTCGCGCTACCTTGGCACCGAGTTCCTGCCCACGCTGGAGGAGAACAACCTGTGGCTGCGCATCACGCTGCCCAACACCGTGGATCTCGACTATTCGGCGTCCATCTCGCGCGACCTGCGCGGCTTCTTCCGCCAGCAGCCCGAGGTGAAAACCGTGTCGGTGCAGATTGGCCGGCCGGACGACGGCACCGACTCCACTGGCGTGTTCAACCAGGAATACGCGCTGTACTTCAAGCCCCCGGCCGACTGGCCCAAGGGTGCGACCAAGCAGCAGGTGGTGGAACGCCTGTCCAAGCACCTGGATCGCATCCCGGGCATCGAGTACAACTTCTCGCAGTACATCCAGGACAACGTGAACGAGGCGCTGTCCGGGGTCAAGGGCGAGAACTCGGTGAAGATCTACGGCTCCGACCTGGTGACCCTGCAGGACAAGGCCAAGGAGGTCGAGTCCATCCTGAAGAAGGTGCCGGGCCTGGCTGACGTTGGCATCTTCAAGGAACTCGGCCAGCCCACGCTGAACATCACGGTGGACCGCGAGAAGAGCGCGCGCTTCGGCATGAACGTGAGCGACATCCAGTCCGCCGTGCAGTTCGCGATTGGCGGCGACAATGTGACCAACATCCTGGAAGGCGAGAAGACCTTCGGCCTCTCGGTGCGGCTGCACGACCAGTCACGCAACAACCCGGACGTGATCGGCCGCCTGCTGGTGGATACGCCTGACGGTCAGCGCATTCCGCTGTCGATGGTGGCCAAGGTGGAGGCTACCGACGGCCCGTTCTTTGTCTACCGCGAGACCGGCAAACGCTATATCGCCATCAAGTTCGGCGTGCGCGGGCGCGACCTGGGCAGCGCGGTGGCCGAGGCGCAGGACAAGGTCAACGCGGCGGTGACGCTGCCGGCGGGCTACAGCATCTTCTGGGATGGCCAGTTCAACCAGATGAAGATCGCGCAGAAGAAGCTGGCGGTGATCGTGCCGCTGACCATCCTGGTGATCTTCCTGCTGCTGTACAGCACCTTCGGCAACTTCAAGGATGCGCTGATGGTGGTGCTGAACGTGCCGTTCGCCGCCATCGGTGGCTTGCTGGCGCTGCATATCGCGGGAGAGACCTTATCGATCTCGGCGGGCATCGGCTTCTTGTCGCTGTTCGGCATCGCGATCCAGGACGGGGTGATCCTGATCTCCTACGTCAACCGGCTGGCGCAGTCCGAGGATCTGCACGAAGCCGTGGTCGAAGGCGCCGCGCTGCGCTTGCGCCCGGTGGTGATGACGGCCATGCTGGCGGGCCTGGGGCTGTTGCCCGCGGCGCTGTCGCACGGCATCGGCTCGGAAGCGCAACGGCCGCTGGCGCTGGTGATCGTGGGCGGCATGGTGACCACCACGCTGCTGACGCTGCTGGTGCTGCCGGTGGTGTTCGCCTGGGTCAACCGCCATCGCGGGCGCAAGGGCGGCCCGGACGCGGCCTCGCTGACGCCGGCTGAAGGTATTTGAACCTGAACCAACCAGTGGCTGGTCCGCCCCGAGGCGGACCAGCCACGCAATGGGAGTCAATCATGAGCATGCGAAAAAATGCACCGGCGGCAATGCTGGCCATCCTGCTCTGCGCCGGCGTAGGCGTAGCCGGGGCTGCATCGCAAAAGTCGTCATCGGGCGGCAAGGGACCGTCGGCGCAATCGGGCCAATCCGCCAAGCAGGCGAGCCGGAACTCGGTGCTGCCGTCCAACGTGCGGAAGTAACCGGCCGGCGCGCCTCAGGCGCCGAGGGGAATCAAGCCCTGGTTCCCCTCGGCGCCCGCCTCGAACACGTTGCGCAGCCATTGCACGAACACCCTCACCCGCGACGATAGCTGGCGGTTCTGCGAATACAGCACGGACACCGGCATCGGCGGCGGCGGCAGGTCCGCCAGCACGACCTGCAAGCGGCCCTCCCGCAGCTCCCTTGCCACCCGATAGCGCGGCACCTGGACCAGCCCCAGCCCGGCCACCGAGGCGCCGGTGTAGAGATCGGCGCCAGTGACCGAAATGGCGGCCGCTAGTTGCACGGCCGTCACGCGGCCAGCTACCGTAAATTCCAGTGGCACTGCCTTGCCGGTGCCGCTGGAGATGTAGTTGACCGCGCGATGCGCCGGCAATGCATCAAGATCCGCCGGTTCGCCATAGCGAGCCAGGTAGGCCGGGCTGGCCACGGTCACCTGCTCCAGCAGCGCAACCCGGCGCCCCACCATCGACGAGTCCTGCAGGTTGCCCGCGCGCAGCACGCAATCCACCCCCTCGCGCACCAGGTCGACCAGCCGGTCGTCCTCGCCGATATGGATTTCCAGCTCGGGATAGAGCGCCAGGAAATCCGGCAGCACCGGCACCACGAAATGCCGGGCCAGCGTCCCCTGCAGGTTCACGCGCAGCAGGCCCTTGGGCGCGGTATCCCTGAATGACCCCTCCGCTTCTTCCAGGTCGGCTATCAGGCGCACGCAGCGCCGGTAGTGCGCTTCGCCGTCGTGCGTCAGCCGCACCGTGCGGGTGGTGCGCTCCAGCAGCCGGGCGCCGAGCCGGTGTTCCATGCGCTTGATCAGGGTGGTGATGGTGGCGCGCGGGATCCCCAGGTCTTCGGAGGCCTGGGTGAAGCTCTGGCGCTCGGCAATGCGCACAAAAGCCTGCATTTCCTGGAATCGGTCCATGCGTAGCTGAACGGGGCCGGAGTGGGCAATGAAAGACCCAGGGGCGCCGTATTGTTAATGCAGATGGAGCAATGATATCAATTCTCCACCAATTATCTTTGCATGGGAATGGTCCATGATCCATTTCACCAACCCACCACCAGAAAGGAAACGGATCATGCGCAACGCCAACCCCACCCAAGTCGCCATCGTCACGGGCGCATCCCGCGGCATCGGCGCCGCCGTAGCCAGGCGTCTGGCACAAGACGGTTTCGCCGTCGCCATCAACTACGCGGCCGGCGCGGCCCAGGCCGATGCCCTCGTGGCCGAGCTGAAGGCCGCTGGCGCGTCGGCCATCGCAGTGCAGGCCGATGTGTCCAAGGCCGACGATGTGCGCCGCCTGTTCGAGATCACCGAGCAGCAACTGGGCAAGGTGAACGTGCTGGTCAACAACGCCGGCGTGCTCAAGACGGTACCGCTGGCCGACACCAGCGACGCGCTCTATGACCAGACTTTCGACATCAACGTGCGCGGCACCTTCAACACCCTGCGCGAAGCCGCCGCGCGGCTTGCCGACGGCGGGCGCATYGTCAATTTCTCCAGCACCACGCTGGCGCTGAACATGCCCGGCTATGCCGTCTACAACGCCACCAAGGCGGCGGTGGAAGCGTTCACGCACGTGTTCGCCAAGGAACTGCGCGGGCGCGACATCACGGTCAATGCGGTGGCCCCGGGCCCGATCGCTACCTCGCTGTTCCTCGACGGCAAGACCGAAGAGCAGATCCAGGCCTTCGCCAAGATGCCTCCATTGCAACGCCTGGGCCAGCCGCAAGACATCGCCTGCGTCGTCGCCTTCCTCGCCGGCCCGGATGCCGGCTGGGTCAACGGGCAGATCCTGCGCGCCAACGGCGGCGTGGCCTGATCGCTCGCGCAACACGGGGCCACGCATCGCCACGCACGACGTAAAAGGGGGAACATCATGCAAAGCACCAATCAACAAGTCATTGTCGTCACCGGCGCGGGCACGGGCATCGGCAAACCGAGCGCGCAGGCGCTGGCCCCCCGCATCGGGCACGGGCCCGGCGCGGCCCTTGCTCACCGGCAGGAACGACGATGAAACGATGGATCCAACTTGCGTGCGCCGCGTTGCTGCCGGCTGTCCTCGCCGCTGGCGAGGCGCAACCGGCGCGGCAAGACGATGCCGCTATCGCCCAAGGCAAATCCATGAAAGCCTCCAAGACTTACCTCTACCTGCTGAGGAAGACCCCGTTCTTCACCAGCCTGAGCACCGCGCAACTGCGCTGGACCATCGATCATTCCCGCGAGTGGGAGGTGGAACCCGGCACCGTCATCACCCAATGCACAGGCGCGGGCGCCACCGATGCCTGGGTGCTGCTCGACGGCGGCTGGCAACTCGAACACGATGGCCAGGCCTATCGCGCCGGCCATGCCGATTCCGGCAAGTGGTTCAGCGCGCGCCAGGCCAGCGGTGCCTGCCGCCTGGTGGCGACCGGGCATAGCTACGTGATGCAGATCGCCCGCGCCGAGTTCGACGCGATGCTGGCCCAGGGCTTTGCCTTGGGCAAGCATCTGGACGCGGGCTACCGCTACTACGCCGAGATCTTCGGCAATGCGCCGGCCGGCGCGCAAGGGCCGCAGGCAGCGCCCTAGTCACCAGGTGCGCCGCTAGCGCGAACGGCAACACGTCGCGCACACAAAGGCCCGGGCCGCTGCCTACAATGGAGACAATAAGAACAATGACGGCGACCATCGGGCAATCGATCATGACCCCCCATCTGGCTTTGGCGCATTCCACCCGCTCGGTGGCGCCGCGCGCTCACGGGCTGGCCGCCCTGCTAGCGTGCGGCCTGCTGCTGGCGCACGCTGCGCCGGCCCAAGCGCAGGCATCGGCAGCATCGGCGCCGGCCCCCGCCGCCCCCGGCGCCGCCTTCTCCGCCGGCACGCCCGGCGGCGCGTTGCCGGCCGGGTGGAAGAACCTGCCGGTGGCGCACGGCAAGACGTTGACCCATTACAGCCTGGTGGCGGAGGACCACGCCACGGTGCTCGAAGCCGACGCGGCCGCCTCCGCCTCGGCGCTGATGCACAAGGGCAACAACCTGGACCTGGAGGCCACCCCGCAGGTCAGCTGGCGCTGGAGGGTGGAACACCCGATCGATGCGGCCGACAACAGCGTCGCCGCCAAGGAAGACGCGCCGGCGCGCCTGGTGTTCATGTTCGATGGAGATACGGACAAGCTATCGCTGGGCGAGCGCACCGCCATCAAGCTCGCCAAGATGCTGGCGGGCGAGGAACTGCCCTATGCCACGCTGATGTACATCTGGTCCAACACCGCGCCGGTCGGCACGGTCATCGACAATCCCCACACCTCGCGGATCAAGATGATCGTGGTGTCAGGCGGGCCCGACGCCGCCGGCAAGTGGCTCGCGCTGAGCCGCAACGTGGAGCGGGACTTCGAGCATGCCTTCAAGGAAAAGCCCGGCAAGCTGATCGCCTACGGCCTGCTCACCGATACCGACAACACGGGAGGGAACGCGCGTGCCTGGTATGGGGATATCCGGTTCGGGGCGGCAAAGTAGTGAAAACGAGGGCCACCGCGTCAGGTCCGCCTTGGCCCTCGCCAACGTCACTTCGCCACAATGTCTTCAGCTAGTCGGCTCAAGTGCAGCGCGCGAAATCGGCATCCTCACCAACGTCCGGCATGCTCGCAAGTACTTCGGCCAAACTATTTCGCGTTGTTTGTCTCAGCGCCTGAATGAGAATCTCGCGGTGTTCCGCCTCTTCGCTGCGCCCATTTGCAGCAGCACGCTCGCGCAGTTTGTGCACCAGCAATTCGTCAACACCGCGAACCACAAGTCTGGCCATGCTCATATCCCCCTGATGCGTTGGCAAAACCATAGCAGATTTTGCCCAGCACACATCCTGCCAGGGTAGCGGGAGGGGATAGTTGAGTGGCCGGTCCTAGACCCGGCTGTCATGATATCGACGTTGCAATCGACGCGCGACTGCGTGAACGGCGTCCGGCAGGCCTCAGCCTGCCAGGAACCCGCGAACCGCCTGCGCAAACCCCTCCGGCTGCTCCCAGTTCGACAAGTGGGCCCCGTCCAGCTCCACGTAGCGCGCCCCGGCAATCCCTTGCGCCACTTCGCGCCCTTGTGCCGGTGTGGTGGCCATGTCATGCGTGCCGGCAATCACCAGCACCGGGCTGGCGATGCGCGGCAGCTGCTCGCGCAGGTCGGCGTCGCGCACGGCGGCGCAGTTGGCCGTGTAGCCTTCGGGCGATGCGTCCAGCAGCATCTGGCGCACCGGCGCGATGCGCGCCGCGTTGCCGGCCAGCCAGGCGGCGCTGAACCAGCGCGCCAGCACGGCGTCGACGATGGCGGCCATGCCTTGGCTGCGTACCGTCTGGATGCGCGTGTCCCAGCCGCTGGCCGGGCCGATGAGGGCGGCGGTATTGGCCAGCACGAAGCGGTCGAAACGCTCGGGGTGATTGGCAGCCAGCCACATGCCGGTCATGCCGCCCATCGACAGCCCGCAAAAATGCGCGCGCTGGATGCCGGCGTGATCCATGATGGCCAGCACGTCCTGCCCGAGTTTGGCAAACCCGAACGGCGCCGGGGACGGCAGGCCGGAGCCCCCGTGGCCGCGGGTGTCGTAGCGCAGCACGCGAAAGCGCGGCAGCAGGCTATCCATCTGCGGCGCCCACATCTGCATGTCGGTGCCCAGCGAATTGGACATGACCAGAACGGGTGCGTGGGGCGCCCCCTCGATCTCGTAGTGCAGCGCGATGCCTTGGTGGAATGCAGTGGTCATGGCGTTCTCAGTCCGCGCGGATGCCGCGTTCGCGGATCAGCTTGCCCCATTTATCGGTTTCGGCAGCGAGGTGCTTGCCCAGCTGCGCGGGCGTGCTGCCGATCGGCTCGGCGCCGATGGCGGCCAGGCGGGTGCGCACCGACGGCTTGGCCAGCGCGTCCACCATGGCCTGGTTCAGGCGCGCGACCACGGCGGGCGGCGTCTTGGCCGGGACGAAGGCGGCGAACCATGGCGACAGGTCATAGCCCTTGACGCCGGCTTCGGCCAGGGTCGGCACGTTTGGCAGCGTCGACGAGCGCTTGGCGGTGGTCACCGCAATGGGCGTGAGCTTGCCGGAGTCGATATGCGGCTTGGCCGAGGTGATGCTGTCGAACATATAGTCGACCTGGCCGCCCAGCAGGTCCGTCATGGCCGGGCCGCTGCCCTTGTAGGGCACGTGGAGCATCTTGACGCCGGTGAGCGAGGTGAACAGCTCGCCAGCCAGGTGAATCGAGGTGCCATTGCCGGCGGAGGCATAGGTGTACTTGTCCGGCGTGGCGCGCGCCGCGGCGATCAGGTCGGGCACCGTGGCGGGCAGCTTCTTGGCCTTGCTGGTGACCAGCACGTTAGGCACCACCGCCAGGAGCGAGACCGGCGCGAAATCCTTCACCGGGTCATAGCTGAGCCGGCCGTACAGCGCGGGGTTCACCGCCATGCCGTTGGCCACGATGATCAGCGTGTAGCCATCCGCGGGCGAGCGCGCCACCATCTCCGCGCCGATATTGCCGCCAGCGCCGGGGCGGTTTTCCACCACGATGGACTGGCCCAGGCTCCTCGACATTTCCTCGCCCAGCGTGCGGGCGATATTGTCCATCGCGCCGCCCGCGGGGAATGGCACGACCCAGCGGATCGGGTGATCGGGATAGGTGTCGGCGTGGGCGGCCGACGGCAGCACGGCCAGGGTGGCCAGCGCACAGGCGCAGGCGGCCCACGCGCGCAGGAATGGCAAGCGCATCAGAGTCTCCTCCAAATGGATTCGGAGTTGGTGTTGGAACGCGGCCAGCGGAG
Source organism: Cupriavidus sp. YAF13 (assembly GCF_052113425.1). Classification (NCBI taxonomy): domain Bacteria; kingdom Pseudomonadati; phylum Pseudomonadota; class Betaproteobacteria; order Burkholderiales; family Burkholderiaceae; genus Cupriavidus; species Cupriavidus sp. YAF13. The sequence continues at coordinate 61,040 of NZ_JBFRDD010000021.1, forward strand.
GCCGCGGCGGTATTCAGGGTAACGGCGCGCCGGCTGGCTTACTTGATCGACGACGGGTGCTTGGCCAGCGGCGTGACATGGATTTCCATGTACGGGAACAGCGGCAGGCTGGAGAGCATGGTGTGGAGTTCGTCGTTGGACTCGGCATCGAACACGCTGTAGTTGGCGTACTCGCCCACCACGCGCCACAGATGCGGCCACTTGCCCTGGCGCTGCAGGTCCTGCGAGTACGCCTTCTCGCGCGCCTTGATCTCGTCGGCCAGCGCGGCCGGCATGTCCGCGGGCATCTTTACGTCCATTCTCACCAGAAACAACATGCTTGAATCCTCGGTCTATGTTTGCTTGGGCAGCGCCTCAGGCGGCGCGGCGGTAATGGGCCAGCTTGTCTTCGTCCAGCGTCAGGCCAAGCCCCGGGCCAACCGGCAGGTGCAAGGCAAAGTCACGGTACTCGGGGCGGGCCGTCACCACATCATCCTTGAGAAGCAGCGGGCCGAACAGCTCGGTGCCCCAGGCCAGCCGCGGCAGCGTGGCAAAGCCGTGGGCAGCGGCGATGGTGCCCACGCTGCCTTCCAGCATGGTGCCGCCGTACAGCGCGATGCCGGCCGCATCGCCTACCGCCGCCGTGCGCAGCATCTCGAAGATGCCGCCGGATTTGGAGATCTTCAGCGCGAACACGTCCGCGCCGGCGATGCGCGCCAGTTCCATCGCATCCTCGGGACCGCACACGGCCTCATCGGCCATCACCGGCACCACGAAGCGCGCCGCCAGCCGGGCCAGCGCGCCGCGCTGCTCGCGCGGCACCGGCTGCTCGACGAGATCGATGCCGGCGGCTTCCAGCATGGCGATGCCGGTGGCGGCATCGGCTTCGTTCCAGGCCTGGTTGACGTCCACGGTCACGCGGGCACGGTCGCCCAGCGCGCGCTTGATGGCCGACACATGAGCCACGTCGTCGCGCACGCTGCGACGCCCGATCTTGAGCTTGAAGGTGTTGTGGCGGCGCTCGGCCAGCAGGGTTTCGGCTTCTTCGATATCCCGGCCGGTGTCTCCGCTGGCGAGCGTCCACAGGCAGGCCAGGTTCGGCCGCACCGCGCCGCCCAGCAACTCGGACAGGGGCAGGCCCAGGCGCTTGCCCTGCGCATCGAGCAGCGCGGACTCCAGCGCCGACTTGGCAAAGCGATTGCCCCGCGCCACCGAAGCCAGGCGCTGCATGGCGGCGTGGATATTGCACGCGTCGATGCCGGCCAGTGCAGGTGCCAGGTAGGTATCGATGGTCAGCTTGATGCCCTCGGGGCTTTCGTCGCCGTAGCTCAGGCCGCCGATGGTGGTGGCTTCGCCAATCCCCTCGATGCCGTCGCTGCAACGCAGCCGCACGATCACCAGGGTCTGGCGCTGCATGGTGGTCATGGCAAGCTGGTGCGCCCGGATGGTGGGCAGGTCGACCAGGATGGCTTCGACGGAGGTGACGGTTGCTTTCATGCTGGGTGTCTGCCAAGTATGGAATACGTTGAGAAGCAGTATGTGGCTTGACATCCAGGGTGTCCAAGACCGAGTATGTCCCGATCAATACCTTTTAAGTATGAAAGGATGGGATCATGGAGCTACGTCACCTGCGTTATTTCCAGGCCGTCGCGGCCGAACTCAACTTCACCCGCGCGGCTGAGCGCCTGCATATCGCCCAGCCGCCGCTGTCGCGCCAGATCCGCCAGCTGGAGGACGAAATCGGCACCGTGCTGCTGGACCGTTCCGCGCGCGCGGTGCGGCTGACCGAGGCCGGCCGCTTCCTGCTGGAGCAATCGCTGCAGCTGAACCAGCGCATCGACGAGATCGTGGAAGGCACGCGGCGCATCGGCCGCAATGAAAAGCGCTGGTTCGGCATCGGCTTCGTGCCATCGGTGCTCTATGGCTTCCTGCCGGAGCTGATCCGCCAGGTGCGCGGCTCCGACGCGGCCCTCGAGGTCGGCCTGTCCGAACTCACCACGGTACAGCAGATGGAAGCGCTCAAGGCCGGCCGCATCGATGTCGGCTTTGGCCGCATCGTGCTGGACGACCCCGCCATCACCCGCACGGTGGTGATGGCCGAGCCGCTGATGGCCGCCGTGCCCAGCGGCCACGCCGCGCTGAAGGGTCCGCCCATGACGCCGGCACAGCTGGCGGCCCACCCCTTCGTGCTCTACCCGGCGCGGCCCCGCCCCAGCTACGCCGATCACGTGCTGGCGCTGTTCCGCACGCAGGGCCTGCAGTTGCGCGTGGCGCAGGAGGCCAATGAGCTGCAGACCGCCATCGGCCTCGTGGCTGCGGGGCTTGGAATCTGCCTGGTGCCGGCATCCGTGCAGCGGCTGCACCGCGACGACGTGGCCTACGTGCCGATTGACGCCCCCGGCTTTACCTCACCAGTGATGATGAGCTATCGCAGCGACGACAGCTCGGCGCTACTGGCCGAGGTGGTCAGGCGCGTCGGCGAACTGGCCGGGACACCGCCATCGGCCTGAAATCCCGCCCCGGCCATAAGAAAACCCGGCGGCATCCCATGAATGGGTGATGCGCGAAGGCCGCTCGGTTTGTAGAGTGACTTTATAAAAAGGATACGGGGAAATCGTGCCATCGATGCACTCAGGGTCACTATCGGGCCGCGCCGCGCCACAGCGCGGCAGCAGGACAGCCAAGCCACGGCCGGGCAGCCTGCTCATTGCGCTGCTAAAAGCGTGCGGGGACACGCTGCGCAAGGCCTGGAGCAGCGAGCAAGGTGAGGTAGCACTCACCTTGCTCCACCCGCCCACGGCGCGCAACGCCACCTCCGGCCAGGCGCCGGACTGCGCCTGGCGCCTGCAACTCACCTACGCCGACACGCCGCTGACGCCGGGTGTGCCCCGGGTCACCGCCACCGCAGCGGTGCTGCGGGACGACGGCACCGACATCACCGCCTCACTTCCCCCGTCCGCATGGACCTGGCGCCAGGCTTCCGGCCTGTCGATGCGGGCCGGCTACGGCGCGGTCACGGTCGATACCGAGGGCCAGAGGCATGCCGTGTGCGTTTGCCCGCAGGGTGCCAGCGTGTCGGTCTCCGGCACCAGCCGCGCAGCCTGCCAGGCGATGGCATCGGGGGTGGAAGTGAGCGTGTTGCTAGCCAGCGGCGAGCGCTTGAGCCAGCGCTTCCAGCTGGGCCTGGCCGGGCTGGAATAAACCAGGCAAGCCCGGGCGGGACAAGAACGCGGACTGCCCATCGGCAGTTGCCGGCCGCCCCGCCAGTCACCCCTTGAGGTACATGTTCAGCCGCTTGGCGGCGTTGCGAAGGTGGGTCTCCGCCGCCTCCGCCGCCCGCTCGGCGTCGCCCGCCACGATCGCGTCGTAGATGGTCTTGTGCTCTTCCTGCACGGCCTCGACCATGTCCGCGTGATGGCTCTTGGTATTGCTCCTCGCCTGCCGGATCACGCGCCGCGCGCCGTGCTCCAGGTGTTCGCTCAACGCCTGGAAGTGCGGGTTGTGCGTCGCCTCGACAATGGCCTGGTGAAAGGCGAAGTCCTCTTCATCGCCCAGCCTGTCGTTGGCGATCTCGTACTCCATGCCAATCAGCGCGCGGCGGATCCGCTTGAGGTCTTCAGGCGTGCGGCGCATGGCCGCGAACCTGGTGGCCGCCACTTCGATCGTCACCAGCAGTTCCATCACCATGGCCAGCGAGTCTTTCTCGTCGATGGCCACATCCTGCATGCGAAACGCCTGGCGCTGGCTGCGCTCGGTCACAAACACGCCGCTGCCCGCCTTGGGCGCAACCAACCCCTCCGACTTGAGCTGCGACAGGGCCTCGCGCACCACCGCGCGGCTGACCGAGAACTGCTCGCACAGCAAGCGCTCGCTGGGCAGGCGGTCGCCCACGGCGAACTCGCCCGCCTGGATCGCCTGGATCAGGCGCCTGGCGATCTCGTCCGGCAGGTGTTTGGGCTCGGGATGGAACATGGTTCCCTCCGGGCGCTGGGTGGGCGGCGGCGCCGCGGCGCCGGGCACTGTCTTGTTCAATACGGGCTCCCTGGCGCCAGACAGCCTCTGGCTGGCGCTCGATTCTAAATTGGTCTTACAGGTCAATGTAGCACGTCTTAGCGCGCATGAAACGTGTGGAATGTACCAGCACGAAGCGGTGCCGGCACCCGTTATTCGTCCACAAGCCAAGCCCTTCAAGGGTATAAGCCCTTCGTTCCGCCACGCGGATACACATCCGATCGGACTCTCGGTAGAAACCCTCATGGCGCGCAAGTCGCCGTTGACGATCGCCGCCCATCTCCTTATAGTAAACCTGTCAGACCACTTTAACCACAGGTCAGACCACTATGACGGGCCAGTTTCGGCGCCCGCCAGATGAATCCAAACAATAGCCAGGAGACACCCATGAGCGGTAGCCGCATTACCCGTCCTTTGTTCGCAGCCGCGGCACTCTCCGTGCTGGCGGGCACGGCATCGGCGGCGCCGGTGAAGATTGCGCTGGTCGAGACGCTGTCCGGCCCGCAGGCATCCACCGGCCTGATGTTCCGCGCAGCGGCGCGCTATGCGATCGACAAGATCAACACCACCGGGGGCTGGAACGGCGAGCCGCTCCAGCTGGTCGAGTACGACAACCAGGGCGGCCCGGCAGGCGCGGCGGACAAGCTGAAGGCGGCCGTTGCCGATGGCGCCCAGATCGTCATGCAAGGTTCGTCGTCGGCCGTGTCCGGCCAGATCACCGAGGACGTGCGCAAGTTCAACCTGCGCAATCCGGGCAAGGAAATCCTGTTCATGAACGTCGGCGGCGAAGCCATGGAGCTAACCGGCGAGAAGTGCCACTTCTACCATTTCAAGTTCGCCACCAACGCGCAGATCCGCGTCAAGGCGCTGGTCGGCGCGATGAAGCCGCTCCATGCGCTGGGCACCCGCGTGTATTCGATCAACCAGAACTACTCCTGGGGCGTCGACATGGAAAAGGCCATCGGCGACTACGCCGGCGCCGGCGGCTACACGGTGGTGGAAAAGACGCTGCATGACGTGAACAAGGTGCAGGACTTCTCGCCCTACGTGGCCAAGATCGCTGCCGCCAAGGCAGACAGCGTGATCACCGGCAACTGGTCCAACGACCTGCTGCTGTTGATGAAGGCCAGCAAGGCAGCCGGCCTGAAGACGCGCTTTGCCACCGTGTTCCTCGACCAGCCGGGCAATATCGGCAACGCCGCCGACGTGGCGCTGGGCCACTATGTTGCCCACCCCTTCAATGCCGAGGCGGGTGGCGCCGACAGTGAGCGCTTCGCCAACGACTTCAAGGCCAGGCAGGGCCATATGCCCGCCTACATCGAGCCACAGACGGTGTTCGCGGTGGAGATGCTGGGCGAAGCACTGAAGACCGTGAAGCCGGAAGGCGGCAAGCTCAACACCAGCGCACTGGCCAAGGCGCTCGAAACCGCCAAGGTCAGATCGCCGCTGGGCGAGATGAGCATGCGCGCCGCCGATCACCAGGTGCTGCTGCCGATGGTGGTGTCCGTGGTCGCCAAGGATGCGAAGTTCAAGGTCGACGGCACCGACATGGGCTTCAAGCCGGTCAAGACCTTCTCTGCCGCCGAGGCCGCCACGCCGGCCCAGGCCAGCTGCAAGATGCAGCGCCCCAGCTGATTCCCCTGCCCAAGCCACCCTAGCAACATCAGCCACGCTCGCGCCGCTGCGGCGCGGGCGCTGGCAAGTACGGCCATGCGCCAGTTGGCCGCACAGCCTCGTTCCAAGGAAGCCTTCATGGAATACCTCGTCGTCTCATTGCTTAACGGCACCATCTACGGCCTGCTGCTGTTCATGGTTTCCGCTGGCCTGACCCTCATCTTCGGCATGATGGGCGTGCTCAACTTTGCCCATGCGTCGTTCTACATGCTGGGCGCCTACTTTGCCTATACGCTGCAGGGCGCAATCGGCTTCTGGCCGGCCATCGTGGTTTCGCCGATCCTGGTCGGGCTGGCCGGGGTGGCGGTGGAGCGCTTCTTCCTGCGCCGCGTCCATCACCACGGTCACGCGCATGAGCTGCTGCTGACCTTTGGCCTGTCTTTCATCATTGCCGAACTGATCAAGCTGTTCTTTGGCAACTTCCCGGTGGACTACCGCATCCCGGCGTCGCTGGACTTCGCGGCCTTCCACCTGGGCGTGTCCTCCTATCCCTTCTATCGCGTGTTCATGGGCGGCATCGCCGTGGCCATGTTCGCCGTGATCTACCTGCTGCTCACGCGCACCCGGGTCGGCATCGTGGTGCGCTCGGCGATCTACAAGCCGCGCATGGCCGAGGCGCTGGGCCACAACGTGCCGCTGGTCTTCATGGGCGTGTTCGGCATCGGCGCGGCGCTGGCGGGCCTGGCCGGCGCGGTGGCGGGCGCGTTCTACACCACCAACCCGAACATGGCGCTGGAACTCGGCGTGATGGTCTTCGTCGTGGTGGTAGTGGGCGGCCTGGGCTCGCTGGAGGGGGCCATGCTCGCCTCGCTGCTGATCGGGCTGATCACGTCGCTCTCGGTCGGCATCGATCGCAGCCTGGCCGACCTGCTGGCCTTGGCCGGGGCGGGCGCCTGGGCCGAACAAGCCGGCGGGCTGATGACCCTGAAACTCTCCAGCCTGGCCGGGACCATCCCGTTCGCGCTGATGCTGTTGATCTTGCTGGTCCGTCCGTCAGGCTTGATGGGCGAGAAGGAGTAACCATGACCAACCTCTCCAACACGCAGAAGACCTTGTTGCTGCTCGGCGTGGGCGCGCTGCTGGCGCTGCCGATGGTGCTATCGCAATCGCTGGTCAACGCATCCATCCAGATGCTGATCGCGGTGCTGTTCGCGGCCTCGTTCAACCTGCTGAGCGGCCAGGGCGGCATGCTGTCGTTTGGCCATGCGGCGTACTTCGGCATTGGCAGCTTTGCCACCGTGCACGCCATGAACGCCTTCGGCGGCAACGGCCTGCTGCCCACGCCGCTGCTGCCGCTGGCCGGCGGCGCCCTGGGCCTGGTCGCCGGCCTGGCCGCCGGCTGGTTCGCCACCAAGCGCACCGGCGTCTACTTCGCCATGATCACGCTGGCGCTGGCCGAACTGCTGCACTCGCTGGCGCCGCACCTGAAGGGCTGGTTCGGCGGCGAGGCGGGCCTGTCCACCATGCGCATGCCGGCGTGGGGCCTCACCTTCGGCGACAGCAACCAGGTGTACTACCTGACCCTGTTCTGGGTGCTGCTGTCGCTGGCGCTGCTGTACCTGTTCACGCTGACGCCGGTGGGCCGCCTGACGCTGGGCCTGCGCGAGAACGCCAACCGCCTGCGCTTTCTCGGCTATGACACGCACCGGCTCGGCGTGCTGGTGTTCGCCGTCTCGGCCATGTTCGCTGGCATCGCGGGCGCGCTGCAGGCGCTCAACATGGAAGCGGCCAACTATGTGGTGTTCGAGTCATCCGCCTCCGCGGCGGTGGTGCTTAACAGCTATATCGGCGGCGTGAAGATCTTCCTCGGCCCGGCACTGGGCGCGGCGGTGATGACCTTCTTCGGCTATGCGGTATCCGACCTGACGCGTTCGTGGCTGCTGTACCAGGGCATTGTCTTCGTGCTGGTGATGATGTTCTTGCCGACGGGCCTGGCCGGGCTGATCAAGTCCTTCGCCACGCACAGCAAGACCTATGGCCTGCGTGCGCTGCTGCCCATGGCGCTGGCATTCATCATCGGCACGTTGCTGCTCGCGGGCGGCACGGTGTTCACGGTGGAGATGCTGCAGCGCTTCTTCTCGCAAGACTACCGCTCCATGGCGGCCCTGAATGGTGGCGGCTGGCCCGCGATTGCGCTGTTTGGCCGCGAGTGGGATCCCATCTCGCCGCTGACCTGGCTGGTGCCCGCGGCGCTGCTGGTGGCAGGCATCGCCACGGCCCGCCTGGCCAACAGGCGCTGGCTGCGCCTGAAGGACGCCACCCCCGCCATCGACGCGCCCGCCACCGCGGCCACCAACGTCCGGAGGAACCCGGCATGAACACGCAAGCGATGCTCTCCCTGCGCGGACTGCGCAAATCCTTCGGCGACGTCGACATCATCCGCGGCGTGGACCTCGATCTCGTCAGCGGTGAGCGCCACGCGCTGATCGGCCCGAACGGCGCCGGCAAGTCCACGCTGTTCCACCTGATCTCCGGGCGCCTGCCCCTGACCAAAGGCGAGATCATGCTCAACGGCGAGCCGATCCACGGCCTGTCGCCGCAGAGCATCAACCATCGCGGCCTGGCGCGCTCGTTCCAGATCACCAATATCTTCGCGGGCCTCACGGTTTTCGAGAACCTGCGCCTCGCCGTCATGCGGCGCCACGGCCTGCAATACACGCTGTGGAAGTTCGCCCACAAGGTGCGTGCCGTGCGCGACGAGACCCAGCACCTGCTCGAACAGGTGCGGCTGGCCGGGCGCGCACAAACCATCGCCGGCGAGCTGTCGTATTCGGAGCAACGCTCGCTGGAGATCGCCATGACGCTGGCCTCGGACCCGAAGGTCATCATGCTCGACGAGCCGATGGCGGGCATGTCGCAGGAAGAAACCGACTACACCGCCGGCCTGATCCGCGAGATCGCGCAGGGCCGCACGCTGCTGATCGTGGAGCACGACATGGACGTGGTGTTCTCGCTCAGCGACCGCATCAGCGTGCTGGTCTACGGCGAGATCGTCGCCACCGGCACGCCGGACGAGATCCGCAACAACGCACGCGTCAAGGAAGCCTATCTGGGCGAGGAGGTCACGGTATGAGCGCGCAGTCCCTACAAAGCGCCGATCCGCTGCTGAGCGTGCAAGGGCTGCACGCGCACTACGGCAAGAGCCACATCCTGCACGGCGTGGATTTCCAGGTAGGGCGGGCCGAAGTGGTCAGCCTGCTGGGCCGCAACGGCTCGGGCCGCTCCACCACGCTCAAGGCCATCATGGGCCTGGTGCCGCCAAGCGCCGGCCACATCAGGCTGCGCGGGCGCGATCTGGCCGGCGCGCAATCTTATGCGATCTGCCGCAAGGGCATTGCCTATGTGCCGGAAGAGCGCGAGGTCTTCGCCAACCTGACGGTGGACGAAAACCTGCGCATGGGCGAGCAGCGCGCCACCGAAGGCGCGCCGCAATGGACCTTCGAGCAGATGTTCGACTACTTCCCGCGCCTGAAGGAGCGCCGCAACACCAAGGCCGGCAGCCTCTCCGGCGGCGAGCAGCAGATGCTCACCATGTGCCGCTCGCTGCTGGGCAACCCCTTGGTGATCCTGATCGACGAGCCCACCGAAGGCCTCGCGCCCAAGATCGTGACGGTGGTTGGCGAGGCCATCCAGGACATCCACCGCCGGGGCGTCTCGGTGGTGCTGGTGGAGCAGAAGCTCGCCATCGCGCTGAAGGTATCGAGCCGCGTCTGYGTGATGGGCCACGGACGCATCGTCTTTGAAGGCACGCCCGAACAACTCACTTCCAATACCCAACTTCTGAAGGACTGGTTAGCCGTATGAGCACCTCTTTGCCTATTGGATACCCGAACGCGCAGCCCTTTGCGCGCGCCAGCTACCCCGGCCTGGCCGGCAAGGTCGTGCTCAACACCGGCGGCGCCAGCGGCATCGGCCGCGCGATGGCGCATGGCTTTGCCCGGCACGGCGCGCGCCTGATGCTGCTGGACCTGGATGCGCAAGGACTCGCCAGCGCCAAGGCGGAACTGGAAGCGGCTTGCCCGGAAGCGCAGGTCGAAGTGGTACAGGCTTCGATCACCGACCCCGAGGCCGTGGAGCACGCCTGCGCCGCCACCGAGGCCCGCTTTGGCCGCATCGACATCCTGCTGAACAACGCCGGCATCTCGATGAACAAGCCGTCGCTGGAACTGACGCCCGACGACTGGCGCCGCGCCATCGAGATCGACCTCTCCGGCGTGTTCTTCTGCACGCAGGCGGCGGCGCGCCGCATGGTGCGCCAGGGCGGCGGCTCCATCCTGAGCACCGCGTCGATGTGGGGCCTGGCCTCGTCCGCGCGGCGCCTGGCGTACTGCGCCGCCAAGGCTGGCGTGGTGTCGCTCACCAAGTCGCTGGCGGCGGAATGGGCTGAGTACAACATCCGCGTGAACGCGGTCTGCCCGGGCTACACCAGCACCGCGCTGATGGAAACGCTGCTCGCCAGCAAGGCCATCGACGGCGAGGCGCTGCTGGCGCGCACGCCGCTGCGCCGCTTTGGCGCGCCGGAAGAGATGGCGGAGGTCGCCCTCTTCCTGGCATCGGACTCGGCCGCGTTCATCACCGGCCATGCGCTGGTCTCCGATGGCGGCTGGACCGCCGACGGCTTCTGAGCACGCAGTTCCCCAGCACGATTGAAAGCATCATCGAACGGTAATCAAGGATTCTCAAATGTCTGAACGTAGCGCCCTGCGCCCCGCCGCCGAATGGGTGGAACTGCGCACCACCGAGGAAGACTGGGCCAAGGCAGACCCGGCCCTGCTCGGCACCCTGCTGAGCCACCTGCACCTGATCCGCGGCTTCGAGGAGGCTGTGCTCGAACTCGCCGCCGAAGGCCTGGTCCACGGCCCGGCGCATTCCAGCATCGGGCAGGAAGGCGGCGCCGCCGGCTCCATCGTGCCGCTGACCGGCGCCGACCAGATCAACGGCTCGCATCGCGGGCATCACCAGTTTGTCTCCAAGGCGCTGGGCTACCTCGCGCCCAACGGCATCGATCCGCGCGCACCGCTGCCGGCGGACGTGCAAACGCTGCTGCAACGCACGCTGGCGGAAATCCTGGGCTTGGCGCAGGGCTATTGCAAAGGCCGTGGCGGCTCCATGCACTTGCAGTGGGCCGAGGCCGGCGCGCTGGGCACCAATGCCATCGTGGGCGGCGGCGTGCCCATGGCCGCGGGCGCGGCGTGGTCGCACCGGCATGCCGGCACGGATGCGGTCGCCATCACCTACTTCGGCGACGGCGCGGTCAATATCGGCTCGGTGCTGGAAACCATGAACCTGGCCGCCGCGTGGAAGCTGCCGCTGTGCTTCTTTATCGAGAACAACCGCTACGCCGTCTCCACCACGGTGGAAGAGTCCACCGCCGAGCCGCGCCTGTCCGCGCGCGGCATGGGCTTCAACATCCCGAGCTGGAAGGTCGATGGCATGGACCCGCTGGCGGTGTACCTGGCCACGCAGGAAGCGCTGGCGCATATGCGTGCCGGCAAGGGCCCGACGATCATCGAAGCCGATCTGTACCGCTTCTTCCACCAGAACGGCCCCTTCCCGGGGAGCGCCTTTGGCTACCGCACCAAGGAAGAAGAGCAGCAATGGCGCGCGCGCGATCCGCTCGAACTGATGGCGCGCCGCATGCAGGCGCGCGGCCTGATCAGCGCCGACGAGATCGCCGCGCTGCGTGAGCGCATCAAGCAAGCCATGCGCGACGCCATGGCCGCACTGACCGAAGCCGATCCTTCCGGCAAGCCGGGCAAGCGCCGCATCCGGCCTGAGCTGTGGCCGAGCCCGGACTTCCGCGATGTGGGCATCCGCGGCGACCTGAGCGAGCTGGCAGGCCTGCGCTGCGAGGACGAGGCCGGCTTCTCCGGCAAGCTGGACAAGCGCAAGTTCATCGACGTGGTGGCGGACGTCATGCAACGCCGCATGGAGACCGATTCGTCGGTGGTGGTGATGGGCGAGGACGTGCACCGCCTCAAGGGCGGCACCAACGGCGCCACCCGCGGCCTGCGCGACAACTTCCCGGACCGCGTGCTGGGCACGCCGATCAGCGAGAACGCGTTCGTGGGCCTGGGCGGCGGGCTGGCGCTGGACGGACGCTACAAGCCCGTGGTGGAGTTCATGTACCCGGACTTCATGTGGGTGGCGGCCGACCAGATCTTCAACCAGATCGGCAAGGCGCGCCACATGTTCGGCGGCGAGAGCGACGTGCCGCTGGTGCTGCGCACCAAGGTAGCGATGGGCACGGGCTATGGCTCGCAGCACTCGATGGACCCGGCCGGCATCTTCGCCACCAGCCCGGGCTGGCGCATCGTGGCGCCGTCCACGCCGTTCGACTACGTGGGCCTGATGAACACCGCGCTGGCGTGCAAGGACCCGGTGCTGGTGATCGAGCACGTGGACCTGTACAACGCCTCGGGCGTGGGCCCCGTGGATGACTTCGACTATCACCTGCCGGTGGGCAAGGCGGCGGTACGCCGCAGCGGTGGCGATGTCACTGTCATCACGTACCTGTCGATGGTCGGCCACTCGCTCGAAGCGGTGGCGCAAACCGGCATCGACGCCGAGGTGATCGACCTGCGCTGGCTGGACCGCGCCAGCATTGACTGGGACACCATCGCGCAGAGCGTGAAGAAGACCAACAACGTACTGATCGCCGAACAAGGCGCGCGGGGTACCTCCTATGGCGGATGGCTGGCCGACGAAATCCAGCGCCGCTACTTCGACTGGCTGGACCAGCCCGTGCAGCGCGTGACCGGCGCCGAGGCCGCGCCGAGCATCTCCAAGGTGCTGGAGCGCGCCGCCGCAGCCCGCACCGAGGAAGTGGCCGAGGGCCTGCGCCAGGTAATGCGCGACAAGGGCGCGGCGTGAGTCCCGATGCCCGCCTGGCCAACTGAACGAACCCAAGGAATACCAATGACCCTGAACGTGATTGTTCCCCTGGAGGTCGGCATCGCCGTGCGCGACCTGCCGCGCATGCGCCGCTTCTACGAGCAGGTGCTGGGCTTCGCCTTTGTCAGCGAAGTGGCCGTGCCAGCGGCAAATGCCATGCAGGCGGCCATGCACGCCGGCGGCTACACCGCGGTGCGCCTGCAGACCAACCATGGCGAGCGCATCAAGCTGCTGGCCCCCGTACAGCCGCCCGCGCCCGCGCCCGCTCCCGAGTACATCCTCGACAAGGCCAACGCCACCTACCTGACCTTTATCGTGGACGACATCCAGAGCGTGGTCGACAAGCTGCTCGCCGCCGATGTGGAATTCCTCACCGGCCCGCAGCGCATCGAAGTGCGCCCCGGCACCTACCTGGCGTTCTGCCGCGATCCCGAAGGCAATGTGCTGGAGATCGTGCAGTACGCGGATATCGCCGCCTACCGCCCCGACCTGCAACCAAGGACTGCCTGACATGGCCACCCTGCTACGCATGCCCGAGGTGGCGGCCAATGCCACCCAGGCCACGCTGCAAGCGTGGACCAAGAACGAAGGCGATACGATTGCCGTTGGCGACTGCATCGCCGAGATCGAAACCGACAAGGCCGTGGTCGAGCTCAATGCCGATTCGGCCGGCGTGCTCGGCCGCCGCCTGGTGGCGGCGGGCCAGGACGTGGAGGTGGGCGCGCCCATCGGCGTGCTGCTGGTCAATGGCGAAACCGGCGTGGATATCGATGCGCTGATCGCGGCGGCGGGTGGCGGCGCGCAAGCGCCTGAAGCCGTGGCGGCATCCGCTGGCGAGGCGCTTGCTGCTGCCACGATTGCTGCCACGACTGCTGCACCGCATGCCGCACGCATCTTCGCCAGCCCGCTGGCGCGCCGCCTGGCGGCGCAGCGCGGGCTGGACCTCGCGGCATTGCGCGGCAGCGGCCCCAATGGCCGCGTCGTCAAGCGCGATATCGAGCAGGCCGCCGCGGCTCCTGCCGTTGCCAGCGCACCTGCCGTTGCGCGCCCCGCCGCACCGCAAGCGCGGGCCAGCGAAGCGTTCACCGAAATCCCGCACAGCAATATGCGCCGCACCATCGCGCGCCGGCTGAGCGAGAGCAAGGCCACCATCCCGCATTTCTACCTCACGGCGGATTGCCGCATGGAGCAGCTGCTGGCGCTGCGCGCGCAGATCAACGCCGGTGCGCCGCGCAAGATCTCGGTCAACGACTTCATCGTGCGCGCCGTGGCGGTCGCCTTGCGCGAGGTGCCGGCGGCCAACGTGGGCTGGACCGATACGGCGATGCGCCAGTACCAGCAGGCCGATATCGCGGTAGCGGTATCCACGGACGCCGGCCTGATCACCCCCATCGTGCGCGCTGCCGATACCAAGCCGCTGTCCGTCATCAGCGCCGAAATCGCCGACCTGGCCGCGCGTGCGCGCGCTTCGCAACTGCRCCCCGAGGAGTACCAGGGGGGCAGCTTCAGCGTGAGCAACCTGGGCATGTTCGGCGTGTCCGAGTTCTCCGCCATCATCAATCCGCCGCAGGCCGCCATCCTTGCCGTGGGCGCCACGCAAGCGGTGCCGGTGGTGGAAGACGGCGCGCTGAAGGCCGGGCAGGTCATGCGCTGCACGCTCTCGGTGGACCACCGCGCCATCGACGGCGCACTGGCCGCGCAATGGCTGGCCGCGTTCAAGCGCCTGCTTGAAAACCCCTTGTCGATGCTGATCTAAGGACCATGACGTGGCGAACTCCTCATTTGACCTGATCGTCGTAGGCGGTGGCCCGGGCGGCTACGTGGCCGCCATCCGCGCCACACAGCTAGGCATGAAGACCGCGCTGGTCGAAAAAGAGCACCTGGGCGGCATCTGCCTGAACTGGGGCTGCATTCCCACCAAGGCGCTGTTGCGATCCGCCGATGTGCTGCGGCTGGTCAAGGACGCGGCGGCCTACGGTGTGCATGCCGCATCGCCTGCCGCCGACCTCCCGGCCATGGTGGCCCGCTCCCGCGCGGTGGCCGCGCAGCTCAACAAGGGCGTGGCCCACCTGATGAAGAAGAACGGCGTGACCGTGCTCAACGGCCACGGGCGGCTGGCGGGCAAGGGAACGCTGGAAGTCACCGCGCCGGATGGCTCGACAAGACTCGTTGCATCCGCCCACATCCTGCTTGCCACCGGCGCGCGCGCCCGCCAGTTGCCCGCGCTGCCGGCGGACGGCAAGACGGTCTGGACCTATCGCGAGGCGCTGGCGCCACCCGTGGTGCCAAAGCGCATGCTGATCGTCGGCGCCGGCGCCATCGGCATCGAATTCGCGAGCTTCTATCGCGCGGTGGGTGCCGAGGTGACGGTGGTGGAGATGGCGGAGCGCATCCTGCCGGTGGAAGATGCCGACATCTGCGCACAGGTGGCGAGCAGCCTGAGCCGGGAAGGCATCGTGCTGCATACCGGCACCAGCATCAAGAGCGCCGAGCGCAATGGGCAGGGCTGGTCCGTCGCGCTGCAAGGCGGCAAGTCCGGCGGCGCGAGCGTCGACGTCGACGTTGTGCTGGTGGCGGCGGGCATCGTCGGCAACGTGGAAGGCCTGGGCCTGGAGCAGACCGCCGTCAAGGTCGAGAAGACGCATATCGTGACCGACGGCTTCGGCCGCACCGATGAGCCCGGCGTGTATGCCATCGGCGACGTGGCGGGCCCGCCGTGGCTGGCGCACAAGGCCAGCCACGAAGGCGTGATCTGCGTGGAGCGGATTGCCGGGCTGCATCCGCATGCGCTCGATGCCACACGTATTCCGGCCTGCACCTACAGCCATCCGCAAGTGGCGAGCGTGGGGCTCACCGAGGCACAGGCCAGGGAGCGCGGCCAGCCGATCAAGGTCGGCAAGTTTCCTTTCGTCGGCAACGGCAAGGCCATTGCCATGGGCAGCACCGCGGGCCTGGTGAAAGTGGTGTTCGACGCAGGCAGCGGCGAACTGCTCGGCGCCCATATGGTGGGCGACGAGGTCACCGAGATGATCCAGGGCTACGCCATCGCGCAGACGCTGGAGACCACCGAGGCCGACCTGATGGCCGCCGTCCTGCCGCACCCGACCATGTCCGAGGCCATGCACGAAGCCGTGCTCGCGGCCTACGGGCGCGCACTGCATATCTGAACACGGGAGACAACATGTACAACTTCGATCAACGCACGCTGCTGCTGACCGGCGCCAACGGCGGCATCGGCCGTGAGACGGCCAAGCTGTTCCTGGCGCACGGCGCCAACCTGGTACTGACGGATCTGGACGAAGCCGGTGTCGCCGGATTTGCCAGCGAACTGGACCCGAGCGGCGAGCGCATCGCCACGCTGCGCATGGACGCCGCCAGCCCCGACGATTGCGAGCGCGCCGTGGCGCTCGCGCAGGCGCGCTTCGGCGGCATCGATTTCCTGGTACCGTCGGCAGGCTTGTACCAGGCCCAGCCTGTGGCCGGGATGAGCGACGCGCAATGGCGGCAGACGCTGTCGATCAACCTCGATGGCGTGTTCTATCTTGTGCGCCGCGCCATTCCCGCGCTGCGCGAGAACAGCGCCATCGTCAACCTGACGTCGGTGGCGGCGCACCGGGGCGCTTACTACAATGCGCACTATTCGGCCTCCAAGGGTGGCCTGCTCAGCCTCACCCGCAGCCTGGCGCGGGAACTCGGGCCGCGCACCCGCGTCAATGCTGTATCGCCGGGCGTGATCGAAACCCCCATGACCGCCGAGCTGATCCAGAAACGCGGCGCCGATTCCGTCGAGCAGACACCGCTCAAGCGCCTCGGCCACCCGCGCGAGATCGCCACCGCCATCGGCTTCCTGTGCAGCGACGCGGCCAGCTTTGTCACCGGCGAGGTGCTGCACGTCAATGGCGGGCTGTATATCGCGGGTTGAATCGCGGGTTGAATCGCGGCTTGAATCGCGGTTTGATCATCCGTCCGGCGGCCAAACGAGATCGCCGGATCCTGCTAACCTGCCGTCAGCGGCGCTGCGCCGAATCCCCCAACATCGCTACGGAACCGGAAACAGACCATGTTGCAACTCCAAGACCCCTCCCTGCTGCGCCAGCAGTGCTATATCGATGGCCGCTGGACCGATGCGCAGCGTCATATCGACGTGACCAATCCCGCTACGGGCGAGCGCGTCGGCCAGGTGCCGCTGCTGGGCGCCGACGAAACGCGCCAGGCCATCGAGGCCGCCAACCGTGCCCTGCCGGCCTGGCGCGCGCGTACCGCCAAGGAACGCTCCGCGCTGCTGCGCAAGTGGTTCGAACTGCTGCTGGCGAACCAGGACGACCTGGCCCGCATCATGACCGCCGAGCAAGGCAAGCCCTTTGCCGAAGCACGCGGCGAGATCGGCTACGCGGCCTCGTTCATCGAGTGGTTCGCCGAGGAAGGCAAGCGCGTCTACGGCGAGACCATTCCCGCACCGGTCAGCAACCAGCGCATCGTCGTCACCAAGGAACCGGTGGGCGTGTGCGCGGCCATCACGCCGTGGAATTTCCCCGCGGCAATGATCACGCGCAAGGCCGGCCCGGCGCTGGCGGCAGGTTGCACGATGGTGGTCAAGCCCGCCTCGCAAACCCCGCTGACCGCGCTGGCCATGGTGGCACTGGCGGAACGCGCCGGCATTCCCGCAGGCGTGCTGTCGGTCGTCACCGGCTCGGCTTCCGCCATCGGCGGCGAACTCAGCAGCAACCCGCTGGTGCGCAAGCTCACCTTTACCGGCTCGACGGAGGTCGGCCGTACGCTGATGGCGCAGACGGCGTCCACCATCAAGAAGGTCTCGATGGAACTCGGCGGCAACGCGCCCTTCATCGTGTTCGAGGATGCCGACCTGGATGCCGCCGTGGAAGGCGCCATCGTGTCCAAGTACCGCAACGCGGGACAGACCTGCGTCTGCGCCAACCGCCTCTATGTGCACAGCAAGGTCTATGACGCCTTCGCCGAAAAGCTGGTCGCGGCGGTACGCGCGCTGAAGGTGGGCAACGGCATGGAAGACGGCGTGCGCATCGGGCCGCTGATCGACGGCAAGGCCGTGACCAAGGTCGAGGAACATATCACCGACGCGATCTCCAAAGGCGCGCGCGTGCTGCAAGGCGGCAAGCGCCACGCGCTCGGGCAATCGTTTTTCGAGCCTACCGTGCTGGCCGACGTGAAGCCCGGCATGCTGGTCGCGCGTGAAGAAACCTTCGGCCCGCTCGCGCCGCTGTTCCGCTTCGAGACCGAGGACGAAGTCGTCGCCATGGCCAACGACACGGAATTCGGCCTGGCGAGCTATTTCTACGCACGCGATCTCGGCCGCGTGTGGCGCGTTTCCGAGCGGCTGGAGTACGGCATGGTCGGCGTCAACACCGGCCTGATCTCGAACGAGGTCGCGCCCTTCGGCGGCGTCAAGCAATCGGGCGTGGGCCGCGAAGGTTCGCACTACGGCATCGAGGACTACCTGGTCATCAAGTACACCTGCATGGCCGGCATCTGAGCCATCGCCATGCCCGCGGGACGGCGCGGCCGTCCCGCCTCCCGCGCCCGTCTTCCTCTCCCTTCTTCTCTCCTTTCTTCTCCCCCTCTTCCACGTTACCCGGAATCCCGCAATGCAGATCGATGGCAATACCCAGCTTGTCGGCATCATCGCCGCCCCCATCGCGCACGTGCGCACGCCGCAACTCTTCAATGCCTCGGTCGCCCGCCAGGGCCTGAACGCCGTCTGCGTGCCCTTCCATGTGGACGCGGCGCAATTGCAGGCATTCCTCGCCGGCGCGCCGGCCGCGCAAAACCTGCAAGGCCTGGTCGTCACCATGCCGCACAAGGAGGCGGTGGTGGCCATCTGTGGTGAACTGACCGATGCCGCGCGCCTGCTCGGCTCCGTCAATGCGATGCGCTTCGACCGCCAGAAGGGCTTTTGGGTCGGTGGCAACTTTGATGGCGACGGCTTCGTCGCCGGCCTGCGCGAACGCGGCCACAGCCTGTCTGGCAAGCGCGTGCTGCAGCTTGGCGCCGGCGGCGCCGGCAAGTCGATGGCCTATGCCATGGCCCGCGAGCAGCCCGCCGAACTGGTCATCTACAACCGCTCCGCCGACAAGGCGCAAGAGCTGGCGGCAAGCCTGAAAGCGGTGCTGCCGGCCGTCTCGATTCGTGCCGGCGATAACAACCCCGCCGGCTTCGATGTCGTTGTCAACGCCACCGCGCTCGGCTTGCGCGATACCGACGCCACGCCGCTCCCCGCTGCGCAACTGGACGCAGGCACGCTGGTCTGCGAGGCGGTGATCCGCGATGGCGATACCCCGCTGCTGAAGGCCGCGCGCGAACGCGGCTGCGCGGTGCATCACGGGCAATGGATGCTGTATGGACAGATCGTGGAGATCTCGCGCTTCCTGGGCGTTGCGCTGGCACCGGAGTTTGTCGAGCGGATCCTGGGGCCGGTGGACTGAGCACGAGCACGGCGGCATAACGAACGCCCGCCCTCTCCCCCGCCCCTCTCCCGCAAGCGGGAGAGGGGAGCAAACCGGTGGATGGCAAACAGCAACGCGACCGACGTCGAGATCGTCGACTACCACTAAAGGAGCAAACCATGGCACGAGAAATTCTGCTGGCCACGCCAGGGGAAATCCTGCAGTTGGACTGGCTTGAGCCGCTTGGGATCAGCCAATACGCGCTCGCCAAGGCAATCGATGTCCCGCCTCGGCGCATCAACGAGATCGTCAAGGGTGAGCGCGCCATCACCGCCGATACGGCCGTCCGGCTCGGCGTGTTCTTCGGCACCGATGCCCAAAGCTGGATGAACCTCCAAACCCACTACGACACCGAAAGGGCAAAGGAAAAGATCGGCGCGGAGAAACTGGCAGCTATCAAGGAGCATGCCGTCGCCGCTTAGCAAACCAGCGCGAAAAAAAAGCGATATCGCGCGATCAAGATTCGGTGTAGCCGTGCGGAGCGCCCCCAAGGGCGGTCCACACCAACCCGCGATGCGAAGCGAGCCGTCAAGGTTCACCTAGGCCGTATGGGGCGTCGCCCCATCCGGCGCGCCTTCTTTGCCTACTTTCTTGGCAAGACAAGAAAGTAGGTCGCCGCCCCGCAGGGGAGGTGAAACTGCCTTTGACTTTAAGCCTTTGACGTTGAACGGCAAGCAGTTACATCAGCAATATCAAACTCAAATCACCCCATCCCGCCGCAACCCGCCAATCACCTCCCCCSCCACCCCCCAAWCCCGCAACACCGCCTCACTATCCGCACCAGGCTCCGCAGGCGCCTGAGGCACCCCCGCCGGCGTGCGGCTGAAACGCGGCGCCGGCGCCGGCTGCATCACCCCGTCGATCTCAAGAAACGTCTCGCGGGCCCGGTTATGCGAATGTTGCGGCGCCTCATCCCAGTCAAGGACCGGGGCAAAGCAGGCATCGCTGCCTTCCAGCAGCTCGCACCACTGCGCGCGCGTGCGGGTGAGGAACAGCGCGGTCATGCGGGCCTTGAGCTCGGGCCAGTGGCGTTTGTCGAGCTGCTTGTCGAAGAGCGGATCGTCCAGGCCGCAGCGCTCGCGCAGCAGCGCGTAGAACTGCGGCTCGATGGCGCCCACCGCGACGTACTTGCCATCCGCGCAGGCATAGGTGTCGTAGAAATGCGCCGCGCCATCCAGCAAATTGTCGCCGCGCTGGTTGGTCCAGCGCCCGGCGGCCTTGAAGCCGTACATCATGGCGGACAGCAATGCGGTGCCATCGGTCATGGCCGCATCCACCACCTGCCCCTTGCCGGAGTTGCGGGCTTCGTTGATGGCGCACATCACGCCAAATGCCAGCAGCATGCCGCCGCCGCCAAAGTCGCCGACGTAGTTGAGCGGCACCACGGGCGGCTCCCCCGCCCGGCCGATGGCATGCAGGGCGCCGCCGATGGCAATGTAGTTGATATCGTGGCCGGCGGCCTGGGCTAGCGGCCCGTGCTGGCCCCAGCCAGTCATACGGCCGTACACCAGCGCCGGATTACGCGCCAGGCAAGGCTCCGGCCCCAGGCCAAGGCGTTCCATCACGCCAGGGCGAAAGCCTTCGATCAGTACATCGGCCTTGGCGATCAGGTCCAGCACGACCTCGGCCGCGCCAGGCTTGCGCAGGTCGATGGCCAGGGAGCGCCTGCCGCGTGCGGTCACGTCGCAGCGCGCCTTGCCCGCGCCGGTGGCCGGCGCCTCGCCCGGCTTGGCCGGGCGGGGGCGGTCGATGCGAATCACCTCGGCGCCCTGGTCGGCCAGCATCATCGCGCAGAACGGCGCCGGGCCGATCCCAACCATTTCCACCACTTTCAGTCCAGCCAACGGTCCCGCCATGTCCTGTCTCCGGTTGTCTGCTCCCGCGAGGGAAGCGTCTTGCCGGTCAGTTTGCCACGCTCGCCGGGATGTGGAATCGTCAATAACGACGAATACGCGAATACGCGAACACGCACGCAACAACGGCCTGGGCCTAGGCCGGGACCGTTGCCGCGAACGCCGGCGGCGTCGCGGCAAGCGCCTCGCGCAGCGCTTGGGACGTGCGCTCGGCAAGGTCGCCGGGTACCGGCCGGCCGCTGTCGGCCAGTGCCTGGGCCACGCTGACCACCTTGTCGGCACGGTAGTGGCGCCCGCTGCCGATGGCGGCCTCGAAATCGTTGGCGCGGCCATTGATCTCCTGAGGATCGGCGCTGACCAGCAGCACGGCGTGCGCCAGCACCACGTGCAGGCTGGCGTCGCCCGCGCCCGCCACGCGGCGCCAGTATTGCGCCGTGCCGGCAATCTTGCGGGCCTGCTCCGGCGGGCCCCAGGCCAGGTTGAAGCGGCCATCGCAAAACGACCCATCCACCGCTTGCCAGTGCGTCTGCAACCCAAGGCGGCTCAATGCGGCGGCCAGCACCTCGCACAGATGCAGATAGGCCGGCTCGGCATGGGTCCCGGCGCCGCCGCGCACCGGATAGGCCAGGCTCAGGTTGACGATGCCCGGGCCCTGCGGCACCAGCCCGCCGCCTGACAGGCGCAGCCAGACCGGGCAGCCACGCGCGGCAAAATCGGCGCGCGCGGCCTCCAGTTGCGCATGCCGCAGGTAGCTGCGCGGCACCACCAGCGAAACCGGCGCCTGCCACAGGTGCGCCAGCCAGCGGCCGGCGGATGCCTGCTCCAGCAGCGCCTGCTCGGCGTGCAAGGGATCGGGGTCGGTTGGATCGGGATCGAGAAATTCAAATCGCATGGCATGACCGGTAAGCGCCGGGACGGGACGCGCACATGCCGGGCCGCACCGCGGCCCGGTGCCGGTCAATGGAAGGTGAAGCCACCGTCGACGTTGACCGACTGCCCGGTCACATTGTCCATGGTCGCGAAGAACAGCGCCATCCGGCCCATGTCTTCGGGCGTCTGCGCCCGTCCCTGCGGGATCAGCGTGAGCTGATGACGCGCCCAGGAATCCTCCACCGATTCGCCGTCGGCCTTCCATTCGTCGGAGAGGCGATCCCACATATAGGTGCGCACAATGCCGGGGCAGATCGCGTTGACGGTGATGCCGTCGCGCGCCACTTCCTTGGCCAGGGCATTGGTGAAGCCAACCACCGCGAACTTGGAGGCGCTGTAGTGGGCAAGGTTGGGGAAGCCTTCCTTGCCGGCGATCGAGGCGACGTTGATGATGCGGCCCTTGTGCTGGGCTTTCATGTGTTCCAGCGCGGCCTGGCAGCCAAGGAAGGTACCTTTGGCGTTGACGTCCATGACGAAATCCCAGTCGCGCTCGCTGAGTGCATCGACGGGGTGGATGCTGATGACGCCTGCGCAGTTGACCAGGATATCCAGGCCGCCGAGCTGGTCGAGTGCTTGCTTGACCATGGCGCGGTGCATCTCGGGCTTTGTCACGTCGACCTTGAGGGTGCTCACCCGGCGGCCGAGCGCGCGCACGTCTTCCGCGGTCTCGCGCATGGCGTCTTCGAGAAGGTCGGCGATCAGGATGTCAGCGCCGGCTTTGGCGAGTGTCAGGGCGATGCCGCGGCCGATGCCGCGTGCACCGCCGGTGATGACGGCGACTTGTCCCGTCAGGGGGTGGTTCATGGGTGGTCTCCTTTGCGTGTTTTGTTGATTGTCTTAAGCGCGTACGGCACGAATGACATCGCGCGACGCGCTGGGTTTGCTCCCCTCTCCCGCTTGCGGGAGAGGGGAGCAAACCGGCGGGACTCCGCTTCGTCAGCCGCCGATATGCCGCTTGAGCAGCGCGTTGACCTCGTTGGCTTTCTCCATCTGGCTCATATGGCCGGCATCGTCGAACACCTTCACCGTCGCACCGGCTGGCGCGTTGGCCGCGTGTGATGCGGGGATGATCTGATCCTGCGCGCCCCAGATCACCAGCACAGGCTTGCCGGTATCGCCCAGCCTGTGACCGGGCAGTTCGGTTTGCCGGCCGCCACCGAACAGGCTGGCGCCTAGTGTGCCGAGCGCTTCCGTAATGCCGTCCAGCCGCTTGTACTTGAGCAGGTCGTCCAGCATCTGGCGGCTGACCAGCCCGGCATCGGCGAACAGCAGCTCCACCACCGGCTTGAGGTCGCGGCGGGATTGCGCGTTGACGAAGCCTTCGGTGTACCGGCTGTTGACCTCCTCGCCAAGGCCGGCCGGCGATACGAGCGCGACCGAGCGCACGCGTTGCGGCGCGTCCACCGCTAGCTGCGCGGCTACGCCGCCGCCCATCGAGTGGCCCACCAGGTGGGCCTGGCCGATGTCGAGTGCATCCATGAAATGCGCGACGAACCCTGCCAGCGATGCGAGCGTGGTGCCGGGCAGCCTGGGCGTGGCGTGTCCGTGCGCCGGCAGGTCCAGCGCGATGACGGTGTGCGCATCGGCCAGCGCGTCGAGGTTGAACAGCCAGTTGTCCAGGTCTCCGCCGAAGCCATGGATGAACAACACGGTGTCCGCGCCCTCGCCGCGCTTTGCGTAGCGCGTGCGGATGCCGTCGACTTCGATGAACTGATAGGCCGAGGCGGCGGCGCCCTCGTCTTGCTCATCGGCGGCGGGAGTTTCATAGGCGGCGACAAAGGCGTCGATGTCCGCGTCGCTGACCTCGGGCGGCGCCAGCACGCCCAGCAGCGCCTTGACCGGCAGGATGTCGCCCACGGCCGCCACCTTGCGGCGCAGGGTGCCGGCGTCCGGCGCTTCCACCGCGTTGGCGATCTTGTCGGTCTCCACGTCGAGGATGGGCATGCCGACCGTGATCTGCGCGCCTTGCTCGACCAGCCAGTCGTTGATCGTGCCTTCTTTCATCGACAAGCCCCATTTGGGCATGACGATCGGAGTGATCTCGGCCATCAGTGTTTCCCTCCTTTCACGGTCTTGCGCGCGGCATCGGCGATGTGCGCCGCGCTGGGGATGTACAGGTCTTCCAGCGCGGGCGAGAACGGCACCGGCGTATGCGGCGGGCAGACCATCTCGATGCCGGCCTTGAGCGCGCCGAAGGCGCGCTGCGCCACCTGTGCCGAGATGTCGGTGGCGATGTTGCAGCGCGGGCTGGCTTCATCCACCACCACCAGGCGGCCGGTGTTTTCCACCGACTCCAGCACGGTGTCGATATCCAGCGGCGAGAGCGTGCGCAGGTCCACGATCTCCGCTTCGATGCCTTCCTTGGCCAGCGTGGCCGCCGCCTCCAGCGCGCGGTGCACCATCAGGCCATAGGTGACGATGGAAACGTCCTTGCCGTCGCGCACGATATTGGCCTCGCCAAAGGGAATCGCGTACGAGTTCTCCGGCACTTCGCCTTCGAAACCATAAAGGTTCTTGTGCTCGCAGAAGATCACGGGGTCGTTGTCGCGGATCGCCTGGATCAGCAGGCCTTTGGTGTCATATGGCGTGCTGGGGCACACCACCTTGAGGCCGGGGATATGCGCGAACAGCGGCGTCAGCATCTGGCTGTGCTGGGCGGCCGCGCGGAAACCCGCGCCCACCATGGCGCGGATCACCACCGGTGTCTCGGCCTTGCCGCCGAACATGTAGCGGAACTTGGCCGCCTGGTTGAAGATCTGGTCGAAGCACACGCCCATGAAGTCGATGAACATCAGCTCGGCAATCGGGCGCATGCCGCAAGCCGCGGCGCCGATGGCCGCGCCCACATAGGCGGATTCGGACAGCGGGGTGTCCAGCAGGCGGTCGCCGTGCTTGGCGTACAGGCCCTTGGTCACGCCGAGCACGCCGCCCCAGGCGTCTTTCTCGCCGTCCGCGCCGGCGCCGCCGACGATGTCTTCGCCGAGCATGATCACGCTCGGGTCACGGGTCATTTCCTGGTCAATCGCTTCGTTGATCGCCAGCTTCATGCTTAATTTGCGGGACATGGTGTGGTCTCCTGATCGTGCTTTCTGTCGTTAGGTCTCGGAATGGCGGAGGTCGCGCGCTCAGTAGCTGACGTACACATCGGTCAGCAGGTCGGCGGGCGTGGGGAACGGCGCCGCCTTGGCCTGCTGCACGGCGTCCTCGATCAGTGCGGCAACCTGCTCGTCGATGGCCTTGAGTTCGTCCAGCGCGATCACGCCGGCCTGGGTCACGGTGGCGGTGAACTTCTTCAGGCAGTCCTTGTTGGCGCGGATGTCGTCGAGCTCGCCGGAGGCGCGATAGGTTTGCGCGTCGCCCTCGAAGTGGCCGTAGAAGCGGACCATCTTGCATTCCAGCAGGGCCGGGCCACCGCCTTCGCGGGCCCGCTTGATGACCTCGCCCGCCGCCTCATGCACCGCGAAGAAGTCCGTGCCATCCACCGTCACGCCGGGAATGCCGAAGCCGGCGGCGCGGTCCACGTAGCTGTCCACTGCCGTGCCGTAGTCGCGTGCGGTGGATTCGGCATAACCGTTGTTCTCGATCACGAAAATCACCGGCAGGTTCCACACCGCGGCCAGGTTCAGGCTCTCCAGGAACGTGCCCTGGTTGGATGCGCCGTCACCGGCAAAGGTGATGCCGATCTCGCCCTTGCCGCGGAACTTGGCGGCCAGCGCGGCGCCGCAGACCAGCGGCGCGCCCGCGCCCAGGATGCCATTGGCGCCCATCATGCCCTTGGACAGATCGGCGATATGCATGGAGCCGCCCTTGCCGTTGCAGGAGCCACCCTTGCGCCCGTAGATCTCCTTCATCATCGCCACCGGGTCAACGCCCTTGGCAATGCAGTGGCCGTGGCCGCGGTGGGTGCTGGCGATGCGGTCGCCGTCGCCCAGGTGGTGCAGGATGCCGACCCCGGCGGCTTCCTCGCCGGCGTAGAGGTGGACGAAGCCGGGAATATCGCCGCGCCCGAAGTCCACGTGCAAGCGCTCTTCGAAATCGCGGATGGTGCGCATCCTGCGATAAACGGCGAGCAGTTCCTGCTTGTCGAGGGGCAGCGTGTTCCCGGTGGTACCGGATGCGTTGGCTGTCATGTCTGTCTCCTTCATGGTTTTGTGGTGGCGGTAGAAAGCTCGGTGAGTGGCTGGGGTGGGGAATGCTGCTGTCGCCGAGGTGGCGGCGCGCGCCCGCCGCGCATCAATCCGGCGGCGGCGGCGTAGCGCATGCAGGCCGCCACGTCGATGCTCAGGAAGGCGCGCTCGCGCAGCGTCACGGTGACCTCGTCCTGCGGGCCGAACACCAGCTCGCGCTCGCCGTCCAGCGCGACGATGCCGGCGCGCTGGCGCACGCGGTGCGCTACACCGTCGGTCAGGCGCTCCCAGCCCGCGATGGGCACCGCGCGCAGCAGGCCCGGCGCAATCGGCGCGCGCAGCGCGAAGCGGCCTTCGCCGGGCGCGGCCAGCTCGATCGCCAGGCCGCCGGGCTCATGCCTGCCCACGGGTTCCAGCAAGCCGCCGATGGCGGACAGGCCAATCGCCTGCGGATCGGCAAAGGACACGTAGACCGCGCCCAGTGTCTCGGTCTTCCACAAGGCGCGCGCGCCGATGAAATGCTCGTGGGCGATCACCGCGTCGACCAGCGCGATGTCGTGGCGCACCTCGCCTTCGCCGGCAATCGTGATGTCGAGCCGCTTGTTGGCGGCCAGCGCATGCGCGGCGGGAATGCGGCCGCTGGCAAACAGCCCCGTGGCCAGCCCGGTGATGGTGGGCTCGCGCATTTCGGGGTAGGCGTTGTTGGTGCCGGTGGAGATGCCGGCAATCGGCACGTTGCCGCATTCGCGCACCACCGCGCGGTGGGTGCCATCGCCACCGAGCACGATGATGGCGGCAACGCCCGCCTCGCGCAGCATGCGTGCGGCCAGGAAGGTGTCGTCGACGCGCGCGGTGACCGGCATGTCAAGGTATTCCACGTCCGGCAGCGCGGCGTCCGGCCCCTGGCGGCGCGACAGGTGGCGCGCCAGCAGCACGCGCATGCCCTCGCGGTCCGGCATCATCAGCACGCGACCGACCCCGCAGGCAGCCAGCGCGGCCAGCAGGCGCAGCACGATATTGACGCGGTCGGCCAGTTGCAGCGTGTTGGCGTTGGCGATCACGCGGCGGATATCGCGCGCGGAAATCGGGTTGGCGATGATGCCGACCAGTGGCCGGTCGGCCAGCGCTTGCTCACCCATGCCTGTCTCCTGTCTTTCTGGTTATGACAGGCATATCGCAATGGCCGTGCCACCCCGCATCGGCACGCCGGAGACGGCAAAAACTCGGGATTACCCCAGGAAAAGACGGGGCGCGCAGGGACTTTGCGGGCCGTGCGCACGCCGCAGCGTGACAGGTGTCACAGCATCACGTGTACAGGGGGGTGAACAGGTGTAGCGGGGATCTCGCGCCGGGCAGGGAAGGCGGCGCGGGCGAGCCGCGCCGCCATGCTTGCCGGCTGGCTAGTGCGCCGCGTCGCGCTGGTTGGGCGACGCGATGCCGTAGCGCGCCATGCGTCGGTACAGCGTCATCCTGCTCACGCCGATCTGGCGCGCCACCGCGCTCAGGTTCCAGCCAGCCGCGCGCAGGTATTGCATCAGCAGCATGCCTTCCGGCGGCAGCTGGTGCGGGTCGAAGCCGGGGGCCGGCAAGGCCGGCGCGCTGGCGGCCTCAGTGGCCGCGCTGCCCGGCGGGACGCTGGCGAAAACCGCAAGCAAGCCCTGCTGCGGCATCCCCTCGCCAATCCCCTCCGGGAGATCCTCCACCTCGATGTGGCCGTCGTCACAGACCGCCCGCGCGTACTCCAGCGCATTGCGCAGCTCCCGCAGGTTGCCGGGCCAGCGGTGCGCGTGCAGCCGCGCGCGCGCCGCGGGCGACAGGCTCACGGTAGCTGGCTTGCCGCCCGCGTCCAGCATCTTGCCGATCAGCCAGTCCAGGTCCGTGCGCTCACGCAGCGGCGGCAGCATCAGCCGCGCGCCGTTGAGCCGGTAGTACAAGTCCTCGCGAAAGCGCCCGCTGCTCACCAGCTGGTCTAGCGGATGGTGCGTGGCGGAAATCACGCGCAGGTTGACCGGCACCGGGCGCGCCGCACCGATGGCAAGCACCTCGCCCTCGGCCAGCACACGCAGCAGGCGCGATTGCAGCTCGCGCGGCATGTCGCCGATCTCGTCGAGAAACAGCGTGCCGTCGTCAGCCTCCTGGATCAGCCCGCGCTTGGGCCGCGAACCCGCGCCCGAAAAGCTGTTGGGCAGGTGGCCGAACAGTTCGCTCTCGATCAGGGATTCGGGAATCGCCGCGCAGTTCACCGCCACGAAGGGGCCGTCGCGGCGCGTGCTGGCCTGGTGCAGGGCCTTGGCCAGGTACTCCTTGCCGCTGCCGGTCTCGCCGTTGATCAGCAGGTTGATGGGCGAATCCACCAGCTTTGCGGCCCGCAGCAATTGCTGCTGCAATGCGGCATCGCCACCGCACAGTGCGGCCAGCGGCGCCTGCAGCGGCGTAGCCCGCTCGGCGGTATCGCGCGCGCGCTGCCAGCGCAGCGCCGGCGGCATCACGCTCAGGTAAAGCTGCGCGCCGGTGCGCGCCAGCGCCAGCGCGCGCTGCTCGCTGGGGCGCGAATGCATGAAGCGGCCCAGCTCATCGAGCCGCGCCTCGAACAGCGACTCGAACGGCATGCCAAGCAGCGGCGCGCCACCCGGTGCCACGCCCAGCTCGGCCTCCAGCATCTGCTGCGCGCGGCGGTTATGGCCAACGATGCGGCCCGACGCATCGAGCGCGAGCAGGTATTCCGGGTTGACGTCGACAAATTCCGGTGCGGCGTTGAGCTTGAGGATCCAGTCTTCGCGGTGGCTGCGCACGAAGCTGGCGTTCTCGATCCGGCTGGCGTAGATGCGCACCATCTGCAGCGCCAGGCCCTGGCTGTCCTTGGCCTGCGGCGAGGTCAGCGCGGAAATGTCGAGGATGGCGCAGAGGCTGCCGTGCGAATCGAACAGCGGCGCGGCGGTGCAGGTCAGCGGAATATGGGTGGCGTCGAAATGATCCGCCTGGTGCACGGTCAGCGCCTGGCCGGTGGCCAGCGCGGTGCCCACCGCGCAGGTGCCGGCGCCGGATTCGCTCCATTGCGCGCCCAGGTACAGGCCGGCGTGGCGCAGGCGGGCATCGGCGTTGGCGTCGCCCAGGTAATCCACCGTCACGCCCTGCGCGTCGGTCAGCAGCACCACGTAGCCCATGCCGGCCACCTGGCTATAGAGCGTCTGCAGCCCGTGGCGGGCAATCCGCGCGAAATCGTCGATGCGCTGCTGGTGCTCGCGCAGCCGGGTCTGCGGCAGGATGCGCGCCTCTTGCATGCGCGCCGGATCCAGCCCGTACTGATGCACGCAGCGCCGCCACGAATTCTGGATGATGGTTTCCGGCGCACGCACCATCGGCGCGCCGGCGCGGGTGGTGAGCTGGACTACCGTGTCGATGTGCTCGCGTTGCCGCAGGTCCATCGTGGTCTCCTTGTCGTCTCCTGGCGCGCTGCCGTGCCGGCGCGCACCAACTCCCGGCTCTGGCATGGCCTCTGTGGCGCCGCAGGGTTGCGGCGTGGGCGGCCGGGAGTCCTAATGTATCCGACAGGCAGCGGCTTGGGCAAACCCGATCGCACTGGCCGGGCGCGCGAGGTGCGCGCCAAGTGCAGCCAGCGCTTCACGGCGGAAGGCCGCAAAGGCAGGCTTTCCCAAGCCGATGTGCGCTAGTTAGCGCGCGCAGGCGCTCAAACGCCCAGCCGCTGCGCCAGCGCCGTCAAGCTATCCACCACCACATCCCAGTCCGACTCGGCCGCCAGATCCTTCGCCTGGTTCGGCCCGTACTCCGTGGGCCGGTTGACATAAGCCGTCCGCATGCCATGCGAGCGGCCATGCCGCAGGTCATTGTTGTGCGCCGCAACCAGCATCACCTCCTGCGGCTGCAGGTCGAGGAAAGCCATCACGCCTTGATAGATCTCCGCCTCCGGCTTGAAGTGGCGCACGATGTCCGCGCTGAACACCGCGTCCCACGGCAGGCCGGCATGCTTGGCCGTGTCGACCAGGCACTGCACGCTGCCGTTGGAGAAGGTGGAGATGATGTAGCGCTGCTTTAGCCGGGTGAGGCCGGGCACGGTATCCGGCCAGCCGCAGAGGCGGTGCCAGGCGCGGTTGAGGTAGTCCTTCTCCGCTTCGCTGAGGTCCTCGATGCCGAACTGGTCAAGTAGCGCGTCGAGCCGTTCGCGGTGCAGCACGTCGATATTGGCCCACGGCCGCTCGCCCTTGCGCACGCGCTCCATGCCGGGCACGTAGCCGGCGCGCCAGGCGTCGGCAAAGGCGGTCCAGTCGGCCTCGATGCCCTTCTTCCGCCCGAACGCGGACAGGTCCGCAATCACGCTGGTACGCCAGTCCACCACGGTGCCGAATACGTCGAACACCAGCGCCTTGACCGCGCTCAGGTCCGCCGCCTTGCTGCCGGCGCTGTTGCCGGCGCTGTTGCCGTGGCGCATTCTGTTCTCATGCATCCCTTATCTCCTCCGGGGTAGGCCGGCTCACGCGCTGGCTTGGTCCAGCAGTGCGATATCGCCGGCGCTCAGTGGCAGGCGCGTGGCGGCAATCAGGTCGCCCAGCTGCGCCAGCGAGGTGGCGCTGGCAATCGGCGCGGTAATGCTGGGGCGCGCCATCTGCCAGGCCAGCGCTACCTGCGTCGGGTTGGTGGCGGTGCGTGCCGCGACGTCGTCCAGCGCCGCCAGAATACGCAGGCCGCGCGCGTCGAGATAGGCCTTGACGCGCTGGCCGCGCGCGCCGCTCTTGTCAAGGTCGGCCTCGGAGCGGTACTTGCCGCTGAGAAAGCCGCTGGCCAGCGCATAGTAGTTGAACACGCCCAGGCCTTCGCGCAGCACCAGCGGCTCAAGCTCGGCCTCATACTCGCTGCGGGTATAGAGGTTGTAGTGCGGCTGCAGGCTCTCGTAGCGCGGCAGGTTGTGGCGGCGGCTGGTTTCCAGCGCCTCGGCCAGGCGCGCGGCGCTGTAGTTGGAGGCGCCGATGGCGCGCACCTTGCCCGCCTTGATCAGGCGGGCGTAGGCGTCCAGGGTTTCCTCGAGCGGCGTGTCCCGGTCTTCGTCGTCATGCGACTGGTAGAGATCGATGTAGTCAGTCTGCAGGCGCTGCAGCGACGCGTCGACGGCGCGTTCGATATAGGCGCGCGACAAACCCTTGCGGCCCTCGCCCATGTCCTTGCCCACCTTGGTGGCCAGTACCACCTCGGCACGCTTGCCGCTGCGCTTGAACCACTTGCCGATGATCGCCTCGGACTCGCCGCCCTGGTTGCCCGGCACCCAGCGCGAGTACACGTCGGCGGTATCGATGAAGTTGAGCCCGGCGCCGACAAAGGCATCGAGCAGCTTGAAGGAGGTGGCCTCGTCGGCGCTCCAGCCGAACACGTTGCCACCAAATGCCAAGGGCGAGACTTCCAGCCCGGACCTGCCCAGTTTGCGTGTGGTGATGCTTGAGGTCATGCGTTTTGCTCCGCGGGTTGCATCGAGCCGCCCGTGATCCAGGCGCGGCGAAAGGCACATTGTAGGCAGGGATCGGAAAGCTTGCCGGGCGATGAAAAGCATCCCTTAAACCACTTACCTTTCCAACGTATCTCTCCAACTTATCTCTCCACCCATTCAAGTCCCAACGGTGATGGGTCGTTAACCGGCTGTGGCCAGGCTATGCACTGCGAGCGGATTCGTCTCGCCTGTGGCTCTCTGTCAACATCAAGGTCAGGCCGATGCCGCGCCGCCGGCGCAAACCGGCTGCCCATATCCGGTAAGCATGATCATGAATCGAATTTCGTTGAACGCCAAACTCTGGGCTGCGCTGGTGGCGATGTGGCTGGCCCTGCTCGCGCTGGGCACCTGGAGCGCCGTGCACACCCGCGCCACCATGATGGCCGAGCGCCGCGAGAGCCTGCAGTCGCTGGTGGCGACCGCCGAAGGCATCATCAAGCTCTACGTGGACCGCGCCGCCAAGGGCACCATGAGCCTTGAGGCCGCCCAGACCGCGGCCAAGGACGCGCTGCGCGTGATGCGCTTCGGCGACAAGGGCTACCTGTTCCTGCTCAACTCCAAGCCGCAGGTGGTGCTCAACCCCGGCCTGCCGGATACGGAAGGCAAGATGGTGGGCGACTTCAAGGATCCCGACGGCAAGCCGGTCTACCAGAGCATCGTCGATGCGGGCAAGGCGAGCGCGCGCGCCGGCGCCAGCCCCGATGACAGCTTCGTCACCTACCGCGGCCGCCTCCCGGGCACCGAAACGCCCGCGCGCAAGCTGACCTATGTGCGCTATGTGCCGGCCTGGGACTGGCACGTGGCCACCGGCGTGTTCCTCAAGGACATCGAAAGCAGCTTCCGCGACAACCTGATCTCCGCCGCAATCAGCACCTTGCTGATCGGCGCGCTGGTGTCGGCCTTCATGCTGGCCATCATGCGCACGGTGCGCAAGAGCCTGGGCGGCGAGCCGGCGTACGCCACCGAAGTGGTCACGCGCATTGCCGACGGCGACTTCACGGTGCCGGTGCGCATTCGCGCGGGCGACGAGCACAGCCTGCTGGCCGCCATGCAGCGCATGCAGCAGCGCCTGTGCGGCACGCTCGGCGAGATCCGCGGCGCGGCGGACTCGATCGCCTCGGCCACGCAGCAGATTTCCGCGGGCAATACCGACCTGTCGCAACGCACCGAGGAACAGGCCTCAGCGCTGGAGCAAACTGCATCGAGCATGGAAGAGCTGACGGGCATCGTGCGCCAGAACGCGGACAATGCGCGCCAGGCCAGCTCGCTGGCGGTCAACGCTTCCGATATCGCGCAACGCGGCGGGCAGGTGGTCAACCAGGTGGTGACCACCATGGGCGAGATCAACGGCGCCTCGCGCCAGATCGTCGACATCATCGGCGTGATCGAGGGCATCGCCTTCCAGACCAATATCCTGGCGCTGAACGCCGCCGTGGAAGCGGCGCGCGCCGGCGAACAAGGCCGCGGCTTTGCCGTGGTGGCGGGCGAGGTGCGCAGCCTGGCGCAGCGCTCCGCCACCGCCGCCAAGGAGATCAAGGGCCTGATCGACAACTCGGTGGCCCAGGTGGACAACGGCTCGGCGCTGGTCGCCAAGGCCGGCCAGACCATGGAGGACATCGTTGGCGCGGTCAAGCGCGTGACCGACATCATGGGCGAGATCAGCGCGGCATCGAACGAGCAGAGCGCCGGTATCGAGCAGGTCGGCCAGGCGGTCAACCAGATGGACACCGTAACCCAGCAGAACGCAGCGCTGGTGGAACAGGCCGCCGCCGCGGCCGAAGCGCTGGCCGAGCAGGCGCAATCCATGATGCGCTCGGTGGCCTCGTTCCGGCTGGCGGCTTAGGGAGCGGGACTGGGGAAAGGGAGCCGGGAGCCGGGAGCAAGCCAGACAGCAAGAATGAGCCGCGCCACACCGGCGGCGGGCTCTTTTCATTTCCTGCTGGCGCCCAACGTCCATCCAGGATTGGAAGCCTAAGCTCTATGCGCGGCGAAGTATTGGCTGGGCACCTCACCCAGGACATGCTTGAAGACGGTCGCGAATGCACTTGCGCTGCTGTAACCCAGCTCCATGGCAACGCGCGTGACAGGTTCGCCATTGCCCAGCCGAACCACGGCCGCGAGCAGGCAGGCTTGCTGCCTCCATTCGATATAGCTGACGCCGGTGTGCAGCCGAAACTGACGGGTAAAGGTGCGGCGGCTCATGCCGGTGCGCTGCGCCATGTCGTCGATGCCGATTTCCAGCGAGGGGAATGCCAGGAACTCACGGCAAGCGCGATCAAGACGCGGCTCCGCGGGCAATGGCGCATTGAGAGATAGCGCGGGCATGGCCGCGATCTCGTGCAACAACAAACCCATCAGGTAGCCGTCGCGCCCGCTGGCTGCATAGCGCGTGGGCACCTCCAGCGCCTGCTCCAGCAATTGCCTCAACAGCGGCGACACGTCGCAGACCTGGCAATGCGCAGGCAGGCCAAGGCGCTGCACGGCCGGCGCGCGGATGTAGGTGTTGAGCATGGTGACCGGGCCGCGCATCTGCATGGCGTGTGGCAGCCGGGACGGCACCCAGACTGCGCGCTGGGGCGGCACCACCCAGTTGCCTTCGTTGGTGAGTACCGTGATGACACCACGCGCGGCGTAGGCGAATTGCCCGCGATGATGGCGGTGCGATGGGAAAAGCTCGCCGTCCGCGTAGTCTCGTGCCGTCACGACAGCATCGCGCGGCGTGTTCTCGTAGGGATCGATCGTGATTTTCCGCATGGCCTGATTTTATTGCTTTTTGACCTGTAATCGAAAGCAGGCCATACGGATTTCCGGCAAATTTCCGTCGATGCCAGCGCTTTGCGCCTTGCGGCCAGGAAGAGACGCACCGACCATGCTGAAAAAACACCTGTTGCTGGCCGTCGTCGTGACGGCCGTCTGGGGATTCAACTTCCCCATCACCAAACTTGGGCTTGCCGGGATCGATCCACTGCTGTTGACGGCCATCCGTTTCACGCTGGCCGCTTTGCCGTGGGTGTTCTTCGTGAAACGACCGCAAGTGGCCTTCCATTGGCTAGCGGTCTATGGATTGATCTTCGGCGTGGCGATGTGGGCGTTGATCAACCTGGGAATCGCGATGGGCGTACCGCCAGGCAGCGCCTCGTTGTTGATCCAGTTCAGCGCATTCTTCACGCTGGGCTGGGGCGTGCTGTTGTTCCGTGAACGCCTGGCATTGCCCCAGTTGATCGGCATGGTGCTGGCTGCCATCGGGCTGGTGGGCATCCTGCTGGGCAGCCCCGGCAAGGCCACCACAATCGGTTTTAGTTTGGTGATGGTCAGCGCCGTGGCCTGGAGCATCGGCAACATCGTCATCAAGGTGTCCAAGGTGCGCGAGATCTTCGCCTTCGTGGTGTGGGCCAGCCTGTTCCCGCCGATTCCGCTGTTTCTGTTGACCTGGCTGCTGCATGGGCCGGAGCCATTTGCCGCGTTGCCCTCGCATTTGACGGGGGCCGCCATGTTTTCACTGGCGTTCCAGGCCTACGGCGCGACGCACTTCTGCTACTGGGGATGGAACCTGCTTTTGCGCGAATACCCGGTGTCGCGGGTTGCGCCCCTGTCGCTGCTGATTCCGGTGTTCGGCATCGTCAGTTCCCTGTTCATCATCGGCCAACGTCCCAGCGCCTCGGATGGCGTCTCGATCGCGCTGATCCTGCTGGCGCTTGCCGTCGGCATGAAGAAGGGCCGCATCCTGCCGGCAAGGCAGCCCGTTTAGCGCTGGCCCCTTGAAAGCCGAGTCGCAATGAGGGAGCCTTGAGCGGCGCCGACCCGGCCCGGAACGCGCTCGGATCTTTTGACTTCCGAGGTCTGAAATGCGCTATGCGCATTGGCAAGTTCCAGTTGCCTTGCATCGCGATGTGCGTCAGTTTACAGGACATTGTCATCCAGCATACTGGACACCCATGGACATCAACAATCTCATCGCCCGGCGCGTGCGAACGCTGCGCGACGCCCAGGGCTTCTCGCTGGCCGCCCTGGCTGAGCGCAGCGGCGTGAGCCGCTCCAACATCTCCTTGATCGAGCGCGGCCAGAGCAGCGCCACGGCCACGGTGCTCGACAAGCTGTCCGCTGCGCTGGGCGTCACCGTGGCGTCGCTGTTCGAGGACAGCACGCCGCAGGCCGAGCCGTCGCCCATGGCCCGTGCGGCGGAGCAGCCGGTGTGGACCGATCCCGCCTCCGGCTATATCCGTCGCAACCTCTCCCCGGCGGCACCCTCGCCGATCCAGCTGGTCGACGTGGTCTTCCCGGCAGGCAAGCGCGTGGCTTATGAAACCGCCGCGCGCGAAGCCGATATCCATCAGCAGGTCTGGATGATCGACGGGGTCATGGAAATGACGGTTGGCGACCAGCACTGGCGCCTGGAAACCGGCGACTGCCTGTCCATGCGGCTGGACCGCCCCATCGTCTACAAGAATCCCACCCGCAAGCCCGCGCGCTACGTCGTGGCGCTGGCCGCAATGCCCTTCACGCCAACCAGGAGAAACGCATGACCGGGAGCACCGGGATGACCGAAGCTATCACCGTGCGGCGCGTCGGCGCCGGCGAAGCCGCCGCTTGCATCGAGCCGCTGGCCGATGTGCTGATCGATTGCGTGGAGGGGGGCGCGTCGGTGAGCTTCATGCTGCCGCTGCCGCGCGAGAAGGCCGTGAAGTTCTGGCGCGGCGTGGCCGATGGCGTCGCGCGCGGCGAGCGCGTGCTGCTGATCGCGCAGGACGGCCAAGGGCAGATCCTTGGCACCGTCCAGATCATCCTGTCGATGCCTGACAACCAGCCCCACCGGGGCGACGTGGCCAAGATGCTGGTGCACCGCAAGGCCCGCCGCCGCGGCGTGGCGCAGCGGCTGCTGGCGGCCCTGGATGATGCCGCGCGCGAGGCGGGCAAGTCGGTGCTGGTGCTGGACACGGTGACCGGCGGCGATGCCGAGCGCCTGTACCAGCGCGCGGGATGGCAGCGCGCCGGCGTGGTGCCGAAGTACGCGCTGATGCCGGATGGCGCGTTCTGCGGGACGACGTTCTTCTACAAGCACCTCTGAGCGCGTCGGCGCCATCCGCACGACCGGCGCTTCAGATCATGACCTTGGCTGGCGGCGCCACCGCCCGCATGGCCTGCGCCGCGATCTCGAAGGAGCGCAGGCGGGCCTCGTGATCGTGGATCTGCGCGGTGAGCATCAGCTCATCCGGCTGCAGGTCCTCGATGAAGGCGCGCAGGCCGTTGCGCACGCCGTCCGGATCGCCCACCACCGAGCACGCCAGCGAGCGCCGGATATGCGTGGCCTCGGTCTCCGTCCACATCAGCTCGATGCTATCCACCGGGGGCCGGATCGGGCCGGGGTTGCCGCGCACCAGCGCCAGGAACTGCTGCTGCAGCGAGCTGAACAACCGGCGCGCCTGCGCGTCCGAATCCGCTGCGAACACGTTGAGCCCCAGCATCACATGCGGCTTGGAGAGCTGCGCCGACGGCTGGAAGGTCGTGCGGTACAGGTCCACCGCCTGGCGCATGAAGCCCGGCGCGAAGTGCGAGGCAAACGCGAAGGGCAGGCCCATCGCCGCCGACAACTGCGCGCTGAACAAGCTGGAGCCGAGCAGCCACAGCGGCACCTTCAGGCCTGCGCCGGGCACCGCCCGCAGGCGCTGGCCGGGACGCGGGTCGTCGAAGTAGGCCTGCAGCTCTTCCACATCCTGCGGGAAGGCATCGGCGGCGTCTTGCGTGGCGCTGCGGCGCAGCGCGCGGGCGGTGGACTGGTCCGTGCCGGGCGCACGGCCCAGGCCAAGGTCGATACGGCCCGGGAAAAGCGAGGCCAGCGTGCCGAACTGCTCGGCCACCACCAGCGGCGAATGGTTGGGCAGCATGATGCCGCCAGAGCCCACGCGGATGGTGGACGTGCCGTTGGCAACGTAGCCGATCAGCACCGCCGTGGCAGCGCTGGCGATGCCAGGCATATTGTGATGCTCGGCCAGCCAGAAGCGCTGGTAGCCCAGCCGCTCGGCGTGCTGGGCAAGCGCGAGCGAATTGCGCATGGCCTGGCCGGCGTCACCGCCTTCCACGATGGGCGACAGGTCAAGCAGGGAATAGGGGATCATGGCGAGCGACTGCGGCGCAGCAATTTATTGAACGATCACTATACTAATCACCACTGGCGTCACTGGCAACGGAAAAATATAATGACCACTATGAAAAAGAGTGTTTCCGGTGCGGGCCGCGGGCGGCCCAGGCAGTTCGATCGCGACGAGGCGCTGGGCCAGGCCCTGTCGCTGTTCTGGCGCTATGGCTATAGCTCCACTTCGATCTCCGCGCTCACCGAGGCCATGGCCATCACCGCGCCCAGCCTGTACGCCGCGTTCGGCAGCAAGGAGCAATTGTTCTACGAAGCCGTGGACCGCTATGCGGATACCCACGGCGCGCTGCTCTACGCGCCGCTGCAAGGCGCTGGCAGCGCGCATGACGCCGTGCAGGGCCTGCTTGCCGGCGCGGCCGCCTTGTTCAGCGCCAAGGGCAACCCCGCCGGTTGCTTCCTGATGACGGGCACCAGCTGCTCGGCCGACTGCGCCTATATCGAAGACACGCTGCGCCAGCGCCGCAAGGACAAGGAGCAAGCCCTGCAGGCCTGCATCCAGCAGGGCATCCGGCGCGGCGAACTGCCGGCCGGCACCGACGCACCAGCACTGGCCAAGTTCTTCAACACGGTCATGCAGGGGATGTCGATGCAGGCGCGCGATGGCGCGTCGCGCGCCGCGCTCGAAGCGCTGGCCGCTACCGCGATGCTGGCGTGGCCAGCGAAGGCGGCAAAGAAGGCCAGGCCGCGGGAAACCCAGGCGGCGTAGCTTGCGGGTGCGGCATCAGGGCGCCGGTTCGGGCCGGCGCCACAGCCACGCCAGCACGCACGCCATGCAGGCAATTGCCCCATGGGCCAGCCAGGGCCGATGCATGCCGAACAGCAGCACGGCGCTGCAGATGCTCATGGCCGCCGTGGCGCTCCACTTGGCGCGGCGGCTCACCATGCGGCCGTTGTGCCAGTTGTAGAGCATCGGGCCAAACACGCGATGGCCAAGCAGCCACGCATGCAGGCGCGGCGAGCCCTTGGCCGCGGCCCAGGCGGACAGCAGGATGAACTCGGTGCTAGGCAGGCCGGGCACGAACAGCCCGAGGATGGCCACCCCCAGGCTCAGCAACGCCAGCGCGGTCAGCAGCGCGCGTGCCGTGCGGGTACGCGCCAGCCGCAGCGGCGGATCGCTCGGGTTGGCGCCCGGCATCGGCGAAGCCGTATCGGCATCATCCAAGACTGGTCACCACGAATGTCGCAGTTGGCGCACAGCGGAAGCGGCGCCGCGGCAGCGAAAGCCTGCAGGCGGCGGCAACCGCTACAGCAACGGCAGAAGGCATGTGGCAGTTCTCTAGGTTCTGGCAAAGGGCACGACTGGCCCCATTGTCCACGTGGGAGACGCGGGTGGTCAACGCCTCTCATAGCGGGACGAACCGGAAGACTTGCCAGGTACCGGACAGCGGGCAAGACCCGGCCGCTTGCAAGGTCATCGTCCCTTCGCCGGCAGACAATATATACTCCCCCATACTATATTTGGGGCGAAGCCGTGAGCCACACAATCCGCGAGAAACAGAAGTTGCTGAACCGGGTGCGCCGCATCCGGGGTCAGATTGATGCCATCGAACGCGCACTCGAGGAGGAGCAAGGCTGCGTGGGCGTGCTGCAGCAAATCACGAGTTGCCGTGGGGCCATGAACGGCCTGCTGGCGGTGGTACTGGAAGACCACATCCGCACGCACCTTGTTGAAGCCGAGCCAGCCCATGGCGAGTCCGAAGGCGACGCCAGGGAGCAGCTCATCGAGGTCGTGCACAGCTACTTCAAATGAGTAGCCTGGCTCACTCAGTTTTTTGCCCGCTTCACGCTCGAATCGCCACGAAACTGCTCAAGCCTGCGGCTATTTGGGCAACAACCAAGCAGATCGACCATGCATACACATGACATCACCCCGTGGACTCATACCCACGTATTCGACTCAGGCAACAAGGCCGCCGAGCGAGGAACGCGCCTTGTCATGCTGATCACCGCTGCGATGATGGTTGTGGAAATCGCCGCTGGCCTCTGGTTCAACTCGATGGCGCTGCTGGCTGACGGCTGGCATATGAGTTCCCACGCGCTTGCCATCGGATTGAGCGCCTTTGCCTATGTTGCAGCGCGGCGCTATGCGCATGACCAGCGGTTCGCGTTCGGCACCTGGAAGATTGAAATCCTGGCGGGATTCGCCAGTGCGATTTTTCTTCTCGGCATCGCAGCCTTGATGGTCTTCGGGTCCGTTGAACGGATCTTCAGTCCGCAGGCAATTCACTACAAGGAGGCCATGGCAGTCACGGTCATCGGGCTTCTTGTCAATATAGGATGCGCGCTGATACTGGGCGATGCGCATGACCTCGGCCACGAACATGGGCACCAACATGGGCACGAGCATGGCCATGGCCGCCATCACCAGCATGACCTGAATTTGCGCTCGGCATACGTCCATGTGCTGGCAGATGCCGCGACATCGGTGCTTGCCATTCTGGCACTCGCCGGAGGCTGGCTGCTCGGGTGGCGTTGGCTCGACCCGGTGATGGGCATCGTTGGCGCCGGGCTGGTCGGCACATGGGCCTTCGGCCTGCTGAAACAAACCGGCGTCGTTTTGCTCGATCGCGAAATGGACCATCCGGTCGTCGATGAGGTGCGCGAAGTGTTGCAGGCTTTCGATCATGGCGACGAGGGTACCCGTGTCGCCGACCTTCATGTCTGGCGAGTGGGCAAGGAGAAATTCTCCTGCCTTGTCAGCCTGGTGACTCACGACCCTGCCCTGACGGCAGCGCGCGTCAGGAGCGCCCTTGCAGTGCATGAAGAGCTCGTGCATATCACGGTGGAAATCCACCGGTGCGCGGATTAAGCCGAAACGGACGAGACGGACAAAGCGGATTGCGCGCGCATTCAACGTTCGCGCCCCCCGCATCTGACGGTCCTTGCAGTGC
This sequence comes from Cupriavidus sp. YAF13, assembly GCF_052113425.1. NCBI lineage: Bacteria > Pseudomonadati > Pseudomonadota > Betaproteobacteria > Burkholderiales > Burkholderiaceae > Cupriavidus > Cupriavidus sp. YAF13. Next base: position 101,520 of record NZ_JBFRDD010000021.1, read on the forward strand.
CGCGTCGATGGGCCACCGCGGCGTCCCGGCATGAAGCCCGCGAGGGGCCGTGCACGCGCAAAAAACCCGCCGCGCGCGGCCCCACTCGGTATACTCTGAGGCACGTTTATCTCATGCCTGCAGACCGCCCATCGTGCCCAACTCCTCCGCGCGCAAGACCGCCGCGCAAAAACCCGCCGCCGCCGACTACGATTTCACCGAGCAAGTCGGGCACCTGCTGCGGCGCGCCTACCAGCGCCATGTGGCGATCTTCCAGCAGACCATTGCCGACTCGCAGCTGACCGCGGCGCAGTTCGTGGTGATGTGTGCGGTCAACGAGCGCGGCTCGTGCTCGCTCAGCGAAATCGTGCGGGCCACCGCCATCGACCAGGYCACCGTGCGCGGCATCATCGAGCGCCTCAAGGCGCGCGAGCTGGTGGCCGTCTCGCACGACACCAACGACCGCCGCAAGGTAGTGGTCACGGTGACCCCGGCCGGCCATGCCCTGATCGAGGAAACCGTGCCGTTCGCGCACAAGATCTCCGAGCAGACTTTCGGCGACCTCAATCCCGCCGAGCGGGTGGCGATCACCTACCTGTTGCGCAAGATGAGCGAGTTCGACGACCGCGACGAGCGCGGCAACGCACCGGACGGCGAGCCGGAGTAAGCCCGCCTCAGGCGGGCTGGCCGGCCAGCGCCGCGAGCACCGTCTCCGGCGTGAAGGGCGCGCGCCGCAGCCGCACCCCGGTGGCATCGAACAGCGCATTGGCAATGGCCGGCGCGCCGGGCAGCGACGCGGATTCGCCCGCGCCCATCGGCGCTTCCTCCTGGCGCGGCATCAGCAGCACTTCGATGGGCGGCAGCTCGGGAAAGGTCAGCAGCGGATAGCTGCCCCATTCGCGGCTGGCGACCCCGTTGGCGTCAAAGCGCACCTGTTCCTTGAGCACGCGGCCAAGCGCCTGCACCACATTGCCCTGCACCTGGTGGCGCACGCCGTCGGGGTTGACCATCAATCCGGTGTCCTGCGCCACCACCAGCCGCTCCACCACGATCTGGCCGGTATCGGGCGCGACCGTCAGGTCCACCACCCAGGCGGCCCATGCGGCGCCGAAGCCCGGGAATTTGCTGTGAATATAGCGGGCATAGGCCACGCCGCGCCCACGCAACAGCCCATCCACGCCCGGCTGGCCACGCGTGCCGCGTGCGCCTTCGCGCCAGCCGGCATGCGCCGCCAGCGCGCGCAGCAGGTCCGTGGCGCGCGCGTCGGGCAGGTGGCGCAGGCGGAAGGTCAGCGGATCGGCGCCGGCCTCATGCGCGAGCTCGTCGATAAAAGACTCGTGCGCGAACACGTTCGGCAGCGCGGACACGCCGCGCAGCCAGGAGGCGCGCACGATGGCTGGCGTGTCGTCGCAACCGATGCGCGTGGCGGCGTACTGGTAAGGCGGCACCGCGGTGCGGTCGCCCATCTGCAGCATGCGCGGCGCGTTGTCGACCACGCCGGTCAGCAGCAGCGCCAGCGTGGGCGCGTCGTTGGACGGATAGCGGCTGACGAAATCGTAGGCCAGCAACTCGCCGTCGGGGCCGATGGCGCCGCGCACGTCCATCAGCTGCGCCGCGCCCTTGGGCTCCCAGAGATGTTCCTGCTCGCGGCTGAGCTGTACCCGCACCGGGCGCCCCACCGCGCGCGACAGCAGCACCGCATCGGCGCAAACGTCATCGGCGCAGTTGCGGCCATAGCAGCCGGCGGCTTCCATCCGCACGATCTCGATGCGGCCCTCGTCCAGGCCGGTCAGGCGCGCCAGGTCGATACGCAACACATGCGGGTTTTGCGTGCCGGTCCAGACCGTGAGGCCATCCTCGCGGTAGTCCGCCACGGCGCAGGACGGGCCGATGGAGCCGTGCATCTGGTAGGGCCACGCGTAGCCGCGCGACAGTATCCGGTCCGCGGAGTCAAAAGCGCCTTGCGCATCGCCCTCTTCCACCAGCGTGCGGCGTGTCGCGGGATTGGCGCGCAGCGCGGCCTCGGTGTCTTCCGGCTCGCTGAGCGGGGGCAACGGCGGTGCCGGCTTCCAGTCCACGCGCAGGCGGCGCGCCGCCTGCATGGCCTGCTCCTCGCGCTGCGCCACCACGCCGATGAAATCGCCCTGCACCACCACGTCAATGACACCGCGCACATCGCGGATCGACGCGCGGTCGACGCTGTGCAGGCTGGTGCCGACAAAGCCGCCGCTATCGCGCCCGGCGTAGGGCGGGCGCACCACGCGGCCGTGCAGCATGCCGGGCACGCGCACATCATGCACAAAGGTGAGCTGCGCCGTGGCCTTGGCGGGAATGTCCACACGTGGCGCGGCACGCCCGACCACGCGGTATGCGCTGACCGGCTTGGTGGCAATAACGTCGGCCAGCGGCAGCTCGATATGCTCGCCGGCCAGCAGGTCGCCGTAGGCCAGGCCTTCGGCGTTCTCATTGCCTTCGCCGCGCAAGCGCAGGCGGCCATCTTCGGCGATCAGCGCTTCGGGCGCCACGCCAAGGCGCTGCGCCGCGCGCTCGCGCAGCCAGGCCATGGCCTGCGCCGCCGCGCGGCGCAGCGGCAGCGCCGAGATCTGGATGGTGGCGCTGGCAATGGTGGGGCCCTGGTTGGGCGTTGCCTCGGTATGGCCCAGCGTCATCGCCACGCGCGCCGCCGGCACCTCCAGCTCCTCGGCCACGATCTGCGCCAGCGAGGTGCGGATGCCGGTGCCCAGGTCAACATGCCCGTTGAAGGCCAGGATCTCGCCGGTGTCGCGCACCGCCACGAAGATGTCGGGCTGCGCGGCGATGTAGTCGGAGGCCGCGCCGGGCTGGCCGGGCGCGGGCCGCGGCGCGGCTTGCGGTGCGCGCGTCACCAGCAGCACGCCGCGCGCCTGCAGCAGGGCGTCGCGCTGCGCGCCCGGGGACATCGGCGCCGATGCGGGAAGAGAGGCGGACCGGGGTCCGGTGCCGGGTGTCGTTTCCATTCGTTCCATGTCTCAGGTAGGCACGCTGGCGGCCTGCCGGATTCCGGCGCCGCCCGCCCTGGCCGTTATACTGCCAGGCTCGAACAAGCAATACGTATCAAACATATGAGCACCCCGACCGCTAAGAAAAGCGCGGCAGCCGGAACCCGGGCCCGGCAAGCTCAGGACACCCGAGCCAAGATCCTCAAGGCCGCCATCAAGGTCTTCGCCTTGCGCGGCTACGAAGGCGGGCGCGTGGAGAAGATCTCTTCGCTGGCCAAGACCTACGACCGGATGATCTATTACTACTTCGGCAGCAAGGAAAAGCTGTTCGTCGAAGTGCTCGAAACCATCTACATCCAGCTCAACGAGGCCGAGCAGGCGCTCAAGCTCGACCCCGAGGATCCGGTGCGCGCGCTGACCCAGCTGATCGACTTCGTCTGGGGCTACTACCTCGATCACCCCGAGTTCGTCGCCATCCTGTCCAGCGAGAACATGAGCCAGGGCAAGCATGCCAAGAAGTCGAGCCGGCTCAGGGAGATCTCCAGCTACGCCCTGTCTGTGCTGGACGGCATCCTGGCGCGCGGCAAGGCTGCCGGGCTGTTCCAACCCGATGTGCTGGCCCGCGATATCTACCTGGTGATCGCGTCGCTGGGCTACTTCTACAACTCGAACCATCATACGCTCAGCGCTTTCCTGGGCGAGCCCATGATGAGCAAGCCGGCGCTGGAGCACTGGCGCGATGTGATCCAGCGTACGGTGCTGAGTACGGTTTGCGTGCCGGGCACCGGCATCTCCCCGGCTGGCGAAACGCCGAGCGAGACGAATGCGGCGGCACCCGCCGCCCGCAAGAAGCCGGCACGCGCCAAGCGCGCGTGAGCCTCGCATCCGGCGGTCATCGCGCATCGCCGGATGCCTTTCCCTTAAGCCGTGGCCGTGGCCGTGGCCCGCGCCAGCATCGCGAGCGCTTCGTCGCGCGGCATCACGGTGGCGTTCTTCTGCGCCATGTCGAACAGGTTGGCATCGTGCGGCCCGATGGCGCGGTCGCCCACGCAATCGGACAGCACCAGCGGGCGGAAGCCGTACGACATGGCATCGACCACGCTGGCGCGCACGCAGCCGCTGGTCACGCAGCCTGCCACCAGCAGCGTCTGCACGCCGCGCTGATTCAGCCACGCGGCCAGCGAGGTGCCGAAAAAGGCAGATGGCACGGTCTTGCGCACCACCAGTTCACCCGGGCGCGGCGCCAGCTGCGCGACGATGGCGCTGTTATGGCTGTCTTCCTTCAGGCCCAGCAGGCCGGGCACTTTCAGCGTGAAGATATTCTCATCGCTGTCGTCGTCGGCAAACACGATGCGGCTGTGCGCCACCGGCCAGCCCTGCTCGCGCGCCGTGGCCAGCAGGGGCACGGTGTTGGCGATGGCCTGGGGGATATTGCCGCCACCAAAGACGGCCGGGTCGGCGAAGCCGTTGACGAAGTCGATGATCAGCAGGCCGTAGGGTGCCTTGGGTTCCAGCGCGGCGCCGAAACCCTGGCGCTGGTAGGTCTTCACTTCGTCATGCATGGATGGCTCCCTTGGCGTCTCGTTGCTGCCTTTGCTGCTCTTGCTGCTCTTGCTGGTACTCGTGATCCAGCACCTTTCCTTGTTCGACCACCGCCTCGCCGTCCAGCCGCACCGTGCAGTGGCGCACGGGAATATCGATATGGCAGGCCGTGGCGCGGCTGCCGCCGGCTTCGTTGTTCGGGCCGAAGGAGCACAGGAAGTTGCCCTCGAACGCGCGCGCATCCATGCCGATGGTGGCCTCGCGGTCATACATGGCGAGCGTGGACCAGCGCGCGCGCGGCTGCAGGCCCCAGCCGATATGCGACATGGCGTAGGCCTCGGGGTCGTTGAACGAGGCCATGTAGTCGCTCAGCAGCTCGGCATCCAGGCCGCCTTCGATGCTGGTGACGTAGCCCTTGCTGACCGTGATGTCGATCGGCTCCTGCACATAGGACTTCATCGGCAGCAGGATGTCGCCGCGATCGAGCACGATGCGCCCGTTGGTACCGCCCTCGTCCGGCCAGGTCAGCACGAAGCCGCTTGGCCAGTGGTCCCAGCGGCCCGGCTCATCGACGAAGCCATACTCGCTGATGGCGGGAAACTCGCCCAGCGCGCAGCGCAGGTCGGTGCCGGCATCGGACGTGATGTGCATCTCCCGCGCGCGCGCCAGCCGCGCCGTGGCGGCTTTCACCCGGGTGCGGTCCCCTTCGGTGGGCACCAGCCGCACCAGCACCTCGGGCGGCTCCACCGCCAGCAGGATCTTGGTGCCGCCGGAAAGGATCTCGTGCTGCTCGGGCGAGAACAGCAGCGTCATCAGGTCCAGCACCAGGTCGCTGGCCTTGAGCGCGGCGATGGCGGCCGGGTTGCCCGTGAGCGGCGTGGTGCCGAGATACGCCAGCGCGTCTCGGCTCAGCGCCTTGTCCGCGTTGACCGGCGGCAGGTCCAGGCGGTTGACGATGGCACCCATCGCGGCGGCCGCCAGCTGCGCGGTGCGCAGCGTTTGCGCATGGGTGGCGGCGCCGGTCAGCACCGTGACGGTCTGTCCCGGCTGCAGCCGGGACAGCGTGAGCACCTGGCGCCAGGCCTGGGTCAGGTCGTGATCGCTTACTGGCATGTTCTCTCCTTTTCGGGTGAAGCAGGCGGATCAGCCGGGTCAGGCCGCAGCCTGGTCCTGCAGCAGCGGCGCACCGAGGAAATCGCCGAAGGCGCGGTAGAAACCCGCCTCGTCGTCCCACGGGATCATGTGGCCGGCATCCGGCACGCGCGCAACCTGCACGGCAGGCAGCAAACCGCGAATCTCCTCGATGTCTTCGGCGCAGATCACGTCGCCGCGGCCGGCCACGATCAGCAGCGTGGGAACCCGTACCGACGGCATGTCGGCATGCACGTCATCGCGGTGGAAATCCTCGAAGCTCGTCACGATGGCGCGCTCGTCACAGGTGTGCAGCCACTCGGCGCGCAGGCGCAGTTGCTCATCCGTCCACGTGGGGCAGAAGCGGCGCATGCCCTCGGCGTCGATACCGTGCCGCGCCAGCCGGATCGAATCCACATACCAGGGCAGTTGCGACGGATAGGCGCGCCGTCCCGGGCCCGACACGGGCGGGTCCACCATCACCAGCCGGGTCAGCCCGGCGGGATTGCCGCGCGCGGCGCGAACGCCGATACGCGCGCCCATCGAATGGCCGACGATGGCATAGCGCGCCAGGCCGAGCGCCTGCGCAAAGGCGGCCACATCCGCCGCCTGCGCGTCCAGGCCGTAGTCCAGCGCATCGCCGGCCTCGGACAGGCCGCGTCCACGCACATCCAGGATGTAAGTATCGAAGTGCTTGCCGAACTGCTCGCCGACAAAGCCCCAGGTGACCGCCGGGCTGGTGATGCCGGGCACGATCACCACGGCATCGCGCTGCGCGCGCGCGCCGGTACTGCCGCCGTAGCGCAGGTAGTGCTGGCGGATGCCATTGGCGAACACATTGCCGCCGTGGAGAAACTCGCTCATTGCTGGGCTCCCTTTACCGAAGGCGTGATCAATAGGCACCCGACAGCAGCGCACCGGCGCCGGGCACGACCGGCTCCAGGTCGAGCTGCTTGAGGATGRCGTAGGTGGTGGCAATGGCGGCCGTGATCACCGGCTTGCCGGTCATGGCTTCCACCTTGGCCACCGCCGGCAGCGACGGCATCTGCACGCAGGCGGACAGCACGATGGCATCCACATCCTTGGTGTTCATCTGCGCGACGATGCCAGGCAGCCTGGCCGGGTCATGGCGGCCGACTTCGAGGTTGTCGGGGATTTCCAGCGCGCGCCAGTCCACCACCTCGTAGCCTTCGTTGCGGATGTAGTCCACCACCAGCTCGGTCAGCGGCTTCATGTACGGCGCGACCACGGCGATGCGCTTGGCGCCGATCACCTTGAGCGCATCGATCAGCGCGCCGGCGCTGGTGATCACGGGCGCGTCAGCGCCGTTGGCTGCGGTATGGGCCTGCAGGCGCTGTTCCGAAACGCGATGGTAGCCGTGGCCCATGGCCATGATGGCCACCAGGCAGGCGTAGCCCAGCACGTCGACGCGAGCGTCGCTCAGCTCCAGCGCGCAGCGGTCGGACTCGGCATCCATCGCGGCCAGCTCCTCCTTGACCACCTTCTTCATGCGCATGCGGCTGGAATGGAAGGTGAAGCGTTCGGGGCGCACCTGCTGGCGCAACGTCAGCATCGCCGGGATCTCGGTTTCCATGGTGGTGTTCGAGCTCGGCACGATCTGGCCGATACGGAAAATTTTCTGCACTGTCGACTCCGTCATCTGTCTGTTCTGTCCACCCGCCCTGGCGCCCGCCTTAGCGGAGAAGCGCCCTGCACGGCCGGACCGGAGCCTTCAGCGGTCTCCGTGTCCTGCGAACGATTGTAGTGTACACACGCTATTTGCACAACAAGACGTTCGACCGGGCATGACGCACGATTTCAGTGCCTGCTTCATGAATCAACCTCTCATATGGTGCTTGTTTTCACGGTTTATGGGCATTGAATCGAGGCAGTCACTTTGGCATCAGGGTTTTCCATAGGAATGGCATGTCATTTCTTTACAAGCAAATTTCTAGTGTGTACACTCGATTTACCGATTGGCCAGACGGCCACTTCAGACCCACATCACACCGCCAGGAGAAATATCGTGCAAGGCAAACCACGGATCGCAGTGATCGGCGCCGGACTGGGGGGGACGGTTGCGGCCGCCCTGCTGCAGCGCGCCGGGTTCCAAGTCAGGCTGTATGAGCAGGCTCCGGCGTTCTCGCGCCTGGGCGCCGGCATCCACGTCGGGCCGAATGTGATGAAGATCATGCGCCGGCTGGGCCTCGAGGATGCGCTCAATGACATGGGCTGCCACCCGGACTTCTGGTACAGCCGCGACTGGCAAAGCGGCGAAGTGATCGCCCAGATCCCGCTGGGGCGTTACGCGCTGTCGCACTACGGCGCCAGCTACCTGACCGTGCACCGTGGGGATTTCCACGCCCTGCTGACCGAGGCGGTGGCGCCCGGCACGCTGCTGTTCGACAAGAAGCTGGCCAGCGTGGAAGACCTGGGCCACGTGGTGCGCCTGAGCTTTGCCGACGGCACGGTGGACGAAGCCGACATCGTGATCGGCGCGGACGGCGTGAACTCCCGCATCCGCGAGACCCTGCTGGGCGCCGAGCCGCCCAAGTACACCGGCTACGTGGCGCACCGCGCCGTGTTCCCGATCGCGCGTGTCAAGGGCTTCACCCATGACCGCTGCACCAAGTGGTGGTCCGACGATCGCCATATGATGGTGTACTTCGACACCAGCAAGCTTGACGAGATCTACTACGTCACCGGTGTGCCCGAGCCCACCTGGGACATGACCAAGAGCTGGCTGCCCAGCAGCATCGAGGAAATGCGCGCCGCGTTCGACGGCTGGCACGAAGGCGTGCAATCGCTGATTGAAGGCACCGTGGAAGTGACCAAGTGGCCGCTGCTGGAGCGCGATCCGCTGCCGGTGTGGAGCCGCGGCCGCCTGGTGCTGCTGGGGGACGCCTGCCACCCGATGAAGCCGCATATGGCGCAGGGCGCGGCCATGGCCATCGAAGACGCGGCCATGCTGACCCGCTGCCTGCAACAAACCGGGCTGTCGGACTTCAGCGCCGCGTTCTCGCTGTACGAAGCCAACCGTGCCGAGCGTGCCGGCAAGGTGCAACGGGTCTCGCACAACAACACGTGGCTGCGCACCAACGAGAACCCGGACTGGTGCTTCGGTTACGATGTGTTCAACGAGCCGCTGGTGGAAGCCGGGCGCGTGGCCGCCGCAGCCTGAGCCACGCCCCAGCCAGACCGCCGGGTGCCCCCCGGGCCCCGGCCCCGAGCGAGTGATGTTCTAAAAACGCCCCCAGCCCCCGATGAACACGCCCCGCCCCCTGTGCCTCCGGGTCAACCGGACCACGTACCAACTCGATGCCGAGGTCGATCCCGACACGCCGCTGCTCTACATCTTGCGCAACGACCTCGCCTGCAACGGGCCAAAGTACGGCTGCGGGCTGGGCCAGTGCGGCGCATGCGCGGTGCTGGTGGACGGGGTGGCGGCGCGCTCCTGCGTGATTCCCGTGAAAGCGGTGGCGCAACGCGCCATCACCACGCTTGACGGGCTGGCCACCGGCGGGCAGCCCGACCCGGTGCAGCAAGCCTTTATCGATGAGCAGGCCGCGCAGTGCGGCTATTGCCTGAACGGCATGATCATGACCGCCAAGGCACTCCTCGCGGAAAACCCCGACCCCGACGAAGCGCAGATCCGCGAGGCGCTGCGTTTCAACCTTTGCCGCTGCGGCACGCACGTGGAGATCCTGCGCGCGGTGCAGCGCGCTGCCGTGCTGCTGCGCCAGGCCGCCGGCCAGGATGGCGCGGCATGAGCGGGCGCGACGACCTCGTCATGGCGCAGGCCGGCCCCGGCGCATGGCAGCCGCCGCCCGAGCGGGAGTGGCTGGCAGGGCACGTTATCCGCCCGCCCGTGCTGGCATGGCAAACAGGCACGCTGCGCAGCGCCCGCCTGATCGACTGCGATGAGACGGCCGCGCGCGCCCTGCCTGGCGTTGCCACGGTATTGCGCCGTGGCGACTTTCTCGGCATTGCAGCCGATGCCGCGCCACAGGCGCTGCAAGCCGCCAACGCGCTGCGCGCCCGCTGGCAGGCACCGCCGCAAGCGGCAGCGTCGCGCATGCCGCTTACCCGTTCACTTGCCCGCTCACTTACCCGCCGTATCGTTGCGCAACACGGCGACGCCGAGCAGGCCATGGCGGATGCCGCTGGCCGCAGCGCGCAGGACTATCAATGGCCACTCGCCGGCCTGCAAGCCGCCGGCTGCACCGCGATTGCGGACTGGCGCGACAGCGCCCTGCGCGTGTGGCTGCCCAGCCGCCGCCCCGGCGCGTTGCGGGCCGAACTCGCCGCCCTGCTCGGCATCGGCGAAGACCGCATTACCTTGATCTGCTGGCAGGCTCCGGGCAACGACGAAGATCCCCTGTACGCCCACCACGCCGCCGCCGATGCCGCCCTGCTGGCGCATTCGGCAGGGCGTGTGGTACGCGTGCGCGTGGAGGCCCATGAACTTGGCGCCATGCAGGCCGTGGTCAACACCCATATCGAAAGCGCCTGGACGCGCGATGGCGAAATCGCCGCCTACGCCGTCAACAGCGCCGTGGACGCGCGCGGCAGCGCGGCGGTCATGCACGCGCCGCCGTTGGCTCTGTGGCTAACGCACACGCCAGCGCCGGTCTGCGAGATCGAGCCGGACGCATCCGCCCTGCACGGCGCAGGCGACGCGGGCGACGATGCCATCCTGCCACCCTACCGCTTTGACAGCCTGAGCGTCGCGCAGGCCGACCTGCCAGGACAGCCCCGCACGCCGAGCACGCCGGCGCAGGCAGCGCGCGCCCACGTGTTCGCGCATGAGTCGCACCTGGACGAGGTGGCCGCCGCAAGCGCGCAGGATCCCGTGGCCTTGCGGCTGCGCCATCTCGACGACGCGCGCGGCGCTGGCCTCGTGCGCCGGGTCGCGGCGCAGGCCGGCTGGCAGCCACGCGGCGAACGCGCGCAAGTGCTACAGAACGTACGGCGCGGACGCGGCTTCGCGTACGCCAGCACCATCGAAGCCGGGCTGGCCGATGGCGGCCAGCCCGTGCACAGCTGGTCGGCCTGGGTAGCGGAAGTCGAAGTGGATGCCACCACCGGCGAGGTCAGCGTCACCGGCGTCACGCTAGGACACGACAGCGATGCGGGCGAACAAGGCGGCGCCAATGCGGTGGCCTTGCAGCACGAAGCCGCGCGCGCTGCACAGCAACTCACCGTCGACGGCGGCCGCTTCGATAGCTGGCCCGCCGCCAACCTGCCCGCGGTACGCGATGCCAGCGTGCCGGCGCTTGCCGGCGCGCAACTGCCGGAAGTGCCTGAAGTGCGCATTGCCGGCGCGCTGAGCCCCGCCAGCGCCACGCTCGGCACGAGCGCGGCCGCCACCCTGCCCGCCGCGCCGGCCGTGGCCAACGCCATCTTCGACGCCACCGGCGTGCGCCTGCGCGAGCCGCCCTTCAGCGGCGAACGCATCCGGCTTGCGCTGGCCGCGCAGGCCAATCCCGATGACACGCCCAAGCGCGGCGCCGCCCGCAAGCGCAACTGGCTGCTGGCCGGCGCCACCGCCGCGGCCGGCTTGTTCGCCACGGCAATGCCATGGCGTGCGCCCATTGCGCCCGTAGCCCCGCCCGAAGCCGGCTTCTACTCGGCCGCCACCATCGAGCGCGGCCGGCTGGTAGCGGCGGCCGGGGATTGCGCGGTCTGCCACACGGCGCCCAACGGCGCGCGCAATGCGGGCGGGCAGGCGCTGGACACGCCGTTCGGCACCATCTACAGCACCAACATCACACCCGATGTCGAGACCGGCATCGGCAACTGGTCCTACGCGGCGTTCGAGCGCGCCATGCGCCAGGGCATTCATCGCGATGGCCGGCATCTCTACCCGGCGTTCCCCTACACCGCCTTTGCCAAGACCAGCGATGGCGATCTGCAGGCGCTCTACGCTTACCTGATGGCCGCCGAGCCGGTGCGCGCCAAGGCGCCCGAGACCGCGCTGGCCTTCCCCTACAACCTGCGCCCGCTGATGGCCGGGTGGAACCTGCTGTTCCACAGCCCCAAGCCCTTCGAGGCCAATCCGGCCCGCTCGGCGCAGTGGAACCGCGGCGCGTACCTCGCCGAAGGCCTGGGCCACTGCAGCGCCTGCCATTCGCCGCGCAACGCGCTGGGCGCCGAACAAGGCGGCCGGCGCTATCTTGGCGGCGGCGAGGCCGAAGGCTGGGAAGCGCCCGCGCTAGGCAAGCTGTCGCACGCGCCGGTGCCGTGGACGGAGCAATCGCTGTTTTCCTACCTGCGCACCGGCTACGCCCCGCATCATGGCGCGGCGGCCGGGCCGATGGCACCGGTGATCGAAGAACTGGCGCTGCTGCCCGAGGATGATGTGCGTGCCATCGCGCACTATGTGGCATCGTTCGGCGACGCGCAGCCCGATGCGGCGGCGGCCAGCGCACAGGCGCAGCAGCTCGAGCAACGCAGCGCCGAAGCCGCGCGCACGCTTGGCGGACCCGCCGCGCGCCTGTACCAGAATGCCTGCGCGGTCTGCCACCAGGGTGACCAGGGCATCAGGCAATTCGGCATCAAGCCGTCGCTCGCGCTCAATACCAACCTGCACGGCGACAAGCCGGACAACCTGATCCGCGTGCTGCTGGATGGCATTCCCACGCCGGGGACAAGCGATCTGGGCTATATGCCAGCCTTTGGCGAGAGCCTGGACGACCATCAGCTGACGCAACTGGTGCACTACCTGCGCAAGCGCTTCGCCCCCGACAAGCCCGCCTGGGACAACGTGGACGATACGCTCGCGCGGCTGCGCGCGGCTCCCGCTCACCAACCCACTCATTAATCAGGCACTGAACAATACCAGGCCGGCCTGAAGCCATCAGTCCGCCATTTTTCCCGGCAAGCCACCTTGCCGCCGCCCCCTGCCGCGCGCACCCAATGCATACGCCGCGCGGCACGGGGAAAACCCCGAGGAGAAAACCACCACCACGCTCTTGCTAGCTTGTTTTATGTAGCTTACGCTGAACGATCATGTAGCAGGCACTACATGAGTGCCGGATGAAGGAAAGCGGTGCCGCCCCTGCACAAGGACGGCGCGCAACACCCCGGCCAGCCCGCCGGAAACCATAAAAAACAGCCCATCCATCACTGAACAGGCCTGGCCCGCTGCTTGCATAGCAAACAGCACAAGCCAGCCGAGCGCAGCGGTGGAAAAGACACACACACGGTAGACAACGGTAAACAGTAAAGGAGTGAACATGTCGTATCAGTATCAAGACGGCGCGGCGGGCGTACTACCCGCGGCGGCCGAGCCAGACATCTACCGCAAGGTGACCTGGCGCCTGATTCCGTTCTTCTGCGCCTGCTATCTCGCCGCCTATCTCGACCGCATCAACGTCGGGCTGGCCAAGCTGCAGATGCTGGACGACCTGCACTTCAGCGAGACGATCTACGGGCTGGGCGCGGGCCTGTTCTTCGTGGGCTACATCCTGTTCGAGGTACCCAGCAACCTGGTGCTGCAAAAGGTGGGCGCGCGCCTCTGGATCGCCCGCATCATGGTGACGTGGGGCTTGCTGTCGGGGGCGACCATGTTCGTCACCACGCCAACGCAGTTCTACGTGCTGCGCTTCCTGCTGGGCGCGGCCGAGGCCGGCTTCCTGCCCGGCGTGCTGCTGTACCTGACCTACTGGTTTCCCACCCACAAGCGCAGCAAGATCATCGCGCTGTTCATGATGGGCCTGCCGCTTGCCAGCATGATCGGCAGCCCGCTGTCCGGCTGGATCATGACCGCTTTCGCCGGCATGCACGGCTGGGCCGGCTGGCAGTGGCTGTTCTTCCTGGAGGCCATCCCCTCGGTGCTGCTGGGCGTGATGGTGTTCATCTACCTGCCCAACGGCATCAAGGACGCCAAGTGGCTGCAGGCGGACGAAAAGCGCACGTTGCAGCGCAACCTGGATACGGACGTGCTGGTGGAAAACAACCACTCGCTCATGGCCGCCTTCGCCGATCGCCGCGTGTGGATGCTGGGCCTGATCGACATGTGCCTGCTGATGGGCACTTACTCCATCGGCTTCTGGATGCCCACCATCATCCGCGACTCCGGCGTGGCCAGCCCGCTGCACATCGGCCTGCTCACCGCCATCCCGCACGCCGCGGCGGTGATCGGGATGCTGCTCAACGGCGCCCACTCCGACAAGACGCGCGAGCGCCGCTGGCACATTGTGCTGCCCACCCTGGCAGGCGCGGCCGGCCTGGTCGGCAGCACCTTCGTCACCGGCTCCACCTCCGCCACCTTGGTAATGCTGACAGTGGCCAACGTGGGCATCGTGGCGACCTTCCCGGTGTTCTGGTGCCTGCCATCTACCTTCCTGAGCGGCACCGCGGCCGCCGCCGGCATTGCGCTGGCCTGCTCCATCGCCAACCTGGGCGGCTTCGCGGCCACCTACCTGCTGGGCTGGCTGAAGGACACATTCCACAGCCCGAGCGCTGGCCTGATCCTGTTTGCAGGCTGCCTGGTGGCGAGCTGCTTCCTGGTGCTGGCGATGCCGGCCAAGGTGGTCAACCGGTAGTGTTTGGCCTGGCCGTCCGGCTCCGTGCGATGCGGGCACAGCCGGGTTAAGCGCGAAAGCAAGGGGCTCCCGAGGAATCGGGAGTTTTTTATGGATTTTTGCGCACTTTTTCACCGAATTCGCTCGGCAGGCCTGCTGAACAACTTACCGCCCGCGGTAGCGGAAAAAGACATCCACATCACCGATGCGCTGATTGCACTCGCCAAAATCCGGATCGTGCACATCGCACATCGGCAAGAGCGCAGGAAGGGAGATACGCGCCCGGCTCGGGTAGCACTGAAGAGCCAGCTTGTCTTTGCCGGCGGCACCTGCCTGTCGAAAGCCCACGGCTCATCGAACGGATGTCGGAAGACATCGACATCGAGGTTCTGCTGGAAGACGCTCCGGATGGCTATGCGCTGCCGAAAGGTCATTCGACGCGCAAGCGCCTGGGCGACATCCCGACCGAACTGGAGGAGCGCCTGACCCGGGTTGGCTTCGTCTTTACGAAAATCGAAGACAAGAACAACCCGTTCTCCAACGACAACCGTCGCTACTACAGGCTTGCGGTTGAGTATGGTCCGCAATTCAAGGATGTCTCCGGCGTCTTGCGTCCAGAGTTGAAAGTCGAACTCATCCATCGTCCGCCCAAGCTCCCGGTCGAAGCGCTCGATATGGGCTACCTGCTGGATCGTTTCATTCCCCGCGACACGCCGGTTCGTTTCCAGATGCTTGCGATCTCGATCGCGGAGACCCTCGCGGAGAAGGTGCTTTCGCTCTTGCGACGCTGCGCCTGGAAGTGGGATGGGCACCAGCGTGGCGACTCCGACCCGGCGCTGGTTCGCCACGTCTATGACGTCTGGCGTATCCACGCGGCACGGCCAGACGCAATCGAGCCGGCTCGTGCTGTCTTTGCCGCGCTCGTGGCAAAAGACGTTGAAGAGTTCAAGGGCCAACATCACGGGTTCGATACCAAGCCCTACGCCGTCCTGAGCAACGCGCTGGATCGCGCCCGTAGCGACGAAGGCCTGCGCCGAGATTTCTCGCAGCGCCTGCTCCCTCTTCTGTTCGCAAAAGAGAAGCCAGTTTTCGAGACCTGCTTTGCGTCTTTCGCCGCAATCGCAGAGCACTTCCTGACAACGGCAAGTACGACGAGGTCCGGCTGGCGCCCCCCGCCACCGTGCCTTCTCGACAACAAAGATTGAGCCGCGCGCCGCTTATCCGTACCATGCCGCCGATGCAAAGCAGGATCAAGGCAGGATAACGGTATGACTCTCAAGACTCTCGACGGCGCGCTGGCCTTGCTGACCTACTTCACGGTGCGCCAGCCCACCTGGGGCGTGCGCGAGCTGGCCAAGCACAGCGGGGTGCATCACGCGGTAGTGCACCGCGTGCTGGCCACCTTTGCCGCCAACGGTTTCCTGCTGCAGGACGCGGCCAGCGGCAAGTATTCGCTGGGGCTGCGGCTGTTCGAGCTGGGCCAGGTGGTGCGCAAGACGTTCTCGCCCGCCGAGGTGGTGCAGCCCGTGCTGGAAAAGCTGGCCGCGCAAAGCGGCGAGACTGTCTTCCTGTCGTGGCTGGACGGCCATGAGGGGCTATGCGTCGGCATGGTCCAGAGCCAGCATCAGTTGCGCTTCTCTATCGAGCTTGGACAGCGCTTTGCGCTGCACGCGGGCGCGCACGCCAAGGCCATCCTGGCCTTCCAGGACGACGCCTTCCGGGCCCGTGTGCTGGAGAACGCCAGGCAGCGCGGCGAGGCCGCCGCCAGCGTGGCGGGCCTGGCCCTGCCGCTGTGGTCGCGCGACCAGGCCGAGGTAGTTGGCTCGCTGGCCATTGCGGGCCCGCAGCAACGCCTGAATGAGGAATCGGTCCCGCGCATGCTGGAAGCCCTGCGCGAAGCCAGCCGCCGGCTGGAAGAGGTGGTGGGTTTCGGGCGCTAGCGCGCCCACAAGGCGCGCGCCACCGCATCGCCGCCGGGGCCGCCGCCGAACACAAGCTGACCGATGGAGAACCCCAGCTCGCGGTAGCTCTCCCACTGCGCTTCATTGAAGAACTGCTCGATCGTGGGTTCCTGCGGAAATACCGGATGGCCGGCGCGGTACTGCTGCACATCAACCGGCGCCGAGGCAATCGGGCAGGGCTTGAGCAGCACGATGCGCGATACGGGACGGCGCGTGGCGGCGGGCTCAAGCGCGCGGTACACGTTCAACAGCAGCGCGCACTTGTTGGCCGCCGCCCGGTTCTGGCGTGCCGCCGGCAGAAAATCCTCCGGCGTGCCGAACACGCTGCCCAGCACGGCATCGCCGGCGGCCGCGGCATCGACCACGATCTCCAGCCCCATGTCGATACGAGCCAGCCGGATCAGGTTGGCCAGGTCGCCGAACTGGTAGTCCGGGTCCGCTCCGCAATCGCACAGCACGACCAGCCCCACCCCGCGCTCGGGCCGCAGCAGCTCATACACGGCGGTGTTCTCGAAATGCCCGCCGTCCGACAGGTATTGCCAGCCGCGCCGCGTGCCGTGAAAGCGCGCGCTCAGTTCGCAGGCCAGGTAGTACTGCGTGCGCAACAGCGTGATAAACCCGCCCAGCCAGGGCGACCCTGGCAGGTCCGCTTGCACGCGGTTGCGGTCTGCGCCGCCGGCGCGCGGCGCGCTGCCGGCATCCAGCGGGTACGACGGCCACCAGGTGCCCAGGCGCAGGTTGGCCAACCCTAGCAGCAGCGATGTGCCCAGCGTGGTGGAGCGGCCCAGCCCGGTCGAGACCACCGCGCCCGAGGTCGCGATCCAGTCGCCCAGCGTGCGCGATTGCGAGAGCTCGCTGCCGCCCGCCTTGTGCGTTTCCGGGAAATAGCGCTGCCCGTCCACGGTGAAGCACACGAAGGAATCCTCGGGCATGGAGCGCGAGGCCGTCGCCGGCAGCACGAAGGGTCCTGGCGCCACGCATAGCGGCTTGCCCTTGCGGTCGCGCTGCACCAGCTGCTCGGCGGAATCCACGGTGAGGTTGAGCGTGACATTGATCAGGTGCAGCGGCGCCAGCATGACGGGATCGTAGTAGGTGTTCAGGCTGAGCGCGTCACCGTCCGCTGGCTCTGCCACGCTCAGCCTGGCGCGCTGGCTGCCGTGCTGCTGCGCGGGCGCCGCGCCACTGCCGGGCATGAAGCGCTTGCCGTTGGAGGCGCCAAGGTAGGCGCGGGTCAGGCGGGCCGAGTAAAACGGCTGCAGCGTCGACAGGTTCAGGAAGCCGGCGAAACGCCCCGCGATCATGGTCAGCCCGAGCGCCAGCACGATCAGCGTGCACAGCACCGGCGTGGTGTAGGCGTTGCCGAAGGTGAACCAGTCGAGCGGCTCGCCGCCATTCCAGCGCACCCACAGCACCAGCCACGACCACAGCACGAAGACCAGCAGCGCCACCACGGCGGCAGCAATGCCCGCCAGCAGCGACGCCGGCAGGCGCGCGCGCCACATGCGGCCCTTGCCATTACCGGCATTACCGCCCTTGCCGTCGACCAGCGCCGCGCCATAGCGGATCAGCCAGACCAGCCCACCCAGCGTCGCCGCCAGCCCGAGCGTGCGCCAGGGCTGATGGGAGGCCTGCGTGTAGAGATAGAAGGTGCGCGCCACGGTGTCCGCCACGCCCAGCGCCGCGAGCCACAGCGCAATGCCGATGGCCTGGCTCAGCAGGCGCGTGGCCCGCACCCGGTAGTCCTGCACGGTAGCCGGCGGCATCCGGCACAACACAAAGCAGCAAGCCACGCCTGACAGCGTCAGCACCGCCATCGCCAGCAACAGGCACGACAGCACCAGCCCCGGACCGAGGTGGTGCAGGACCGCGGCCATGACCAGCATCGCCACGCCGGCCAGCGCGGCCAGGCGCGTGGCGAGGCTGTCAAAGCGCAAGGCCGCCTTGCCATCGCCGCCGCGCGGATAGACCAGCCAGTACGCCACGCCTGGCGGCACGGCAAACAGCAGAAGCGCCGCCAGCGGCAGCCACAGCAACTCGCTCCACCAGATCGCCAGGCCGCCCTCATTGAACACCTGGCGGGCATCGTGCAGCAGGTCCATCTCGTGCCGGCCCAGGTCGAGCCAGGTGCCGATGGCGAGATGGCGCAGCAACGCCAGCACCGCCAGCAGCAACAGCAGCGCGCTGCCGATCACGTACTGCATGGCGAACCAGTTGCGCACCACCAGCGAGGCCGCGTAGAGCGAATCGCCGGCGCCGGTCGGCGTCAGGTAACGGCCGTTCTCGCGCAGCCACGCCATCGCGGCGCGCCCCGGGTCGGGGCCGTAGGATGCCGACGAGCGGATGCGCTCCGGCGGCTCATGCTGCAGCGTGCGGTAGGCGAGTGCCGCGGCCTCCGGCGGCGTGGTGCCCGGCTTCAACCGGCCCGGCACAAACAGGCTGCAGAAGAAAGCACCGATGTAGCCGCCGCCGCTGACGGTGGACAGGTAATCGAACTGGCCAAGCAAGGAGGTGGTGGCTGGCGCGGGGGCAGGGTTGATGGCATCCGGTCCGTCGCCTTCCTGGATGGCATCCGACGGCGCCTCCTTGGCAACTGCATGCAGCGCGGGACCGGCCACCGGTGGTGCAGGCGCCTTGGCCAGTGCCTGCATCACGCCCAGGCAGAACGTCGCGCTGCGGATCCCGCCGCCCGAGAGTGCCAGCGCCCAGTTGCTGTCGCCATCGCGCACGCGCCGGGCAATGCCGAGCTGCCGGCGCCGGCGCGCAATGCGGGCCAGTTCGTCATCCGAAGGCTGCTCGTGGACTGGCATGCGGGGCCCCTTCCTTTGCACATTCCCGCCCAAGTATAGGCGGCGTCATGGTGTGGCGAAGCACACATGCGTGCGCCGTTGCGCGGCGGCGTTCGGTGTTTACCCTGATTGTTCGATGCCACGGCCAAGCCTGGCATTTTACAAATGCAGCGACACCGTCTCTTATATAGAGACACAAAAACGGCAAGACGCAAAGATCGCATGCTCAAGACCCTCAACGGCACCCTAGGCCTGCCGACGCATTTCAGCGTGCGCCAGCCGAGCTGGGGCGTGCTGGATCTCACCGCCTACGCCGTGCAGAAGCTCTGCGCCGTCGCTGGCCTCGAACTCTACGGCCCATCCGATGCCGCCGACCGCATCGGCATCGTGCCCTTCAATGTGCGCGGCGTGAACCCGGCGAGAATCGTAGCCGCGCTGGAGCAGCAGCAGTGCATCATCGAAGCCGGCAACTTCATGGCCGATGCCATCCTGGCGCGCTACGGCGTGTCCACCATGGCGCGCGTCTCGCTGCATTACTTCAATACCCATGAGGAAATCGACCGCGTGGCCGAGCTGATCGCCGCCGCCGTGGCCTGAACCTGACATCACGACTGAACTACCGGAACCCGACATGAACCAACGCATCTTGCTGATGAGCAGCTCCCGCAAGGACAACCTCGGCTACCTCGAACACGCTGACGCGCAGATCCATGCCCTGCTCAAGCACGAGCCGCGCAAGGTCCTGTTCATCCCCTTCGCCGGCGTGACCTTCAGCTTCGATGCCTATGAAGGCATGGTCAAGCCGATGTTCGAGCGCCTGGGCTACGCGCTGGCGTCCGTCCACCACAGTGCCGACCCGCGCCGCGCGGTGGACGAGGCCGAAGCCATCGCGGTTGGCGGCGGCAACACGTTCGCGCTGCTCAAGCGCCTGTACGACGCCAATCTCGTCGACGCGATCCGCGCCAAGGTGCAGGCCGGCACGCCGTACGTGGGCTGGAGCGCCGGCAGCAACGTGGCCAGCCCGACCATCCGCACCACCAACGACATGCCCATCGTGCAGCCGCCCTCGCTGCGCGCGCTGCGCCTGGTGCCGTTCCAGATCAACCCGCACTTCATCAGCGGCAAGCCCGCCGGCCATAACGGCGAAAGCCGCGAGGAGCGCCTGGCGGAGTTCCTGCACATCAATGCGCCGGAGCAGGTCTTCGCGCTGCCGGAAGGCTCCGCGCTGCTCTCCGACGGCAGCAACGGCACCGTGCTGGGCGAACGCCACGCGCTGCACTTCACTGCCGAGGGACAGGTACAGACGCTGCGCGAGGGCGAGACCTTCCCCCTGTCACGTATCACCGGGCCGGCCGGCATGGACGGCTGGCAAGACTTCCGGGCCTGATTTCCGGATCTGAACCCCGGCGCCTCCCGGCGCTGAACCACCCACGCCACACCCCGACGCAGGGCGAAAGACCCCTGCGCGGGCCCCCCATTGCCCTTGGAGGAGGAAACACCATGACTAACAAGCACCGGCTTGGCGCACTCGCATTGAGCCTGCCCGCCGCCGCAATGGCGCAGAGCGGCGTCACGCTGTACGGCGTGATCGACACCGCGCTCACCTACCAGACCCATTCGGACCCCAACGGCAGCGCGCTGGCTGGCCTGCAACAGGGTGGCGAGGGCTTTCTGTACGGCAGCCGCTTCGGCCTGAAGGGCAGCGAAGACCTGGGCGGCGATCTGTCGGCGGGCTTCGTGCTCGAAAACGGCCTGCTGGCGGACACCGGCAAGCTCGACCAGCAGGGCCAGCTCTTCGGGCGCCAGGCCTATGTGAGGATCGGCAGCAAGCGCTACGGCGAGGTGGCGCTGGGCCGGCAATACACCACGGCCAACACCATGCTGTACCACGTGGACCCGCTCGGCGTGGGCGCCGCGCCGTCCAATGCGTGGATGGTCTTCCTGACCG
Source organism: Cupriavidus sp. YAF13 (assembly GCF_052113425.1). NCBI lineage: Bacteria > Pseudomonadati > Pseudomonadota > Betaproteobacteria > Burkholderiales > Burkholderiaceae > Cupriavidus > Cupriavidus sp. YAF13. The sequence continues at coordinate 122,373 of NZ_JBFRDD010000021.1, forward strand.
GCCAGCGCTATGACAATGCGATCAGCTACACCGGCAACTACGGCCCGGTGGCGCTGATTGCCGAGTACGCGCTGGGCGAGACCGCGGGCAAAGGCGCCGCGATGTCGTCGGTCTCGCTGGGCGTGAAGTACGCCTCGGGCCCGCTCGTGGCCGTGGGCGACTTCCAGCAGACCCGCGACAGCATGAGCCGCGCCGCGCGCATCTACCTGGCCGGGCTGAAAGCCTCGGCGGGCCGCGCGAGCCTGTTCGCCAACTATATCTACAGCGACCGCGACGCTGGCTTCGACTCGTCCAAGGGCGGCACCGATACCGCCACCATCACCAGCATGTCGACCGCCGCCACGGCCACTAACCGCGCCGCGTTCAACTCGGTGTTTGGCAGCAGCCGGCGCGACGACTTCTTCACCGTGGGTGCCAACTACACGGTCACCCCCGCCGTCACGCTGACCGCAAGCGTGATGCACGACCGCACCCGCGCCGACGCCTTCAGCAAGCGCACCGACGTGTATCTGGCACTGGCGTACGACTGGGTACATGGCGACTGGTCCGGCCTGTTCGGCAACGCAACGACCAACTGGACCGGCGACAGCGGCAAGAAGCTGGACGGCCGCAACAACCAGACGACGGTGATGCTGGGCATGCGCCATTTGTTTTGAAGGTACGGCAGGTCAATGCGGATTGGCATGACGGCGGCATATCGGTCGCCCGCCCTCTCCCCCATCCCCTCTCCCGCAAGCGCGGGAGAGGGGAGCCAACCAGCGGCAAGATCAACCAACTGTGGCAGCCGTGTTTCCCGCCCGAGGGGCGGGAAACACCCCAGCGCGATGCGAAGCGAGCCGTCAAGGTTTACCTATGCCGTATGGGGCGCCTCGGGCTTCGACGAAAAGAGCGGAAAAGAGGGACCCATGTCTGAG
>NZ_JBFRDD010000022.1:0-117057 GCF_052113425.1 Cupriavidus sp. YAF13
GATCGTCGTACCGTCATCATGCAGGCCGCCATCGACTGCTTCATAGACAAGGGCTTTCACGCGACCAGCATGCGCGATATAGCTTTGGCTGCGTCAGTCAGTCTGGGCAACCTGTACAACTACTTTCCCGGCAAACAGGCTCTTATTGCCGAAGTTGCAAATCAGGAGCAGGCCGAACTAGCGCCGCTGCTACGCACACTCGAAAGAACCGCCAATCCATCAACGGAACAGGTAAAGCAGTTCCTTGCAGCATACTGGGCGCTTTGCCGGCAGCGCGAATGGGCGATACTGGGCGTTGAATGCCTGGCGGAAATCGCGCGAAGTCCCGCTCTTATGCCTGCGTTCGAGAACAATCGCAGGCAATTGCTCGATACCCTGACAAATGCAATCGAACGTGCCATGAAGCGAGGCGTGTTCAAACCGACTGCGCCCGCGCGGCTAGTGGCACAGGCAATGCTAGATATTGTTGAGAACGATGCCTTGCGCCAGGCGTTGATGGCGCAGGCAGAAACCGCCGGCTACCAAGACAATCCCTCTGTCCAGGCAATGGATGCGCTCCATCCAGGGCTCCTGCACGGCTTGCTTGGAACATGACGTCTGCTCCCCCCGCAAGACCGCGCCTGGATGGTCTGGATCTGGCTCGCTATCTGGCGCTGGCCGGAATGACACTGGTCAACTTCCGGTTAGCGATGCAGCCTGCCGCCCGTGGGCCGGCGTGGCTGGACGGACTATTGGGCTTCCTTGAAGGCAAGGCGTCAGCCACCTTTGTAGTGCTGGCTGGCATGGGCTTAGTGCTAGCAACACGCAATCTGGAGTCGACAACGGCACGCATATGGACGCTACGCCGTTCGCTATTCCTGCTATGTGCAGGATTACTTAATCTGCTGATATTTCCCGCCGACATCATCCATTACTACGCAGTGTATTTCCTGCTGGCATTGCCGTTGCTGCGAGCTAGGATTGCGCCGTTGCTCGCCACCATGTTGGCCGTGGCAACTGTTTCATTGTGGGCTTTGCTGAACTCCGACTACAGTCAAGGTTGGGAATGGGCAGCGTTACACTACACCGACCTGTGGACGCCGGCCGGCTTCGCTCGTAACCTGCTGTTCAACGGATTCCATCCGGTGCTGCCATGGTTCGCGCTGTTTCTATATGGCATGTTGCTGGCACATCTACCACTGCAACGCGCCAGTACGCAATGGGCGTTGGCAGGAACCGGATTGTCGATGGCCGTGCTGGCTGGTGTAATCTCACACCTGTGCCAGGACAGCGCCTTTGCCTGGCTGCTAGGCACGACACCTATGCCACCGGGCCCGCTATATCTGCTCATGGGCATTGGCTCCGCCAGCGCTGCCATTGGCGTTTGCCTGCGCATTTCCAGCCAGTGGCCCGGTCGGCCGTTGAGATTCCTGCTACCCGCCGGGCGCATGACCCTCAGCATCTATCTGGCACACATTTTCATCGRCATGGGCCTGCTGGAAACACTTGGGGCGCTGGATGGCAACTGTACTCTGACCGACGCCGCACTGGCCGCATCAGCTTTTCTGGCATTTGCAACAATCGTGGCCTGGGTTTGGAGTTTCAAGATGAGGCAAGGCCCTGTCGAACGCCTGATGCGATGGCTGACAGCCGTGCGTTAGACGCATGGATTCCGGTCACTTGCAAGCCGCTGCGCCATCGCCTCATGGCAACGCTCAACAGGCATGTGACGATGACATGGTTTTGTTAGCCGCGCCTAATCAGCCTGGGCGCCCGAACGCTTCACCACCGCGCCCCACTTGTGGATCTCGCTGTCGACGAACTTGCCGGTTTCCTCCGGGCTCATCGGCATCGGCTCCGAGCCGCGGTCGGTGATGAACTTCGACAGCTCGGGCGACTGCAGCGCCTTCACCGTTTCCGCGTTGAGCTGGCTCACGAGCGCGGGTGGCAGGCCTTTGGGCGCCATCAGGATGGCCCAGCCCAGCGCTTCGAAGCCTGGAACGCCTTGCTCGCGCACCGTGGGCACCGACGGCAGCTGCGGCGCGCGCTTGGCCACCGTGACCGCCAGCGGCACGGCCTTCTTCGACTGGATCAGGGGCAGCGCCGCCGTCACCGAGTCCACCATCAGCGGGATCTGGTTGCCGAGAAAGTCGGACTGCGCCGGGCCGCTGCCCTTGTAGGGGATGTGCACCATGAAGATGCCCGCCTGGGCCTTGAGCATTTCGGCCGACAGATGCTGGGTACCCCCCACGCCCGCGCTGGCGTAGCTGTACTTGCCGGGCGCGGCCTTGGCCTTGGCGATCAGGTCGCGCAGCGAGACGATGCCGGAAGCCGGCGTGGCGAGGAACACCAGCGGCACCGAGAACACGCCGGAGATCGGCTGGAAATCCTGGCGCGGGTTGTAGTTCAGCTTCTTGTATAGCGTCTGGTTGACCGCCATCGCGCTGCCGGCCATCACCAGCGTGTAGCCATCGGGCGCGGCGTGGGAAGCGATCTCCATGCCGAGGTTGCTGCCCGCCCCGGCACGGTTGTCCACCACCACCGGCTGGCCAAGCTGCTTGCCCAGCCGCTCGGCCAGGGCGCGCGCAAAGATGTCGGTGGCCTGCCCCGGCGGGAAAGGCACGATCAGCTTGATGGGCCGCTCGGGATAAGCGGCGTGGGCAAAGGTGGCAGCCGTCGTCAATGCTGCCGCGGCGGCGATGAGGGCGAAGGGCTTCTTCAAGGGGGGGCTCCTGCGTTATTGGTTTTATGTGTGGTGCTGGGTCAGTGCACGGCGCGCGATGCATGGGAGCGGCCGCGCAGGGGAGGATTCTACGGGATGGCGCATCGCGGCCGCATCGCCGTCCTTCCGCTCTTGCATTTCCATATGCCGATTGCAGCGTTGGCAAGCCCGGGTGGCCTTCGAAGAAATCACCGCGTCCAACCTGGTCAAGGTCGATATCGACGGCGAGATCCTGCGCGACGACACTGGCCTTGGCATCAACCCGGCCGGCTACGTGATCCATAGCGCCATCCACGCCGCGCGCCACGACGTGGGCTGCGTGCTCCATACCCACACCGCTGCCGGCATCGGCGTGTCGGCGCAGCGCGATGGCCTGCTGATGATTTCGCAGCACGCCATGCGCTTCTTCGACAGGGTGGCCTATCACGACTACGAAGGCATCGCCATCGACCTGGATGAACGCTCCCGGCTGGTGGCGGACCTGGGCGAGCGCGATATCTTCATCCTGCGCAACCACGGCCTGCTGACGTGCGCGCCCACCATTGCGCAAGCCTTCCAGGAACTGCATATGCCGGAGCGCGCCTGCGTGGCGCAGCTGGCCGCGCAATCCGGCGGCGCACCGCTGGTGATCGCACCCGATGCCGTGGCACGCAAGGTGGCGGACCTGGTGGTGAGCAATGCCGGCGGCCCCGTCACGCGCAAGCACTGGGCGGCCCTGCTGCGGCAGCTCGATCGCAGCGATCCGTCGTATCGCCAGTAATCGCCAGTAATCGCCAGTAGTCGCCAGTAGTCGCCAGCGCGCGCCGTGGCCGGCTCAGCGCCTGTGGTCGAAGCGCCGCGCCAGCCGCTCGCCGCCGAACTGCACCAGCGTGACCAGCGCAACCAGGATCACGATCACATTGAACATCACCGCGGTCTCGTAGCGCTCGTAGCCGTAGCGGATGGCCAGGTCGCCCAGGCCGCCGGCGCCCACCGCGCCGGCCATGGCCGACGAGCCGATCATGGCAATCACGCTGACGGTTGCGCCGCCAACGATGCCGGGCAGCGCTTCGGGCAGCAGCACGTGGCGCACGATGTGCCAGCGCCGGCAGCCCATGGCGCGCGCGGCCTCGATCAGGCCCGGATCGATCTCGTTCAGGCTGACCTGCGCAATGCGCGCAAAGAAGGGAATCAGGTGCACGCTCAGTGGCACCACCGCCGCCCACGTGCCCATGGTGGTGCCGACGATCAGCCGCGTCACGGGCAGCATCGCCACCAGCAGGATGATGAACGGGATCGAGCGGAAGGTGTTGACCAGCGCCGACAGCGTACGGTGCAGCCGCGGACGCGGACGCAAACCACCCGGCGCGCTCAACGTCAGTACGATGGCCAGCGCCATGCCGCACACGAACACCACCAGGCAGGCGGCGCTCACCATCAGCAAGGTCTCGCCCAGCGCCTTTACGTACTTGTCAGCCATGGGCGGGAACATAAGCCTGTATTTCGATATTGGCGCGCGCACTCGCGTACGATGCGTTGGCCGCCTTGGCGGCATGCATGGCATGGGCAAACTCGCCGCCGGCCGGCACCGGCAAATCCAGCCGCAGCGGGCGCAGCAGCGCCAGCGTGGCGGCGGCCCGCGGCTCGGCAAACACCTGCCACACCGTGCCGAGCTCCACCGCGCGGCCTTGGTCGAGCACCAGCACGCGGTCGCAAGCCTGGCGGATCACCGCCATGTCGTGCGTGATCAGCACCACGGTCAGTCCGAGCGTGCGGTTGATGTCGCGCAGCAGGGCCAGGATCGATTCGGTGGTCTCGGGGTCCAGCGCCGAGGTAGCCTCGTCGCACAGCAGGATCTCCGGGCGGTGCACCAGCGCGCGCGCAATGCCCACGCGCTGCTTCTGCCCGCCGGACAGCGTGGCCGGATAAACCTGCGCCTTGTCGGCCAGCCCCACCAGTTCCAGCAACGCCATCACGCGCGGCACAATCTCCGCGCGCGGCACGCCGGCCACGCGCAAGGGCAAGGCCACGTTCTCGAACACGGTCTTGGCCGATAGCAAATTGAAATGCTGGAAGATCATGCCGATGCGCCGGCGCAGCGCCACCAGGCCGTCCTCGTCCAGCGTGCCCACGTCCACGCCATCCACGCGCACCTGCCCCGCGCTGGGACGCTCCAGCATGTTGATGGTGCGCAACAGCGTGGACTTGCCCGCGCCGCTACGCCCGATGATGCCGAAAACCTCTGCGCGCGCCACCGTGAATGACACCTCCTGCAACGCGGCCGCGGGCGCGCCCGGGTAGTGCTTGCCAAGCTGCTCGAAGACGATATGCGGCGGACTTGATTGCAGCGGGGGCGTCTGTGACACGATGAAAATCCTCCGGGAACAACATCAACAACATGAGCAACGGCAGCCGCCACATCAGAACGCCGGGATCACCGAGCCCTGGTACTTGGTCAGGATGAACTTGCGCACCTCGTCCGAGTGGTACGCCTTGATCAGCGGTGCCACCCACGGCGCGGCCTTGTCACGCTCGCGCACGGCAATCACGTTCACGTACGGGTTGTGCTCCTTCTTCTCCACCGCAATGCCATCGCGCGTGGCGATCAGCCCGGCCTGGTAGGCGAAGGTGTTGACCACGGCGGCGGCATCCACGTCCGGCAACGAGCGCGCCAGCACCACCGAAGCGCTTTCCACCAGGTCCAGCTTCTTCGGGTTGGCGGTGATATCGCCCAGCGTGGCCGTGCCGGTGTACGGGTCGAAACCCGCGCGCAGCTTGATCAGCCCATGATCGCGCAGGATCACCAGCGCCCGGGTCTGGTTGCTCGGATCATTGGGAATACCCAGCCGCGCGCCCTGCGGCAGCGACTCCAGCGACTTGTATTTGCGCGAGTAAAAGGCAATCGGCGAGATCAGCGTGTCCGCCACCGCCACGATCTTGTAGCCGCGCTGGTTGATCTGGTCACGCAGGAACGGCTTGTGCTGGAACGCGTTGGCATCGAGATCGCCGTTGTTCAGCGCCTCGTTGGGGCTGGCGGTGCCGGTAATCACGATCGGCTCCACGTTGAAGCCTTGCTTGCGGGCCACCTTGGTCACCACTTCCCATATCTCTTCGTCCACCCCGCCGCGCACGCCGACCTTGATGGGCTTGTCGGCGGCCAGCGCCGGGGCGGCGCCGATGGCGAGCGCCGTCGTGGCGGCGAGGACCGTGGATAAAATTGCACGCAGGTTCATAAGCCGTTCACCTCGAAGATATTGCTGGCGATGATTGAGCTGGCGAGATGCCAGGCAACCAGTCTAGGTAAGCGACGGCATGCCGGTCCAAGAATAAAACCGCAGTAGCAAATCCGGAAAACCTGCCAGCGTGGCAGCGTGGCAGCCGTGGCGACCGGAAGTCAAAACGTGCGCACGCCGCACGCATATCCATGCGCCGATTTGTTCCTTCCGCAAGCCGGGCCGGCTGCGTAGAGTGACGGGTTCCCGTACGCCGCGCGAGCTGCAAGGCTCGCGCCGCCCTCACCCGACGACTTCACCATGGCTTCCTCCCCGGGGCACGCGCCCGCCTCCCCCATCCACAGCGAAGTCGATTTCGGCGCGCCGGGCAAGCACACCGGCTACCTGCGCCTGCCGCACTCCGCGCATCGCTCCGCCTATGGCTGGCTGCCCATCCCGATCGCCTCGGTACGCAACGGCGAAGGCCCCGCCGTGCTGGTGATGGCAGGCAACCATGGCGACGAATACGAAGGCCAGATCCTGGTTTCGCGGCTGATCCGCGCGCTCACGCCGGAGATGGTGCAAGGCCAGGTGATCCTGCTGCCGATGGCCAACTATCCGGCCGCGCAAGCCGGCCTGCGCACGTCGCCGCTGGACGGCGGCAATCTCAACCGTAGCTTTCCCGGCGATGCGCGCGGCACGCCGACGCAGGTCATCGCGGACTATATCGAGCGTTCGCTGCTCACGCGCGTGAGCCTGGCGATCGACCTGCACTCCGGCGGCAGTTCACTGCAATACCACGGCGCCACCTTGTTTGCCCAGGCCGCGCAAGACGCTGCCGCCAAGGCGCGACTGTTCGACGCGGTGCATGCCTTCGGCTTGCCGCACACCTTCATCAATGAGGTGCCCAACCCGGTCGGCTTGCTGGCGGCGGCGCGCCGCCAGGGCGTGCTGGCACTGCTGACCGAACTCGGCGGCGCGGGCATGGTGGATGCCGTGGCGCTGCAAGATGCGTGGCAAGGCCTGCTGCATCTGCTCGGGCACCTTGGCGTTGTGCGCGGCCCGCTGGTGCCTGCTGCGGCGCCGCACACCACCCGACTGCTGCGCGTGGACCGGGAGCGCCATTATGTTTATGCGCGGGAAGACGGCATCTTCGAGCCACTGGTGCAGCTTGGCGATCGCGTGGACGCCGGCCAGCCTGCGGCGCTGCTGCATACGCCGCACAGCCTTGAGCGCGAGCCGGCGATCGCGCGCTTCCCGGCAAGCGGGTTGGTGATCTGCAAGCGCGTGCCCGCGCACACGCAGCGCGGCGATTGCCTGTTCCAGCTGGCCGACGATTGATAAGCGCTTGCTCAGCACAAGGCGCGCGTGCCGGCATCACGCCGTCGCTTTACACCTCACCAGTATGCATTCCCATGCCCAGGCTATCTGACTCACCACGCCGCGCCCTCCTTGCCCTGGTGCTCACCACGCTGCTCGGCAGCACCGCCGTCCACGCCGACGCCACGCTGGATCGCATCCAGCAGCGTAAGAAAATCAGCATCGGCGTCATCGTCAACGGCACGGGCGGCTTCGGCTCGATCGATCCGGCCAGCGGCGAGATGATCGGCTTCAACCCGGAGCTGGCCAGGCAGATCGCCAGGGACCTGGGCGTGCAAGCCGAACTGGTACCCGTGCTGCCAGCCAACCGCGTGCAGTTCCTGCAGCAAGGCAAGGTGGACCTGCTGGTTGCCAGCATGCTGCTGACGCCGGAGCGCGCCACGCAGATGGATTACGCCCCCACGCCGTACTATCGCAACGGCGGCACCGCGGTCTTTCTCAAGCGCAGCGGCATCAAGCGCTGGGAGGACCTGCGCGGCAAGCCGGTCTGCCTTTCGCAGGGCAGCAGCTATGCCAAGCCGCTGAGCGCGCAGTACGGCGCCGAGCTCAAAGGCTTCAAAGGCATGTCCGAATCCCTGCTGGCGCTGCGCGGCGGCGCCTCGTGCGTGGCAGCCGTGCATGAGAGTGTGACACTGAACACGCTRGTGGCGCGCGATCCGGAATGGCGCGACTACGCGGTGCTGCCCGACGAGGTCGATCCCGCCCCGCAAGTGGCCTGGGTGCGCAAGGGCGAAAAAGACACGGTGGCGGCGGTGGACCGCATCATCCAGGACCTGCACCGCTCCGGCCGGCTGATCGAGCTGGAAAGCAAGGCCGATCTGCTGCCGCGCTCGCCGCTGCTGGCGCAAATGCACCGCAAGTTCAGCGGCAAGCCATAGAGGCAGTGATTTACTTCAGGTATTTCCAGACGCCATTCTGGATCTGGACCAGCACCGCTGCCCGCTTGTCGTAGCCAACATGGTCGGACCGGGACATCGTCGTCACGCCTTGGGTAGTCACGACACCGCTGGTGCTCTCCAACGCGTCGCGCAGCGCGATGCGGAACGCCTCTGTGCCCGGTTTGCCCTTGCCAAGGGCGGCGGGAATCGCCGCACGCAGCACCAGGCCCGCATCCCAGACGTTGGCCGAGAAGATCGAGGCTGAGTTAGAGCCGTACGCGGCCTCGTAGCGCTTGACGAAATCCTGCGCGACGGGCCGCATCGGGCTGCCAGGCTCAAGCTGGTCCGCTACCAGCACCGGCCCGACCGCGAAGATCGCGCCCTCCGCATCCTTTCCGGCAACGCGCAGGAAGTCCCGGTTGGCAATGCCGTAGGTCTGGTAGACGCGTCCTTTGTACCCGCGCTCGGTGAGCGCTTTCTGCGGCAGGGCGCCGGGTGTGCCGGATGCGGCGACAAGGACGGCGTCCGGCTTCGCGGCGATGATCTTCAGTGTCTGCGCGACTACGCTGGTGTCCGTGCGGACATAACGCTCCGTGGCCACAAGCTTGATACCGGCCTTGTCCGCCAGCGGCTGGAGTGCGGCCAGCCATGCGTCGCCATAGGCATCCGAGAAACCCATGAATGCCAGTGTCTTCGTCCCGGCCTGTTGCATATGGTCAAGCGTGGCGCCGATCATCAGGTTCTCATTCTGGATCGCCTTGAATGCCCACCGTCGTTTCTCGTCCTGCGGCTCCACGATCTTGGCGCTGGCAGCCAGGCTCATCAACGGCACCTTGGTCTCGGCGGCAACGTCGACCAGCGCAATGGTCGACGGCGTAACCGAGGAGCCCATCACCACATCCACCTTGTGCTCATCCACCAGGCGGCGAAAGTTGCGCACGCTGACGCTGGGATCCGAGGTGTCGTCGAGGAGGATGAAGTTCAGCTTCTGCCCTGCTGCCTCCTTTGGCAGGAGGTCGATCGCGCGCTTTGCCGGCATGCCGAGCGACGCCGCGGGACCGGTCAGCGACAGGGTGACGCCGACGTTGATGTCGGCACGCGCAGGGGTTGCTGCCAGGCCGGCCATGGCAAGCACGGCAGCCAGTATTGAGCGAGCGGGATGGAACATCATCTTGTCTCCTTGGATGATCGCGGCCATCTGGGTGGCGCGTGTTGCGGTGCTCTTGCCAGGCAGTGGGGCTGCGCGGCGTGCTCAGATGTCCAGTTCCAACTCGGGAGTCAGCGCCCGGGAAACGCAAATCATGATGGCGGTGTTGGCCTCGCGCTCTGCGTCGCTCAGCACGTAGTCCCTGTGGTCCGCCTTGCCGGACAGCAGGGGCACCTCGCAACTGCGGCACAATCCCTCGCGGCAGGAGAACGGCAACGGCACGCCGTTGTGCTCGAGCGTTTCGAGAATGGTGGAACCGGCGGGCACGGTGAAACGGCTGCCGTGCCGGTGCAGGACAACCGTGAAAGCCTCGTCCGCATCGGCATCGGCATGTGCACTGGCCTGCTGCGGATCCGCGCTGAACCGCTCGAAATGCGTGGCAGCGCGTGGCACACCTGCCGACTCCGCCTTGGCAGCCACCGCATCCATCAGCGGCGAAGGCCCACAGCAATACACGTGCCCACCCTCGTGCAGCCCGCCAAGAAAAGAGGCAAGATCCGCCAGCGCACCCTGGCTTTCGTCATCGACATGCAACTGCACCCTTTCCCCGTAGCGCGACAACGTATCCAGGTAAGCCGCGCGCTGGCGCGAGCGCATGCAGTAGAGCAGTTTCCACGGCCGGCCGTTGGCCTCGCACCAGCGGATCATGCTGAGAATCGGCGTGATGCCGATGCCGCCGGCGATGAACAGATGCGCAGTGGCAGCCGCGTCGATGCCGAACAGCGAACGCGGCGCGCTCACGGCGAGCGCGTCGCCCTCCTTGAGTCCTTCATGGACATACCGCGACCCCCCACGCGACAACGGCGCGAGCCCCACGCCAAGGCAGTAGCGGTCGGTCTCGTCGGAGTCGTTGCACAGCGAGTATTGCCTGACAATATTGCCGGGCAGGTGTACATCGATATGCGCGCCCGCGGTGAACGCCGGCAAGGCGCCACCGCAGGGGCGCCGCAGCTCGATGCCGAGAATGCCCTCGGCCTCCGCGGTCATCCTGGATACGATCAGTTCGAGCATGCCGTGCTACCTCCGCGCGGACGCTGCCGCTTCCTCTTCGAGCTTCTGGTTCACCGCCCAACGGAATTGCGAAAGCGCGGCGTCGATGGAAAACGGCATCATCTTGAAGTTGGGCTCAAGCTCAAGGCTTCGCTGCTGCGCCGAGATGATCTCGCGGTCTTCGTCGAACGCGGTGACCACGCTTTGGTGAATCGACGCGGTGACTTCCGGCTTGTCGATGGCAAAGTTGTGCGGATGGGCGAAGAAGTAATGCGTGGAGTTTTCCGTCTCCGGGGTGATGGCCTGGCAGCCACGGAATTCGGCGGCATCGACGCGCACCCCCGCCGGCGCGCCCGTGCCGGTGGGAGACATGCCGGAATCCATTAGCAGGATGGCGGGGATCGTGAAGTTGTAGATGTTCCAGCGATCGACCTTCCCGGGATAGTCCTTGACGGCCTTGGCGAAGGCGGGCGCTTCGGTATTGATGGCCCAGCGCGTGATCCGCACGCCGCCATCGATACGCTCGACCTTGGGCTGCACCGCGGCATAGTCCTCGCTGCCGCCCAGGGTGGTGGGATGAACGAACGGCAGGTGCGAGAAGTCCAGCAGGTTGTCGCAGATCAGCAGGTAATTCACGTCGTAGTGGATGTAGCCGTCCAGGCTGCGCCATTCCGGATGGTCCAGCCACTGCGTATCCGGGATCAGCGACGGATCGGCATTGTCCGGGTCTCCCATCCAGATCCACACCCAGCGGTGCTGCTCGACGATGGGGAACTTGCGCACCTTGGCCTGCGGCGGAATGCGCTCCTGCGCGGGCGCCTCGATGCATCTACCCGCGCTGTCGAACTTCAGGCCGTGATACATGCAGCGGATGCAATCGCCTTCCCTGCGCCCGACCGACAGCGGCGCGCCACGATGGCAACAGCGATCCTCCAGCGCGACGATGCTGCCGTCTTCCTTGCGGTACATCACGACAGGCACGCCGATGATGGTGCGGGAGAACATGCCTTCGCCAGGGATTTCCTTATCCCAGCCGGCTACATACCAGGTGTTTTTGATGAACATGCGGCGTTCCTCGAAGCGTTCACTTTGCGCCCGTGCGGAAATTCGGGGCGCACGTTGCCATGCACGCATTGCTTGCAAGCAATGCGTGTTGCGGGCGTTAAAAAAGGCGGGGAGTCAGGGTGGCGGCAATGTGCCTTGCGGGCCGGGACGCGGGTGGCGGCGGGTGCGGGCGTGGGCGTGGGGTGTCATGTCTTGTCTCCAGTGCGGCGACCCATCTCCGGGGTCCTTGACTGCAGAATAGATTTGGAGGAAACATGCGTCAACGTCATCCCCCTAATAGCGAGAATGTACGCCATGCATGCAGATGAGCTGGACCTCAACCTCCTTACGGTGTTCGATGCGATGCTGCGGGAGCGCAGTGTGACCAAGGCCGCGCAAGAGCTGGGCCTGACGCAAAGCGCGATGAGCCACGCGCTGAACCGGTTGCGCGCCTTCTTTGACGACCAGTTGTTCGTCAAGACGCCGGCAGGCATGATGCCCACGCACAAGGCGCAGGAGCTGACCGAGGCAATTGTGGGCGTGATGGCCACTGTGCGGCAGCAAGTTCTATCGCAGTCCCGCTTCGATCCGCTAGTGGCACGGCGCACGTTCAACCTGTGCATGACCGACATGGGCGAACTGGTCTTCCTGCCGCCGCTGATCAGCAGGCTGCGCCGCGAGGCACCGCACTGCAAGCTGCGCACGTTGCAGGTTCCACTACAGCAGATCGAGGGCATGCTCGGCACGGGCGAGGCCGACCTGGCACTGGGATCGATTCGCGCCGCGCCGGAAGGCTTGTTCCAGCAGCGCTTGTTCATGCACTCGTTCGTGACCATCGTGAGCGCGCGCAACCAGGAGGTGGGCGACGCCCTGACGCTCGAGCAGTTCCAGCGCATGCCGCAGATTGTGGTCACGCTGTCCGGGCGCGCCAGCGCGGCGTATGACAGCGCGTTTGACGACCATGGCATCCAGCGCAATATCTACCTGTCGACGCCGCACTTCCTGGTGGTGCCGCTGCTGATGGAGCAGCAGCCGGACCTGATCGCCACGGTACCGCTGGAACTCGCCAACGTCTTTGCCCGGTACGGCACGGTGCGCGTGATGCAGCCGCCGGTGGCGCTGCCGGAATTCGCCATCAAGCAGCATTGGCATCCGCGTTTCCACCATGACCCGGCAATCATCTGGCTGCGCGAGCTGGTGAAACGGACCTTCGAACACTATCCACGGGTCGACGATGGCGAGGATGAAGCGGCGGCGCCTGCGCCGCAACCCAAGCGGCCCCGGCGCGTGGCAAAAGGAAAGTAAGCGGCGGCTCGGCTATCCGTTCCCCACGGCTACCTCTATCGGCTCCATCGCGCCGAACCGCCACGACAACCGCCGCGCCGCCTGCAACAGTGTCCCGGCCATTGCGCCGTCCGTACCGCTGTCAAAGCTGCCCGATGTGCCAATCAGGGCGATGACGAGCGCAATGCTGCCGGTGTGGTCGAACACCGCCGCCGCAAGCGTGTCGATGCCGGGCACGGGCCGGCCCAGCGCATTGTCGATCCGCTGCGCGCGGATTTGCGCCAGCCGGGCCGCGTACGCTGGCGCAAGTGCTTCGCCCGCGCCGCCATCCGCTTCGACAACATCCGATGCCCGTGCACCTGCGAGCCGCAGCGCGTCCTGGCCCAGCAGGCCAATCAGCACGGGCTCCGGCAGGTGCGCCGCGAACAGCCGGCCGATCGCCGTATTGACCAGCGACAGCACAGTGCCGACCCGCAGGCTGACGTGCTGCGGCCGCGCGGCTTCCTCCAGGCGGACCACGGTCGGCCCCAGCGGGCCAAGCACTGCCATTGCCACGCTCAGGCTGGTCGCGCCCGCCAGTTCGATCACTTCTGGCTCGGCCTCGCGGGTTGGCGAGAGCCGCTGCAAGGCGATCAGCCCGAGTTCGAGGCCCAGCGGGCCGGACAGGAAATTGCCCGCCGCGTCGCGCGCCAGCAAGCCGATCTTCTGCAGGCTGACCAGATGCGGGAACGCTTTGGCGGGCGGCATGCCGGCCGCGCGTGCAAGGTCGCGCAAGGGCAGCGGCCGCCCGGCCGCGACCAGCCCGGCAAGCAACTGGCCGGTGTTGTCCAGCGACTGGATGCCGCGTTGCGGCTTGGCGGCTTCACCCAGGATGTCGTCGATTGGCATGGGGGCGGGTGTCATTCGGTTTCGTTAGTGGCGTTAGTGGCGGCGATCGCGTCACGGATGGCCGCGGCGGTGTCTAGCAATGCGACAGCCACGGGGCCGCGCCAGCCCACATCGATGGCGCCGGTCGATCCGACCACGGTCAGCGCCAGGCGCAGCCGCCCGCTGGCGTCCAGCACCGGCACGCACAGGCTGCTGACGGCGGGGCTTGGTGCGTCGATGCTGCGCTCGATGCCGCGCTCGCGGATGGCGGCAAGATCCGCACCGAACGCGGTGGCGTCCACGGCGGGCGTATCGCCCGCGTGCTGTTGCGCCCAGATCGCCTGCCACTGGCCGGGCGGGAGAAACGCGCAGAACACGCGGCCGGTCGCCGTTGCCGACAGCGACATCACCGTGCCAACGTGCAGGTTCACGTGCAAGGGCGAGCCAGCGTGCGCATAGCGCACGATGGTGGGGCCCTGCGGGCCGGCGGCGCAGATCGCCACACTGAACCCGCACGAGCCGGCCAGCGCGGCCACCAGCGGCACCGCCGCCCGGTAGGCCGGATCGTGGTCCAGATACAGCATGCCGAGTTGCAGCGCGAGCGGGCCCGGCTCGTAGCGCCCGGACAGGTGGTCGCGCTTGATCAGGCCAAGCCGCACCAGGCTGACCAGGTAAGTGTGTGCTTGCGCGGGCGCAATCTGCACGCTGGCCGCAAGATCGGCCAGGGCCATCGGCGCGCGGACATCGGCCAGCGCGCGCAGGAAGCGGCCGCCGACTTCCACGCTCTGGATGCCGCGCTGCGCCTTCTCCTCGCCGCCGGCGTCCGCGATGTGGTCCTCGGATCGCGTTGATCGCGCGGATCGCGCTGGTCGTGCTGGTCGTGGCATTCGGCCCCCGCTTGAAAACCCAGATAGTAATCGACCGGGCGCCATCCGCCCGGCAAGACCGAGGGTTTCCCCTCGGATTTCTGCGTCTTGTTTGTGCCTTACCCTCCCCGCCCCTCTAGTTAGTCAAAAACAATACGATTTGTTATTGACTAATTTTGCTGCAATTCCTAAGATGGCCTTACCCCGATACCGGTGCAGTTATAGAGTGAATACGGGGCGAGACAGTCCCCCGCTATGCAGTGATCTGCTCCGGCGCCTGCTGTCTCGTCTTTCCCCCACGCAAGACAAAAGAGATGAGGCAAGCATGAGCAAGGCATTCGCATCCCAGGCCGACCTGGAAGCCAAGAAAGTCACCTTCACCCAGCTCTCCGAGAACGCTTACGCGTACACCGCCGAGGGCGACCCCAACTCCGGCGTGATCATCGGCGACGACGGCGTGCTGATCGTCGATACCACCGCCACGCCTGCCATGGCGCAAGACCTGATCGCCAGGATTCGCTCGGTGACGGACAAGCCCATCAAGTACGTCGTGCTCTCGCACTACCACGCGGTGCGCGTGCTGGGTGCTTCGGCCTACTTCRCCGAAGGCGCGCAGCAGATCATCGCCAGCCGCGGCACCTACGAGATGATCGTGGAGCGCGGCGAGGCCGACATGAAGTCGGAGATCGAACGCTTCCCGCGCCTGTTCGCCGGGGTGGAAACCGTGCCGGGCCTGACCTGGCCGACGCTGGTGTTCGAGAAAGAAATCACCCTGTACCTCGGCAAGCTCGAAGTGCGCATCGCCCATCTGGGCTCGGGCCACACCAAGGGCGACACAGTGGTCTGGCTGCCGTCGCAGAAGGTGCTGTTCTCCGGTGACCTGGTGGAGTACGACGCAGCCTGCTACTGCGGCGACGCGCAACTCGAGCAATGGCCCGCCACGCTCGACGCCTTGCAGGCGCTGGGCGCCGAGAAGCTCGTCC
This sequence comes from Cupriavidus sp. YAF13, assembly GCF_052113425.1. Classification (NCBI taxonomy): domain Bacteria; kingdom Pseudomonadati; phylum Pseudomonadota; class Betaproteobacteria; order Burkholderiales; family Burkholderiaceae; genus Cupriavidus; species Cupriavidus sp. YAF13. The sequence goes on from NZ_JBFRDD010000022.1 coordinate 15,392, forward strand.
CCGGCCGCGGCCCGGCCCTGACCAATCCGGAAGAGGTCAAGAAGGGCATCGAGTACACCAAGGATTTCGTCACCACGCTGTTCCAGGCCGGCAAGGAAGCCGTGGTGGACCGCCTGGACCTGAAGAGCGCGATGGCCCATACGCGCAAATCGATGGACCCGAAGTTCGGCCACGTCTTCATCTACGAGCACTGCCTGCCGTTCGACGTGTCGCGCGCCTTCGATGAAGCCAGCGGCATCCAGCATCCGCGCATCTGGACCGCGCAGCGCGACAAGGAAATGTGGGCCGCGCTGCAAAACTGAAGGCCAATCGCCGCATAGATGGAATGGCCGTACAGAGTGGATGGAGACACCAGCATGAGCAACGATTACCAGAACCAGTCATTTGAGTACCAGCCCTGCCCCGAGCAACGGCAGGCGCACGCAGGCAAGCCGCACCCCGTGATCGTCGTGGGCGCCGGGCCCGTTGGCCTGGCCGCCGCGATCGACCTGGCCCAGCACGGCGTGCCGGTGGTGCTGGTGGACGATGACTGCACGCTGTCGAGCGGATCGCGCGCGATCTGCTTTGCCAAGCGCACGCTGGATGTCTTCGACCGGCTCGGCTGCGGCGAACCCATGGTGGACAAGGGCGTGCGCTGGCACGTCGGCAAGGTCTTCGTGCGCGACGAACAGGTCTACACCTTCGACCTGCTGCCGGAGGCCGGCCACCAACGGCCGGCCTTCATCAACCTGCAGCAGTATTACGTCGAGGGCTTCCTGCTCGACCGCGCGCGCCAGTTGCCGAACCTGGAGATCCGCTGGAAGCACAAGGTGACGGGCATCGAACAGCATCACGCCGGCACGCCTGACGCGGCCGTGGTGCTGACCGTCGACACACCGGACGGCCCCTATGCGCTCACCGGACGCTACGTGGTGGCGGCCGATGGCTCGCGCAGCCCGCTGCGCAACCTGCTGGGCCTGGACAGCAAGGGCCGCACGTTCAAGGATCGCTTCCTGATCGCCGACGTGAAGATGGAAGCCGAATTCCCCACGGAGCGCTGGTTCTGGTTCGACCCGCCTTTCCATCCGAACCAGTCGGTGCTGCTGCACCGCCAGCCCGACAATGTCTGGCGCATCGACTTCCAGCTCGGCTGGGACGCCGATCCCGTGCTGGAAAAAACGCCGGAGCGCGTGATTCCGCGCGTGCGGGCGCTGCTTGGCCCGGACGCGAAGTTCGAGCTGGAGTGGGTCAGCGTCTATACCTTCTCCTGCCTGCGCATGGACAGCTTCCGCCATGGCAATGTGCTGTTTGCCGGCGACTCCGCGCATGGCGTCTCGCCGTTCGGCGCGCGCGGCGCCAACAGCGGTGTGCAGGACGCGGAGAACCTGGCGTGGAAGCTGGCGTACGTGATCCAGGGCCGCGCGCCGGACAGCCTGCTCGACACCTATGCGAGCGAGCGCGAATATGCCGCCGACGAGAACATCCGCAATTCGACGCGCTCGACGGATTTCATCACGCCGAAGAGCACGGTCAGCAAGGTGTTCCGCGATGCCGTGCTGGCACTGTCGAAGAAGCATGCGTTCGCCCGGCAGCTGGTGAATAGCGGGCGGCTGTCATTGCCATCCGTGCTGCGCGATTCGGCGCTCAACACGCTTGACACCGGCGAGTTTGCCGACGCCATGGTGCCGGGCACGGCCTGCGTGGATGCGCCGATCTCCGGTGCGCAAGGCCAAGGATGGCTGCTGCCGCAACTAGGCGGGCAATTCACCGCGTTGCTGTTCGGCACGCCCGACGCCGACAGCCTGGCCGCCTTGCAACGGCTGGGACAAGGCACGCTGCCGCTCAAGCTGGTCGTGGTCAGCGCGAATGCCCAGTGCGCAGCATCGCCCGGCATAGCGGTGTGGCACGACGCCGAGGGACTCGCGGCGCGGCGCTACGACGCGCGGCCCGGCACGCTGTACCTGATCCGCCCCGACCAGCATGTCTGCGCGCGCTGGCGGCAGGTCGACATCGCCGCCGTCCAGCAGGCCATGTCACGCGCGACCGGCAACTTGCGAGGCACGCAGGCCGGCGCACCAACTGCGCAAGCGCCCGCTCCGGTAGCGGCATGAATCCCGCGGCGACATTCTGAGTCAGAGAGACAGCAATGGCACTCAACACCCAACCCAACCTGGCGCGCGCCGACGACTTCTACGAAGCCCTGATCGACATGCATCGCGATCTCGACGACGGCCAGAGCCAGGCGGCCAATGCGCAACTGATCCTGTTGCTCGCAAATCATATCGGCAACCACGACACGCTCGCCGCCGCCATGCAGCTCGCGCGGCAGGGCGCGGCGCCGGAGATCAGCGCGCAAGCCTGATCGCAGCGGGCGCGGCCCGCTGCCCGCTTCCACTCATTGCCAATACGCGCCAGACGTCGGCATCCAGGGCCCAGCCGGGCCCGCGTTCCCGGAGACAATCCATGACCTATTCCTCTGCAGGGGCCATTGCGCCCCCGGCTTGTGCTGCCCGCGACGAAGACGCGCTCTATCGAAAGATCTGGCTGCGCATCATTCCTTTCCTCTTTGTCTGCTACGTCATCTCCTTCCTCGACCGGATCAATATCGGCTTTGCCCAGCTGCAGATGAAGCAGGACCTGGGCTTCAGCGATGCGATGTACGGGCTGGGCGCTGCGGTGTTCTATGTGGGCTACGTGCTGTGCGAGGTGCCCAGCAACATGCTGCTGGCCCGCTTTGGCGCCCGCCGCACCTTCACCCGCATCATGTTGCTGTGGGGCCTGGCATCGGTCGGCATGATGTGGGTATCGACACCCACGCACTTCTATACACTGCGCTTCCTGTTGGGCGTGTTCGAAGCCGGCTTCTTCCCCGGCATCGTGCTGTACCTGACTTACTGGTTCCCGGCGCGGCGGCGCGCTGCCGTGATGGCCATCTTCTTCGCGGGCGTTGCCGTGGCCGGGGTGCTGGGCGGGCTGGTGTCGGGCTGGATCATGCGCGACATGGCCGGCGTGCTCGGGCTTTATGGCTGGAAGTGGATGTTTGCCATCGAGGGGGCGCCCGCCATCGTGCTCGGGCTCGCCGCCGCGGTGTTCCTGGTCGATGGCCCGCAGCAGGCGAGCTGGCTCACCGACCCGGAGAAGGCATTGCTCGCCGCGCATAACGGGCCGGCCGGACAGGCCACGCGCGCGCACTCGTTTGGCGCGCTCATCGAGGCGTTGCGCAATCCGCGCATCTACCTCTTTGCCTTCATTTACTTCGCGCTGACCTGCGGCTCGCTGACGCTGAGCTTCTGGATGCCCCTGATGATCCGGGACTTCGGCATCACCGATGTGATGTCCATCAGTCTTTACTCTGTCATCCCGAACGCCATCGGCGCCGTCGGCCTGATCCTGATTGCCCGCCACTCCGACCGGCGCGGCGAGCGGCATCGCCATTTCGTGGCCTGCACGGTAGGCGGCGCGCTGGCACTGGCGCTGCTGACCCTGCACCTGCCCAGCTTCGCGGCGATGCTCGCGTTGCTGTCCGCCGCGTGCGTGCTGATCTTTGCCGCGCTGCCGATCTTCTGGTCCTTGCCGCCAAGCCACCTGCCGGCCCACACAGCCGCCACCGGCATTGCCTTTATCAGCAGCATCGGCATTACCAGCGGCATCGTCAGCCCGTGGGTGATCGGGCAGATCAAGACGCACACGGGCAGCATGGACAACGCGCTGTACCTGCTCGCGGGGTTGCTGCTGGCCAGCGGCGCCGCCATGTGGGCAGGCGTGCCGAAGGCCGCGCCACGGCACTGATTGCCGGCCAGCCGCTGGCCAGCATTAGCCCCGGGGGCCAGTTGGCCCCCGGGCGCCGATCTTTTTGGGGTTTCGACTAAACTTGCCCGCCATCTTGTCGATATGAGGGGCGTACTGGCGCTTTCCTTGGCGCGCTCGCTCGGCGCGCGCGCGCCGGGCGGCCTCCAGGCAGTTCCAAGTCAACGTCCAGAAAGGTATTCCATGCACGCCGGTAGCTACAACAGTTTGCTTGTGCTGTTCTCACTGCTTGTCGCGATGCTGGCCTCCTACACGGCCCTGGACATGGCCGGGCGCATTGCCACCGCGCAAGGGCGCGCGGCCCACTGGTGGCTGGCGGGCGGCGCCTGCGCCATGGGCATCGGCATCTGGTCGATGCACTTCATCGCCATGCTGGCGTTCCACCTGCCGATTCCGCTGGGCTACGACCTGCCCATCACCGTGGCCTCGCTGCTGATCGCCATCGCGTCATCCGCGCTCGCGCTCTGGCTGGTGGGCAGGGAGACCTTGCCGTGGCGGCGCCTGGCAGGCGGCGCCTTGTTGATCGGCAGCGGCGTTGCCGGCATGCACTACACGGGCATGGCGGCACTGCGCATGGTGCCGGGCATCCACTACATCCCCTCGTTGTTCGTCCTGTCCGTGGTCATTGCGGTCGCGGCATCCGGCGCGGCGCTGTGGATCGCGTTCAACCTGCGGCGCGAGTCCGTCTGGGTGCGGCCCTTGCGGGCGGGCGCATCGGTGGTGATGGGCTCAGCCATCGCCGGGATGCACTACACCGGCATGGCGGCCGCGGAGTTTCCGATCGGCGTCGTCTGCGGCGCGGCGCGCGACGGCATGGACACAGGCTGGCTGGCCGTGGTGATCATCGTCGTCACGCTGGCCGTGCTGGCGATTGCCCTGATCACCTCGGTGCTCGACATGCGCCTGGAAGCCCGCACCGCCATGCTGGCCATCTCGCTCGCCGAAGCCAACCAGGAACTGACCTACCTGGCGCTGCACGACAACCTCACCAAGCTCCCCAACCGCGTACTGCTGGAAGACCGGCTCGAGCAGGCGATCCAGGGGGCCACGCGGGAGAAGAGCCGCTTCGCCCTGATGTTCATGGATCTGGACGGCTTCAAGGCGGTCAACGACGCCTATGGCCATCCCATTGGCGACCAGTTGCTGGTGGAAGTCGCGCGGCGCATCGGCGCCAATGTCCGCTCGCAGGACACCATCGCACGGCTGGGCGGCGACGAGTTCGTGCTGCTGGCCAGCGTCAGCGAGCCGGCGGATGCTGCCACCCTGGCCGAGAAAGTGCTGAGCGCCATCCGCGAGCCCTTCCAGGTAGCCGGCCGCGAGTTGCGCGTCTCCACCAGCATCGGCATCGCCATGTACCCTGGCGATGGCGAGCTCCAGCACGACTTGCTGACCAACGCCGACGCGGCGATGTATCACGCCAAAGCGCTGGGCCGCAACACCATCTGCTTCTTCGAAGCATCGATGAACGCCAACGTGCACGAGCAGCTTCAACTGGTGCAGGACATGCGCATGGCGCTGGAACGCCGTGAGCTGATCCTGCAGTACCAGCCCAAGCTCACCGCCCCCAGCGGCCCGATCGTCGGCGTGGAAGCCCTGGTGCGCTGGATGCATCCCACGCGTGGCCTGATCGCCCCGGACCAGTTCATCCCCCTCGCGGAGAAAACCGGCCTGATCGTGCCGATCGGGGACTGGATCCTGGACGAAGCCTGCCGGCAGATGCGGGCGTGGCGCAACGAGGGCCGCCCCGAGTGGACCATGGCGGTCAACCTCTCGGCGCTGCAGTTCCGGCACGCCAGCCTGATCGCGACCGTGCGCGACACCCTGGCCCGGCATGCGCTGGAGCCACGCTGCCTGACGCTGGAGGTCACCGAATCCACGGCGATGCGCGACGCGGATGCCAGCCTGCAGATCCTGCAGCAACTCCACGACATGGGCGTGCGCATCTCGATCGACGACTTCGGCACCGGCTATTCTAGCCTGCTGTACCTCAAGCGGCTGCCTGCCAGCGAGCTGAAAATCGATCGCGGGTTCATCCGGGATCTGTCACGCGATACGGAGGATGCGGCGATTGTCTCGGCCATTGTGGCGCTTGGGCGCACGCTGAATTTGAATATCGTTGCGGAAGGGGTCGAAACGGCGAAGCAGCAGGAGTTCCTGACGCGGCTTGGATGCGATTCGCTGCAAGGCTTCCTGCTGGGACGACCGATGTCCGCGGCGAACCTGATTGCATCGCTGTCCGACGACAATCTGCTGTTGGATGCCGGATGAAGAAGGCACCATGGGGCCGAGGCTGTGTGAAAACGCATCGATCACCTACACTGAATATGCGCATTCAGATTGGGGGATCGGATGAAGCGACGCAATATAGAGCTGAGGTGGCTGACCGCTCGACTGGCGCCGGACTTCAAGACCATTGCAGACTGCGTCACCGCACGAAAAGGGAGTTCAAACCTATTTCGGCCGTCCCGCTTTGGCGGCCGCCGCGTCCAGCGCGCGAGAAAACCGTTCGATGTCATCCGGCCGGAACTGGGCCAGAAACAGTTCATTGACCGCCGCCTCATAGACGCCCCACATCTTCTTGCGCAAGGCCTTGCCTTGCCGTGTGACGGACACGAACGCAGCGCGCCCGTCTTCCTCTGAACGGATACGGGTCACCAGTTCTTCACGCTCCAGCCGGTCAATCAGGCGAGTCAGGTTGTACCGCTCGATGGCAAGTACATCGGCCAGTTCATGCATCCGCCTGCTTTCCTCCGGCCCGCTTTCAATCCCCCACAGCACGTCGTACCACGCGTAGACAGGCAGTCCAGCCTCGGCCAGACGCCGGTCCACCTCACGTATCAAGGCCCGGTGCGACCGTACGAACGAAAACCACAAATCCGGCTTCTCAGTCGACATGGCATCTCCAATAGTTGCAGTTGCAATTATGCCGCAGAATGCTCACAATACCCGAACGATTGCATTTGCAATTCACTCGGATCGCGATGGCCCCGTCTACCCGACTGGGCCTGGTGCGAACCGAAGCCCCGTCAATCCCATGGAGACAGAGATGAATGCCCCGGTGTTGCCGCTACACGTATTGCCGCAGGATGTGGATCCGCAGGAAACCCAGGAATGGATCGAGGCACTGGCCGCCGTGACCGAAGTCGAGGGCCGCGAACGCGCCCACTACCTGATGAACCGCCTGCATGAATCGGACGCCGCCCAACACGGGGATTTCCACGGCGCGATCACGACGCCCTACGTCAACACGATTGCCGAATCGCGCGAGCAGCCGTATCCCGGCGACATCCAGATCGAGCGCCGACTGGCCGCCATGGCGCGCTGGAATGCCATGGCGATGGTGTTGCGGGCGGGCAAGCACTCCAACGTCGGCGGGCATATCGCCACGTATGCATCGGCCGCCGTGCTGTACGAGGTAGGTTTCCAGCATTTCTTCAGGGGTCAAACGGAGGCCTTCGCTGGCGACCTGGTCTATCTGCAGGGCCATGCATCGCCTGGCATTTACGCACGGGCCTTTCTGGAAGGCCGCATCGACGAAGCACAACTCGACAACTTCCGCCGCGAGGCAGGCCGCAATGGCGTGTCGTCGTATCCGCATCCGCGGCTGATGCCGGACTTCTGGCAGTTCCCCACCGTCTCGATGGGGCTTGGACCGATCACGGCGGCATACCAGGCGCGCGTCATGCGCTACCTCGAGGACCGACAGCTTGCCCCCACCCAGGGGCGCAAGGTCTGGGCATTCCTTGGCGACGGTGAAATGGATCAGCCTGAATCCCTGGCAGCCGTGGCCATGGCTGGGCGCGAGCGGCTTGACAACCTGATTTTCGTTGTCAACTGCAATCTCCAGCGACTCGACGGACCTGTCCGGGGCAATGCCAAGATCATTCAGGAGTTCGAGGGTCTGTACCGGGCGGCTGGCTGGAACGTGATCAAGGTGATCTGGGGCAGCGGCTGGGACCGCTTGCTGGCACGCGACACCACCGGCCTGCTGCGCCAGCGCATGATGGAGTGCGTCGATGGCGAATATCAGGCGTTCAAGTCGCAGGACGGGGCCTATGTGCGCGAACGCTTCTTCGGCAAATATCCCGCCCTGCTTGAACTAGTGGCCGACATGAGCGATGCCGATATCTGGGCGCTGACCCGTGGCGGTCACGATCCGGTCAAGGTCTTCAACGCCTACGCGGCTGCCATGCGGCATGTGGGACAGCCCACCGTCGTCCTGGTCAAGACCGTCAAGGGCTTCGGCATGGGTGAGGCCGGTGAAGGCCAGAATATCAACCACCAGTTGAAGAAGCTCAACGCAGACGCCGTACGCGCGTTCCGTGATCGATTCGAACTGCCGGTCAGCGATGACCAGCTCGACGAGATACCCTACCTGAAGCCCGCCCCCGAAAGCGTGGAGGCACGCTACCTGCACGGCCGACGCGCAGCGCTGGGCGGCCACATTCCAGCCCGGCATGCCGGCACGGGACCCATGGCACTGCCCCCGCTGTCGATCTTCGACACCCAATTGAGCGACTCCGGCACCCGTGGCTACTCCACGACGATGGCCTTCGTACGCATGCTTGGTACGCTGCTCAAGGACAAGTCACTGGGCCGGAACGTGATACCGATCGTTCCCGACGAATCGCGGACCTTCGGCATGGAAGGCATGTTCCGGCAGGTCGGGATCTATTCCCATGTCGGGCAACTCTACACGCCGCAAGACGCCGATCAGCTCAGCTACTATCGCGAGTCGCGCGACGGACAGATCCTGCAGGAAGGGCTCAACGAGTCCGGCGCGATGTCAGCTTGGATTGCTGCCGCCACCGCGTACAGCAATCATGGCGTCAACACCCTGCCGTTCTACATCTACTATTCGATGTTCGGCTTCCAGCGGGTGGGCGACCTGGCCTGGGCCGCCGGCGATGCCCGCGCGCGCGGCTTCCTGCTGGGCGCCACCTCGGGACGGACCACGCTCATGGGCGAAGGACTGCAGCACGACGATGGCCACAGCCACGTGCTGTCGTCGGTCATTCCCTGCTGCGTCTCATACGACCCCACCTTCGCCTACGAACTGGCAGTGATCGTCCATGACGGGATGCGCCGCATGTATGTGGATCAGGAAGACATCTTCTACTACATCACGCTGCTGAATGAGAACTACACGCACCCCGCCCTGCCGGCAGGCGTTGAAGCAGGCATCCTGCGCGGGTGGTACCCGCTGCGCTCCTCGGCGCCGACAGAGAAGCCCGTTGGCCGGGTGCAACTGGCGGGCAGCGGCGCCATCCTCAACGAAGTCATTGCGGCGGCGGAACTGCTGGCATCGGATTTCGGCATCGCCAGCGACATCTGGAGCGCCACGAGCCTGACGGAGTTGCGCCGCGACGGCCTGGCAGCCGAGCGTTGGAACTTGCTTCATCCCGAGGCCAGGCCGCGCGTGCCCTACGTCCAGCAATGCTTGGCCGACCGGGAGGGACCGCTCGTAGTGGCCACTGACTACATGAAAATTGTGGCCGACCAAATCCGTCCGTTCATCGGACAACGTCGCATGGTGGCATTGGGAACCGATGGCTTTGGGCGATCCGACACGCGCGAGGCACTGCGAAGCTTCTTTGAGGTGGACCGGCACTTCGTTGTCCTGGCCGCGCTCAAGGCCCTGGCGGATGACGGCGCGCTGCCGCCCGGCGTGGTCGCCCAGGCCATCCAGCGCTACGGGGTGGCGCAAGACAAAGTCGATCCGTCCTTCGGTTAAGCGTCGGTTGATGTGCTGCTGTCGAGAATGCAGGCAACGAGTATTGCCCGGTCCTCGGCGGCAGTTCTCGGGCCATTAAACGACGCGGGGTACCTCACGCCGCATTATGAGTGGCCAAATACTTGACCAAGCCCTCAATTCCCCCCTTGGCCACGATATCCGCGAACTGCTTACGATAGACCTCGATCAACCAAGCCCCGCTCATATTGATATCGTAAATCGACCACCCCGCCGCGCCCCGCTGCAGCCGATAATCGATCTGCACCACATCCCCGTTGTTCAGCACGCTGGTCTCCACCACCACATCCTTGCCCGCAGTCCGCGGCGCCTTGTAGCGAAACTTCAGCGTCTGCTCGCGCACTTGTGAAAGGGACAAGGCGTAGCTGCGCACCAGCAGCGTCTGGAACTGCTCGTAAAGCTGCTTCTGCTGCTCAGGCGTGGCGTTGCGCCAGGCGCTGCCGACCGCAAGCCGGGTAGTGCGCTGGAAGTCGGTATAAGGCAGGAACTGCCGGCGCACCACGGCCGTGATCTTGTCCAGATCGCCGTTGCGGGTGTCGGGGTTGGCCTGGATGGTGGTGAGTACGCCTTCGACGGCGGCGCGGACCATGCGGTCCGGGGAGGACCGGTCAACGCTCGCGGCTGTGGGACTCTCGCCAGGTGTCGCGGCCGGCGCGGTGATGGGCAAGGATGCGCCAAGGACAAAGATGAAGATAAAGCCGGCGGAAACCGCGAGCACGGCGGCGTTGTAACCCGCACGGGCAAAGCGAAGACGGAAACGGCGAGGCATCGCAATGATCCTCCACGAACAAGATGCGGCCGCCCCGGGGACCCGGGGTACCGGTATCTCTTGCCTAATGCTAGTGCCTTGCCGCCAAAAATAAAATGACGAAAACGACAGCGGCCGGCGCGCACCGCGCACCGGCCAACAGGCACTTACTGCGTCAGCGCCTTGAAACCCTGCAACAAGCGCTCGATGTCATCCATCTGGATATTGCCCATCGTGGAAATGCGGAACAACTCGGCCGACAGCCCGCCCTGCCCCGCATAGATGACAAACCCGCGCTCCTTCAGGCCGTCGTGCAGCTGGGGATACGACAGGCCGGCTGGCAAGCGGTAGGCCCGCAGCACCACCGAGGACTGGTCCGACGGCCACAGGGCCGGCATGCCCAGGGCCTCAAGCCCGGCGCGCGCGCGCTCCGCAAGGGCCGCATAGCGCGCATGGCGGGCGCGCCAGCCACCCTCTTCTGCCAGTTCGCGCAGCGCTTCCACCAGCGCGTAATAGGCATGCACCGACGGCGTGAACGGTGTATTGCGCTGGTCCTGCAAGCGCGCGAGGCGCCCGAGATCCAGGTAGTACGTCCGGCTGGCGGCTTGCTCCAGCGCGCTGCGCCGCACAATAACGAACGATGCGCCCGGCACGCCATGCAGGCACTTGTTGGCCGTGGCCGCCACTGCGGCGATGCTGCCGCCGAAATCGATCGCCTCGGCGCCGAAGCTGCTCACGCCATCCACCAGCAGGCGCACGTCCCGCGCGCGGCACAGTGCGTCCAGTGCCTGGAGGTCGTTCAGGCGGCCGGTGGTGGTTTCATGATGGATCACCGCCACGTGCGTGATCGCGCGGTCCGCGTCGAGCGCGGCGGCAATGCGGGCAAGATCGGGCGCCTGCATCCAGTCGTGCGCAACGACCTCATGGGCGATGCGGTACTGCGTGGCAATTTGCGTAATGCGCTCGCCGTACACACCGTTCTGGACGATCAGCAGCTTGCCTTGCTCGGGCACCAGCGCGGCGATCATGCTCTCCACCGCCGCCGTGCCGGAACCGGTCATCAGGACCGCGGCCCACTCGGCGGGATCCAGTTCGTAGATGTCCAGCAGGCGTGCGCGGGCTTCGTCCTGCAGGTCAAAGAACTCGCTTTCGCGGTGGCACAGATCGGGCTGCAGCAAGCTTTGGCGGACACGTTCCGACAGGGTAACGGGGCCCGGATTGAGTAGCAGCATTTACTTCCCTCCTTGGTCGGCACCGATGTGTCGCGCCAGGCGCGTCTTCACATCGACCGGGGTGATGGTCGGGCGCGGCAGGCCGTCCGGCGTGCCGGCGCTGATCGTCAGCGCGACAAAGCGCGGGCCGGCGGTGCTCGCCGGCGCGGCCGTGAGCGTCTGGTCGAGCAGGTCGAGCTGGTCGCCCTCGGCCGCCGACGCGTAGCCGCAGGCGGACGCCACGCCGGCAAACGAGACTTGGTGCGACACGGTCGCCTGTCCGCCGGTGGAGTCATGGGCGCCGTTGTCGAGCAGCACATGCGTGAGGTTGCCCGGGCCATAGGCGCCGAGCGTGGCGAACACGCCCATGCGCATGAGCGCCGCACCATCGCCGTCCACGGCGACCACGTTGAGGTCCGGACGCGCGAGCGCAAGGCCTAGCGCGAAGGGCGTGAGGCAGCCCATCGAGCCCACCATGTAGAGCTGGTTGGCACGGTCGTCGAGCGCATAAAGCTCACGCCCGCAGAAGCCGGTCGATGCCAGCACCACGGTCTTGTCCATTGGCGTATGCGCGATCACGCGTTGGAGCGCGTCGCGGCGCGTAGGCAGGCCATCGCGCGATGCGCCCTGCACGCCCGAGCGCGGCATGCACCTGGGGCGCGGCGTGGGCCGCTCCTGCTGCTTCAGTGCATACGGCGCGACGCTGCCCTTTTGCATCACCAGCGCGTACGGACGGCCCGTGGCATCCATATGCGCCACCGCGCGATCCAGCGCCGGGCCAACCTCGGCCGGGTCGGTCGGGAAGGTTTCCCACGGGATTTCCATGGTGTCGAGCATCGCCGGGGTGACCGGGCCCATCAGCGCGTGCTGCGGCTCGTCAGCCACGCCCGGCTGCCCGCGCCAGGTCACGATCAGCAACTGCGGCAGGCGAAACGTCCACGTGAGCGAGGTCAGCGGACTGACCGCATTGCCCAGGCCGGAGTTCTGCATCATGGTGACGCCACGGCGGCCGCCCTGCGCGCCCAGCGTCACGCCGGCGATCAGCGCCACCGCATCGCCTTCGTTCGCCGCCGACACGTAGTGCAGCGACGGATCCTGCATCACGTAGTTGATGAACGGCGTGAGATACGAGCAGGGCACCCCGGCATACCAGTCGAAGCCGCGTGCACGCGCGGCCTCGACAAACTGTGCCGCTTCGATCATCGGGCTTCCTCGGCGTCCGTGCCGCCGACCGCGAACGGGGTCTGCGTATGCGCGAAATCGCCCGCGCGGCGGAAGTCGTCGAGGTCGTTCACGCCGCGCCAGTGGCCGTGCACATACTTCACTTCGATCTCTTCGCCGGCTTCGACCAGCGCGTTGAGCAGCGCGGGCATGTCCAGCGTGTTGAAGTCGTCGCGCTTGCGCAGTTCGGCAACCAGCTTCTGCAGGCGCACGCGGCCCTCGCCGCGCACGTTCAGCAGGCCGATCCAGCGGCCGTGCGGCGCCTGGGCTTGGGCGGCGCCCGGCTCCTGGCCCTTGCTCGACACATGGCGCAGCAGGATCTTCTGGCCGAACAGGTCGCGGTCGTCGGACGCGGAGCAATAGGCGAAATCGCGCACGCTCTGGTTCGACTCCGTGGTCAACGACGAGTCCACCACCACGCTGAACGGCGCGTCGCTCTCCAGCAGGTCGCGCAGGATATAACTGCGGAACAGCAGGTCGCCATAAGCGATCACGGTATCCGTCTGCAAGCCGTCGACGGCGCACGCCAGCGAGGCCAGTTCTCCGGTCTGGGCGTACTGCTCGTTGACCACCAGCTTGATGCCAGCCGTGTCGATGGCCTTGGCCTGATAGCCGCCCACCACGGTGATGTCGTTGATCGACTGCTTCTTGAACGCGTCCACCAGCCAGCGCAGCAAAGGCTTGCCGGCCACGGGCAGCATGACCTTGGGACGGTCCTCGGTGAGGGGCTCCAGGCCCGTGCCGCGGCCGGCCGCCAGCACCACCGCCGCGCCCGGCGCTTGCGAGCCGGACAGGTAGATCTTCTCGGCGGTCGAGTATTCGTCGGCGTCCTGCAGGCGGAAGATCTCGTTGACGGTGGCAATGCGGTCTTCCACGTTGACCAGCGTCTCGCTGTCGTGGATTTCCTTGGCCACGGCCTGCATCGAGGATGCCGCCACGCGGATCAGGTGGTTGGCCCAGATCACCACGCTGATGCCGGCCTTGCGGAAGGCTTCGGTCGGGGTGCTGTAGTACTTGGTCGGCACGATCACCAGCGGGCCTCGGCCGGCCCACTCGCGCGCGAACTGCAGGATCTCGTCCGGGCGCGACAGCTTGCTGTGGATCAGGATGGCATCGGCACCGGCCTGGCGATAGGCCTCGGCGCGACGCAGGGCTTCGTCCATGCCCCAGCCTGCGATCAGGGCTTCCACGCGGGCGACGATGGAGAAGTTGTCGTCCGACTGCGAATCCTTGCCGGCCTTGATCTTGCCGCAGAACTCATCGATCTCGGCCAGCGGCTGGCGCTCGCCGTCGATGAAGCTGTTGGTCTTGGGAAACTGCTTGTCCTCGATGCACACGCCGGCAATGCCGCGCTGCTCGAGCTTGCGCACCAGGCGGCGCACATTGTTGAAATTGCCATAGCCGGTGTCGCCGTCCAGCAGGATCGGCAGGTCGCTGGCGTCGGCCATGAACTCCAGCGTGTCGACCACCTGGGTCCAGCTGGCTTCGTTGTTGTCGCGCACGCCGTACTGGGCGGAGATCGCCAGGCCCGAACCCCAGATGGCCTTGAATCCGGCCTCGCGCACGATGCGCGCGGACAGCCCGTTGTGAGCTTCCATCATGAATTCCAGCTCGTTGCCAACAATCATCTGGCGCAGCCGGGCGCTGCGCGAGGCAGTCGAGAAAATCGGGTCAATCGCGTTCACTGTGCTACTCCCACAATCGGCTGAAGTTCGGGCAGGACTTCGTCGCGCGCGCGCGCCACGTCGTTCGGGAAATCGATCTCGATCCACGGTGCGCCGCTCACATCGGCGACATCGAATACGTGGCCGCCTTCGAGCAGCAGGTCGCGCACCGCTTCTTCGTGCGGCATGTTCGAGCGGCCGCTGTCGACATAGCCCTGGACGATCTGCGCCAGGCGGCGCGCGGTCTGCTCCTGAAAGCGGAAGAAACCGACCGACTCGCCAATGGTGTCGTACTCCAGGCCAACCGCGAGCTGCTTGCGCAGCTCCACCGGCACGCCGTTCTTCAGGCACAGCTTGACGGGTTCGTCGCCGGCTTCGAAATCGCGGTCGATCAAGAGGCGGTTGGTGGTGCCGCCCGCCACCAGCGCGCTGAGGATGCGCTCGTCGTAGAGCACGTCCGCATCCATCAGCAGGACGTCGCCGCCACGCGTGAGCGCATCGGCCACCGTGTGCACGGTCAGCACGCTGCCCAGGTCGTAACGCGGGTTCAGCACGATCTCCGGATAGGGGTCGCGCCCCAGCCGTACCAGTTCGGCCTCGACGTGTTCCGGCTGGAAGCCCAGCGCCAGCACGATCTCGTCCACCCCGGCCGCGTCGAGCATGCGCAGATGCCGCTCCAGCAGGGTGATGCCCTCAAAACGCAGCAGGCACTTGGGGAATTGCTCCCCGGGTTGTTGCTGAAGTCGCAGGCCTAGGCCCGCGGCAAGGATGATTGCTCGCATTCGTTCTCCGCACCCATGCAAATTGCCATCGATCAATCGGCGGCCTGCTGCACACCTGCTGCACGCCGCCGTTGGAATTTTCGTTCACTCAAATGTAAATACAGCAGCCCGGGCGCGCCGAGCCCGATCTCGCGGGCGCGCTTTGCCAGGGACAGTGCCAGCGCGGCATCGGGCGGCAGGCCGACGATGGGCGCCAGCAGCAGGTAGCCGCCTTCCTGCGCGCCCAGCGAGCCGGGAATGGCAAACGCCGCGCCACGGATCGCCTGCCCCACGCTCTCCAGCAGCAAGGCGTCGAGCCAGCTGACGGGATGCCCGAGGAAATGCAGGGCCAGCCAGACCTCGCCCGTGCCGACCAGCCAGCCCACCAGGCTCAGCGCGAAGGTGGACGCCACCTTGCGGCGGTCGCGGTACATGCCTTGCACGGCCGCATCCACGGCATCGGCGCGCATGGTCAACCCCGACCAGTCGCGCTTGCCGAATACCTTCGACAGCAGGCGCAGCACCCGGCCAAACAGGCCACGCTTCTGCACCACGTAGAAACCCGCTATGCATAGCGCAAGCACGGCGGTGACGACCAGGGTCGGTATGCGCAGGTCCGCAAGCGCGTCGTGCCCGCCATACAGGCCGAACAGCGCCAGGCCGATGAAGGCGAACACCATCTGCGCCAGCGCCTGCATGGTGGTGCTCACCGTGATGGCCGCGGCGGCGTCGCGCATGCGCGTGCCGCGCTGCGCCAGGTAGCGCACCATCAGGACCGGGCCGCCGATCTGCCCCGCAGGCAGCAGGCTGTTGACGGACTCGCCGGCCCAGCGCGCCAGCAGCGCGTCGCGCATGGTGCCGTGGCCGGCCCGGCGGTCGAACAACACGTAGATGGCGCCGGCGTCCAGCACCAGCGGCAGCAGGTGGAACGCGGCGACCAGTACCAGGCCCCAGCCGGCCGACATGAACGTCGACGCGACGGAGCCAAATCCCTGCCAGGCGAGCAGCGCGACAAAGAGCGCCGCGCCGATCGACAGGAAAAGCATGGCAGCACGGGTCATGGGCGGGGCTTCTGGCCCGGCACCAGTCTCTTGAACACTTGCCGGAAGCCGAAATAGGCAACCGCGTCCTTCATATTGGAGATGAAGCGCAGCCACGGGCGCATGCCCGGATCGGTCACGTACTCGAACGTCAGCGACACGCGCATTTCGTTGGCGCCGGCCGGCGTGATGCGGTGGCGCAGCTTGTCGCCATCGAAGAACACCAGCCCCCCGGGCGTGGTCTGCACCGAGCCGGGCTCATCGGGCACTTGCGCGTCGCGCGTGTGCAGTTCGTAGTCCAGGCGGCATGACGATTCCTCGATCACGCCCAGCAGCAGCGTGTAGCGGCGGCCGTCGTAATAAGAGGTGTCGTAGTGCCAGCCAATGTGGTCGCCCTGGCGCGTGTAGTAGTACAGCGCGTAGGCATGGGGATCGGAGTCGGGGGAGAGCAGCAGCTTCTCGCCGCACATCTGCTCCAGCCAGCCGATCAGCGCCTTCGAGCGGTACAGCTCGGCGATAAACGGCGCGAGCTCGTCGATGGTGTGGCGGCTGACGCTGCCGCCCTGCTTGTGGCCGGGCAGGTAATTGCGGTTGATCTGCGGCACCAGCGCGCGGGCGCTGGCCACCAGTTGCGCGGTGACTTCCGGCGCCAGGAATTCCTCCAGGTGCAGGAAGGCGTCCTGGCGCACGAAATCGGCGCGCAGCTGCTTGCTGTCGAGCCGGGCGGTGCGCTCGGCCACGGCGGCATCGGGGTCGGGCAGCATGGCGCCGGCGGCAGGCTCCGCGGCCGGCCTTTGGCAGGAAGGAACTACAGCGGGGGACGGGTCGTCCAGCGTGATGTCGTTGGCTTGCTCGCTCATCGGGTTTCTCAGGTCTCCGTCGAAGCCGTGGCCGGCAGGGGACGCCGCATCACACGCCAGTAATCGACGATGACCCAGGCCGCGAACAGGGGAGCGCCGATCGACGCCGCCATCAGGAACGGCGCGATGCCACTGGTCAGCGTAACGAGCGGAAGCAGGTAAAGCACGTCTTCTGTCTCGAAACCGCCGGCAGAGGCTTGCTTCGTCCCGCTTTTCCCCACACGCTCTTCGATACGCATGCGCAGAAAGAAGATCAGCGCCACTGCCACGCCCGCCAGCGTGCCTTGCAGCACTGGCGACATCGTGTCTGCCGCGGCCTGCCCGGAAATGGCTACGCCCATACCCACGAAGAGCAGGACGGTAATCAGCGCATCGCTCGCCAGGTCATAAAAATGGCCTATCTTGCTCGATTTACCGCTAATTCTCGCCAATTCCCCATCAGTGTGGTCAACGAAGTTGGACACCACGATCAGGAGCGCACCGTAGTTGGTCCACGCGAAACCGCCCTGCATCAGGCACGCTACCCCGGCAAGGCCGATCACGAGCCGCAGGGTGGTCAAGTGGTTCGGCGTGATCCAGGAGTCCTTGAGCGGGCGGACAAGCGCGCGCGCCAGACGGGCGTCCCAGGTACGCGGAGCGGGAGGCTCGCCACGAGAATTCTTTGGATTTTTGTTCATCTGGAAAAAGGTCCACCGGCAGGAAAGCTGCAGCACGGCTCGCATACTAGCGCTGGTTTGCGCACCTTGCATGGTGCGAACGCAACGCCGAAAGGCCGGCCGGGCCGCTTTTGGGGGCATACGCCAGTCAAACCGCTATGTTAAGCCATGTGACCCGCAACGGTAAGCGTGCGTGCACGGCAGCGGCCTGGAAGTTGCCCCCACGCCGCCGGAGACGCGTTTTACCTTCCGCATGCCGGCAGGCCGGACCTGGCACGGCGGAGCCCGGGGGTGCGGCGGTCAGCGTCGCGCGGGGCCCGGCTTCAGGGCTGGCTGCTTTCGCTGGCCCGTGCCCTGGCATCGTCTTGCGTGAACGATGGCGCCGCCATGGCAGGCGGCACGCTTGCCGGCACCTGCACCGGCGCGCTGGCCGGTGCCGCATCGACGGCGCCTTGCTCGACGGCCGGACTGCTCACGCCCGGCAACGCGGGCGCTGCCGCCGATGCCGCCACGCTGGCTTCGGGTTCCATTGCCGCTGTCTCCGGCGCCGGGCGCGCCGCCCGCTTGGGCGCGGGCGGGGCTTCCGGCTTGGCCGCCGGCCCGAACCACCGCTGGTACCAGCCGCGTATCGTCCAGCCCAACGCTTCAAAGAGGCCGGTCTCCTTGTGCTCCACGAAGCGGACGTTCGCATCGATCATGCGGGACCGCAGCGAACGCTGGAAGAAGTCGCCCACCATCGGCAGCGCGCTGTGCGCGCCCTGACCCCAGTAGTCGCTGCGCAGCGTCACCCGGCTGTCGTTGAACCCGACCCAGGCACCAGCTACCAGCTGCGGATGCATCAGGATGAACCAGCCATCGGCGTTGTCCTGCGTGGTGCCGGTCTTGCCGGCGACATCCGCGCGAATGCCGAAGCGCGTGCGGATGCTCGCGCCGGTGCCGCGGTCGATCACGCCGCGCATCACGTCAAGCAGCGTCTGCACGGTGGCAACCGGCAGTGCCTGCTCGGGCGACGCGGGGCGGAACGTCTCCAGCACCTCGCCCTTGCGGTCTTCGATGCGCGACACCATCACCGGCTCCAGGTAGGCGCCCTGATTGGCGATGGTGCCGTAGGCGCTGACCATTTCCTTCAAGGTGACCGGGCTGGTGCCCAGCGCCAGCGAGGGCACGGGATCGAGCCGGCTTTGCCGCACGCCCATGGCGCGCGCCAGCTTGGCCACCTTGGCCGGGCCAACGCCCTGCATCAGTTGCGCGGTGATGGTGTTCTTGGAATACACCAGGCCGTCGCGCAGGCTCATGGCACGCCCGCTCGGAGGGCCATCGTCGGAGGGCCGCCAGACCTCGCCGCCGGCAAGCGGGATTTCCACGGCCTGGTCGACGAAGGTGTCGTCAGGCTTGGCACCTTGCTCGAACGCGGCGCCATACACGAACGGCTTGAACGTGGAACCCGGCTGGCGCTGCGCCTGCTGGACATGGTCGAAGGCATCCAGGGTGAAGTCTCGGCTGCCTACCCATGCCTTGATCTCGCCGGTGCGCGGGTCCAGCGCGAGGAAGCCGGCCTGGATACGGGTCTTGGACTGGCGCAGCGCCTGCATGAAGGCGTTGTCCGCCAGCAGCTGCTTCATGGCCGCCTCGGGTGTCTGCCCGGACTCCCTGGCCGAGCGGTACGCCGGTGTCTCGCGCACAAAGGCCTGTACCAGATCCTTGTTGGCCGCCCAGCCGGAGCGCGGCGCCCACGCCGCGTCGGCGATGCCTTGCAGCTGGTTGCCCTGGCGCGCCACCGCCTGGTTGGCCAGCGCCTGCAGGCGCGAATCGATGGTGGTGCGCACCACCAGCCCGTCGGTGTAGATGTTGTAGTCGTTGCGGTCCGCCCAGGTGATCAGCCATTTGCGCAGCTGCTGGGCGAAGTGCGGCGCTGGGCCGGGCGGCTCGGCCTGCCGCTCGAAGTCGATGCGCAGCGGGCGCTTCTTCAGCAACTCGTACTTCGCCGGCTCCAGCTTCTGGTATTTGACCATCTGCGCCAGCACGGTATTGCGCCGCTGCACGGCGCGCTCGGGGTTGATGACCGGGTTGTAGTAGCTGTTGCCCTTGAGCATGCCGATCAGCGTGGCGCTTTCCAGCACGTCCAGCCGGCCGGCGGATTTATCGAAGTAGGTGCGCGCCGCCATCTCGATGCCGTAGGCGTTGTACAGGAACGGCACGGTGTTGAGATAGGTCTCGAGAATCTCGTCCTTGGTGTAGAGCGCCTCGATCTTCAGCGCCGTGATGGCTTCCTTGAGCTTGCGCGTGAGCGTAGGCGCGCGGCCGATCTCGTCGGGATAGAGATTGCGGGCCAGCTGCTGCGTGATGGTGGAGCCACCTTGCCGGTCGCCTGAGAAGGTATGCAGCGCGGCCGAGCCCATGCGGCGCCAGTCCAGGCCGAAGTGCTGGTAAAAGCGGTGATCCTCGGTGGCGATCAGCGCGGTCGTCACATTGGGCGAGATATCGGCCAGGCGGACCCATTCGCGATTGGCCCACTTGAACACGGCCAGCGGCTTGCCATCGGCCGACAGGATCTGCGCGGGCTGGTCGGACTTGGCCTTGCGGATATCGCTGATGCCCGGGGTGAAGGGAATCAGCACCAGCACATAGAGCAGGAACAGCACCGGCACGGCGGCCACTGCCTTGGCCACGCCGCGGCGCGTGGGGCGCCGCAGGCGGGCAAGCCGCTCGGCGGCCAGGGTTTTGATCTGGGCCAGATTCATGAAGCAAGCAGCATGGGGCGGAGTCACATTCCGGCACGAAGAAAGGCCTGCATCCTACCAAAATCGCTTGCTGCACCCCGGCATATCGTCCCGCGCCCGGGAATCAAGGCCGGATCGGGGCCACGTCAGTCGAAGCGATGCTCCGCAAGCACCAGGCTTTCGTCCACGCGTTCGTACTTGGACGCGTAGCTGGCATCGAAGCGCACCACGCGCTTGAGCTCCGGGGCATACCACGCTACCGCCGTGTAAGGCACGGAGGATGGTGCGCCATACGAGAAGCCGTAGAACGGCCGCGCCACATAGCCCTTGTAGGCCAGGCGCAAGACGCGGAAGCTGCCGGCAGGCACCGTGATGGTGGACTCCCCGGTCACCTCGCCGGTGAGTTCCGTACGCATGTCGGTGCCGGCCTGCTTGTAGCTGTATTTCCATCGGGCGCCCGGCTTGACGTCTTCCGGCACCCAGCCGCGCGGCGGCGATGCGCCATCGAACTCGCCAGCGCTGGGCGTGCTGATGCGCTCGACACGGCCGTTCAGCGTCTCGACGCGGGCGCCCTGGTTGAACGTGATGCGCTCGCCTTCGACGCGGTCGACACGGTAGACCACATCGCGCCGCTTGCGCGTCAGCTTATCGACCAGCTCATAGCGCCAGACCTCGCCAACGCGGGGCGACGCGCCGCCAGCCGGGGCAGCGCCGGCCTCGTCCGCCACAGGCGCCACAGGCGCCGCCGCGCCGCGCTCCTTGACCTGAGCGATCCAGCTGGCGGGCAACGCCTTGAGCTTTTCGCCAGGCGCGCGCCGTGCCGACAGGATGCCCACGAGGCGGCCCGTCTCATCGAACAGGCCGCCACCGCTGGCTGCCGCCGGGAAATCAAGCGTGATCTCGATGCGGTCCAGCTTGCCGTCGGCGCCCGCGCGCAACCCGGACACACTGCCGTCCAGCACGACCACGCCCGAGGCCTCCGGGCTGGCTGCCGCAAGCACCTTCTGCCCGAACGCCGGTGCCGCCGCCGCCGACACGCTGACGGCCGGCGCGTTGAAGTTCGCCACCCGCAGCAGGCACAGGTCGCGATCCACGTCCGGCGCGTCCAGCGTGGCGTCGTAGCTCACGTTGTCGCGCCGCACGGCAATCGCGCGCGCGCCGGCCAGCACGTGGCAAGCCGTGACCAGTTGCCCCGGGCCGATCACCACGGCGGAGCCCGACGCCAGCGGCGCGTTGTTGGCGCCCATTGCCCGCACGGCATAGATGCTTGGCGTGAGCTTGGCGAGCAGCTGCGGGGCGTCGAGCGCGCTGGCATTGGCGGCGGCGAACGCCAGGAAGACTGGGGTAGCGATCAGAGCGAAGCGGCGCATCGGTTGCGGTGATGTTGTCATGTACGGGAAGCCGGGAGACGTTGCCGGTCCGCGTGGCGAGGCAGGCGGCTTCGCGCAAACGCGCGACGGCGGTGAAGGATCATCTATTCTGGCGTGGCCGTATTCTGCAATGGCCGGATCGATAGGACAAGGGCGGCCCCGCGCGAAGGCAATTGCGAGCAAGCGGGCAATCCGCTAACATCTGCGCCATGACCCGCGCGCAAAACCCGTCGATTATTCGCACCATCCCTGGGATGGTGGGTTAGCGCACGTGGACTGAGCACACAAAGCGACCCGCCCAACGAGGCGGGTTTTTTGTGCCCGCCTCCTTGGGGCCTGCATACACCAAGGAGCCTGAAGATGCAGCCAACCCGCCCCGCAGCAGCAGCAGCGGCACCCGCCGTCCTCTATATGGTCTGCGGCAAGATCGGCTCCGGCAAATCGACCCTGGCCAGGCAGCTCGCTGTCCGGCCGGCCACCGTGCGGATCAGCGAGGACGACTGGCTGTCACGCCTGTATCCCGGCGAGATCCGGGAGGTCGCCGACTATGCCCGCTGCGCCGCACGATTGCGTGACGCCATGGCCGGCCACATCGACGCGCTGCTGCTGGCGGGCATGTCGGTCGTGCTTGATTTCCCTGCCAACACGCCGGCCACCCGAAGCTGGGCCAGGGCCATCTTCGAGCAGGCGGGCGTGGCGCATCAACTCCACTACCTCGATGTGCCCGACGCCGTGTGCAAGGCCCGCCTGCGCGCGCGCAACGCCAGCGGCACGCATCCGTTCGAGACGACCGATGCGCAGTTCGATGCCATCACGCGTTACTTCGTGGCGCCCTTGGCGGACGAGGGTTTCAACGTGATTCGGCATGTGCCATCCGAGGCCGGCGCGGCGACAACCTGACAGGCAAAGCCGGGGAGGCAGCGGACCGCATGGCTCGGCTCGCTATCATGGCGAACACGTTCACCCACCGATCGAAATCCGCCATGCCCCTGACGCTCGAGCTTGCATCCACCCTGCCGATCAGTGCCAGCCAGGCATGGCAGCGCGCGACCACGTCCGAAGGCATCAACGACGAGCTGTTTCCCTGGCTGCGCATGACGGCGCCGCCCGCCATGCGCGGCAAGGCGATCGGCGAGCTGCCGCTTGGCGAGCGGCTTGGCCGCAGCTGGCTACTGGCGTTCGGCATGTTTCCCGTGGACGCGGACGACATCATGCTGGCGGAGGTGGGGCCGGGCTACCGCTTCAAGGAAACGTCGCGGATGCTGAGCATGCGCAGCTGGGTACACGAACGGACGATTCGAGACACCCCTGGCGGCTGCGAGGTGCGCGACCGGCTCACCTTTGCCTTGCGCGGACCCGCGGCCTGGCTGCCCGGCGGTGGCGGCGCGATGGCAGCTGTCGTGAAATGGCTGTTTCGCCACCGTCATCGGCGCCTGGCACGGTGGGCACGAAATGCCAGGCACACAGGATCCCCTGCCTCGCCCGATAATTCAAAATATTTCAATGAATAATTGATATTTCAGTCACCAACGCGATCAGCCGGCGCCTAGACTTGCTTCACCGGCCCAGCAATCAAGCAGATCCAGTGATCCAGGCGATGCGAGCCAAATTCAAATATTTCCAACTTTGTCGAGGCACCGCATCATGAACCCCAACGCTACCCAAATCGCGATCGTCTACCACAGCGGCTACGGCCACACCGCCAGGCAAGCACAGGCCGTTGCACGCGGCGCCGCCAGCGTCGATGGCGTGGAAAGCCTGCTGATCAGCGTCGACGACATCGACCAGCACTGGGACACGCTCGAAAACGTGGACGGCATCATCTTCGGCGCGCCCACCTACATGGGCAGCGCGTCAGCGCAGTTCAAAGGCTTTATGGACGCCACCTCGCGCAACGTGTTCGCCAAGGGCGGCAAATGGGCCAACAAGGTGGCGGCGGGCTTCACCAACTCGGCCTCGCGTTCGGGCGACAAGCTTGCCACGCTGCAGCAGATCGCGATCTTCTCCGCGCAACACGGCATGCACTGGGTCAACCTTGGCCTGCCCCCGGGCCACAACAACTCGAAGTCGACCGAGGATTCGCTCAATCGCCACGGCTTCTTCCTGGGTGCGGCGGCACAGTCGAATGCGGATGAGAGCGCTGATGTGGTGCCGCCGCTGGCAGACCTGCGCACGGCCGAGCATCTGGGTGCGCGCGTGGCGGAAGTGGCGCAGCAACTGGCGGCGGGCCGCGCGGCATTGGCATCGCTGAAGAAGGCCGCCTGAGGGCTTGCGGCCCAATACACATCCGTGCGCCCCCAAGGCGCTCCACGCGATTGAAACGTTTCATAGCATGCTACACTGCATGCCACAGGAAACGACGATATCCGTGGAGTGCCATGCAGAAAAAAGCCGCGGCGCAGCGCAAGCCGACCCTGAAGGACCTGGCCGAGCAAGCGGGCGTTTCGGTTGGCACCGCCTCCAACGTGATGGCGGGGCGAGGCGGCCCGTCCGCCGAGACCGTCACCCACGTGTTCGAGGTGGCGCGCAAGATCGGCTATGTCACCAACGCCGCGGCCCGCAGCCTGCGCTCGCGGCGCTCGCGCCTGGTGGCCTGCCTGGTGCCGGACATCACCAACCGCTTCTACGGCGTGATCGTGCGCGCGGCCGAACATGTGCTGCGCGAAGCCGGCTACACCTTGCTGCTGGTCGACACCCATAACGACACCGAACGCGAATGCGAGCTGCTGCTGGACGTGACCCGCGTCGGCGTCGACGGCGTGCTGTTCGCGCCCGGCTCCGAGAGCTCCGGAAAGCTGCAGCAGCAGATCGCGCAGGTGGATGTGCCGCTGGTGATCCTGGACCGCGATATCGCCCCGGATCGGCCCAGCGTCAAGGTGGACCACTTCAGCGGCGCGCTGAAGACCGCCAACTATCTGTTCGATCTCGGCCACCGCCGCATTGCCCTGCTCTTCCCCAGCTCGCACCTGCGCCCGGCGCGCGCGCGCTGGCATGCCTTCGAGACGGCTGCTGCCGCGCGCGGCATCGGCGATGCGCTGGAGCTTGTGCGCATCGACACCAGCTCGATGGACGTCGCTTTTTCGCAATGCCTGGCGCTGTTCCAGCAAGCCGCGCCGCCCACCGCCATCTTTGGGCTGGGCACGACGCTGCTCGCCGGCGCGCTCAAGGCGGCACGCCAGACCGGCCGGGACATTCCGGGCGACCTGTCGGTGGTGTGCGTGGGTGACACCGAACTGGCCCAGGTGCACACGCCCGAGCTGACCACGCTCACCTGGAACCTGCAGGACCTGGGGCGCCATGCCGCCCGCCTGCTCCTTGCCGAGATGGAGCCGGGCCTCGATCCGCAAGGCAGCCCTGACGCAACGGGGCACCTGATGCTGACCTGCGAGCTGATCCTGCGCGAGTCCTGCGCCGCCGTCGGCGTGGAGGCAGGCAGAAAAACGGCGCGAGGCCGGGCGAAGCGCGTCGCCAGCTAAGCCTGCCGCGTTTTCGCCAGACCCATCGCGTCAGCCCCCGCCGGGCGGCGCGATGCCGCCCATGCGGCATCCCCTTCCCTAGCGCATGCCTCTTGCAGCCGGTCGTTTACCCTTTATATGAAACGTTTCAATTCCGTGCTATATTTTTCCCATCCCTCGTAGCGGGGACCATAAGAACGATCATCCAAAGATCACCATAAGATCCCCACGGAGACAACCTCAGCATGCCGGACAGCAATCGCAAAGGAATGAGCCGGCTTGCCGGCAAGGCAGCCATCGTCGTCGGCGCGGGATCGATCGGCGCCGACACCAGCAACGGCGCCGCCGCCGCCATCGTCTACGCCCGTGAAGGCGCGCGGGTGCTGTGCGTGGACCGCGACCTGGCGCTGGCCCGCAGGACCGCGAGCCAGATCGAAGACGCGGGCGGAAGCGCCAGCGCCTTCGAGGCCGACGTGCGCGACGGCGCGCGGCTGGCTGCCATGGTGGAGGCCTGCCGCGAGCGCTATGGCCGCATCGACGTGCTGCACAACAATGTGGGCATCGAGGAAATCGGCGAGCTCGAGGACATCACCGAGCCATCCTGGGACCGGGTGTTCGACATCAACCTCAAAGGCGCCATGCTCGCCTGCCAGAAGGCGATGCCGCACATGATCGCGCAGGGCGGCGGCTCGATCATCAACATCTCGTCGATCGCCAGCCGCAAATGGGGGCCGATGCCCTTTCTCTCCTACAACGCATCGAAGGCCGCCCTCAACCACATGACGCGGATCCTCGCGCGCCGCTACGCCGCAGACCAGGTGCGCTGCAATGTGATCCTGCCCGGCCTGATCGATACGCCGCATGCGGCGCACCTGACCGATGGCGATGAAGCCGCCGTGCAGGCCGCGCGCGAGTTTCGCAACAGCCGCTGCCCCATGGGCCGGCAAGGCACGCCGTGGGATATCGCCTACGCGGCGTTGTTCCTTGCCTCCGATGAGTCGCGTTATGTGACAGGGCTGGAGATGGTGGTGGACGGCGGACTGGGTCTTTGACGGAAACAGACAGCGAATCAAAGGCCGCGCCGCGGCACATAACAAAGAATCAGGAGACGCCCCATGATGCCCCGCTACCTGCCCGCCGCCACGCTCGTCGTCGCGCTTGCCGCGCCCGCGATTGCAGCGCAAGGCAGTGAATCCCCCGCCGACTACCCCTCCCACCCCATCCGCCTGCTGCTGCCGATCTCGGCCGGCTCGGGCGGCGACATCCTTGGCCGCGTGCTCGCGGAGCGCATGTCGGCCATCCTGAAGCAACCCATCGTGGTGGAGAACAAGGGTGGCGCCTCCGGCATCATCGGCACGCAAGCGGTCGCGCGCGCGGCGCCCGACGGCTACACCTTCACGCTCGGCGGCGCGACCACGCATATGCTGAACGCCGCGGTCTACACCAAGCTGCCATACGACCCGGTGAAGGACTTCACCGCCATCGGCCAGGTCGGCACGGCTGCCATCCTGCTGGTGGCCAGCAATGACTTTCCCGCGAACGACATCAAGGAGCTGGTGGCGTACACGAGGAGCCATCCCAACGAAGTGCAGTACGCCAGCTGGGGCACCGGCTCCACGGGGCAATTCTGCGGCGAGGTGCTCAAGCAGCTCGCCGGCGCGTCGATGACGCATATCCCCTACAAGACCGTGCCGCAGGTGCTCAACGACATCGTCGCCGGGCATATCAAGCTGGGCTATGTGGACATGACATCGGGCACGCCCTTCGTCAAGTCCGGCAAGGTCAAGGCGATCGGCACGTGCACCTCGCGCTCGCCGAGCCTGCCCGGCGTGAAGAGCTACGTCGACGAGGGCATCGATTTCGATCGCGTGTTCCGCTGGGGCCTGTATGTGCCCGCCGGCACGCCCAAGCCGATCGTGCAGAAGCTGTCGGACGCATTGAACCAGGTGCTGGCCACGCCGCAGATCAAGGCCCGCCTGCTGGAGATGGGCATCGCGGCCACGCCGATGAGCGGCGAGGAACTCGGCAAGCTGAATGCGCGCGATATCCCGGCGTGGAAGGAAGTGGCAAAGACCGCTGGCGTGACGCAGGACTAAGCGCCTGATGCACGTGTCAATGCATCAATGCGTCAATGCATCAATCACTCGACCAGCCTGCAAACCCCAAAAAACCAAAGAACCAAAAAAACCAAACACCCAAATCACGGAGCCCTGAACATGGATAGTCTGTCTCTCGCCCGCATCCAGACCGTGCGCGACCACATGGCCCTGGAGTGCACCCAGGAATGGGACGCCGTCATCGCCACCTTTGCCCATCCGCGCTATGAGATGCACGGAGGCGGCGCGGTCTTCGACGGCGAGCAAGCAGTGCGCGGCTACTTTGCGTCTTCGCGCACGCCCTTCCCCGACCAGGCCAACGAGATCATCAGCATCGCCGCGGCCGGCGACACGGTGCTGGTGGAGTTCTGGCTCACCGGCACCCACCTTGGTCCCTTGAAGGCGAACGGCACCGTCTACCCGCCCACGGGCCGCGCGTTTCGCGTGCGCATGGCCGCGTCGTTCGAATTCGCGCCCGGCAGCGACAAGATCATTTGCGAGCGGCCATACTTCGACCAGGGGGCGAAGCTGCGCTCGCTCGGGCTGGTCGCCGCCTAGCGGATGGCGCTTCGGGCCATGTTTCCCGCGCCGCGGCCACATCGGCGACGCTACTCGACTTCGCTGTCGCCGCCGTCGTTGCTATCGTTGCTCTCCAGCACTTGCGCAGCGCGCTCGTGATCCATCGCGGCCTGGGCAAGCGCCGCCGCAACCGGCGGCGCGCTCTCCTTGCGCTCGCTGTACCGGTCCGTCAGGTAAGCGGAACGGTCACGCACCAGCAAGGTGAACTTGACCAGCTCCTCCATCACGTCGACCACCCGGTCATAAAACGCGGAGGGCGCCATGCGGCCATCCGCGTCGAATTCCTGGTAGGCCTTCGGCACGGATGACTGGTTCGGGATCGTCACCATGCGCATCCAGCGCCCGAGCACACGCAATGCATTGACGGCGTTGAAGGACTGCGAGCCACCGCACACCTGCATGACGGCCAGCGTGCGGCCCTGCGTGGGACGAATGCCGCCGATCTCCAGCGGCAACCAGTCGATCTGGTTCTTGAACACCGAGGTCAGCGTGCCGTGCCGCTCGGGGCTGCACCAGACCTGGCCCTCCGACCATGCGGACAGCGCGCGCAGCTCGGCCACCTTCGGATGATCCGCCGGCACGCTGTCCGTGATGGGAAGGCCATGCGGATCGAACACCTTGGTTTGCGCGCCAAGGTGCCGAAGGATCCGCTCGGCTTCGAGCGTAAGCAGGCGGCTGTAGGAGTTCGGGCGCAGCGAGCCGTAGAGCAGGAGAATGCGCGGCGCATGCGTTGAGACGCTGCGCGGCTCCAGCCTTTGACCGGTGGGGATGTCCAGCAGCGGCAGCAGGACGTTGCGCAGCGCATCCGTCATCGGCCAACCCTCCGGCCGTCGGCATCGATCACGCGCTCGCCATCTTCCTTGGCAAAGGCGCCGCGCTGCGGCGATGGCAGGATGTCCAGCACCACTTCCGATGGCCGGCACAACCGCACCCCGAGCGGCGTCACCACAAACGGCCGGTTGATCAGGATCGGGTGCGCCTGCATGGCGTCGAGCAACTGGTCGTCGGTGAGCGCCGGATCGCCCAGGCCGAGTTCGGCGTAGGGCGTCCCTTTCTCACGAAGCGCTTCGCGTACCGTCAGCCCGGCACTGGCGATCATCGCCTTGAGCACCGCGCGCTCCGGGGGTTGCGTGAGGTACGCGATGACTTCGGGCTCGATCCCGGCGTTGCGAATCATCGCAAGCGTATTGCGCGACGTGCCGCAGTCGGGGTTGTGATAGATCTGGACATGCATGCTTGACTACCTTGATGGATGTGTCTGGATGCCGGCTTCGTACCAGGGCTGCGAGCGGTTGACGATGCGCACCACCAGCAACATGACGGGCACCTCGATCAGCACGCCCACCACGGTGGCCAGCGCCGCGCCCGACTGGAAGCCAAACAGGCTGATGGCCGTGGCAACGGCCAGCTCGAAGAAATTGCTCGCGCCGATCAGGCTGGACGGGCCGGCCACGCAATGCGCGACGCCAAGCTTGCGATTGAGCAGATAGGCCAGCCCCGAGTTGAGGAACACCTGGATCAGGATCGGCACGGCCAGCATCGCGATCA
The DNA here is from genome assembly GCF_052113425.1 of Cupriavidus sp. YAF13. Taxonomy (NCBI): domain Bacteria; kingdom Pseudomonadati; phylum Pseudomonadota; class Betaproteobacteria; order Burkholderiales; family Burkholderiaceae; genus Cupriavidus; species Cupriavidus sp. YAF13. The sequence goes on from NZ_JBFRDD010000022.1 coordinate 44,859, forward strand.
CCAGCGGCTGGTTGACAATAGCCTGTCCCTGGAAGCCGAACAGCAGCACCAGCGTGGCCAGCAGCGCACTGATGGCGTAAGGGCCGAGCGCCGCCACCGCCCGCCGATAGGCCGCGTCTCCCCGTGCGAGAAGCGCCCGGCGGATGACCTGCGCCACGGCCACGGGAACGACGATGTAGAGCGCGACGGAGATGACCAGGGTGTCCCACGGCACCGCGATGGACGACAGGCCCAGCAGCAGCGCCACCACCGGCGCGAAGGCGACCACCATGATGGCATCGTTCAACGCGACCTGCGATAGCGTGAAATACGGATCGCCCTTGCAGAGCTGCGACCACACGAACACCATCGCCGTGCACGGCGCGGCCGCGAGCAGGATCAGCCCGGCGACGTAGCTGTCGAGCTGGCCGGCGGGCAGCCATCCGGCAAAGACGTGCCGCACGAACAGCCAGCCCAGCAGCGCCATCGAGAACGGCTTCACCAGCCAGTTCACGAACAGCGTCACGCCGATGCCACGCCACTCGCCGGCCACCTGGCCCATCGCCCCGAAATCGATCCGGATCAGCATCGGGATGATCATCACCCAGATCAGCGCGCCAACCGGCAGGTTGACCTGCGCCACCTCCATGCTGGCCACGGTGGCGAAAAAGCCGGGCATGGCCTGCCCCAGCGCGATCCCCGCGACGATGCACAGCGCCACCCACAGCGTCAGGTAGCGCTCGAAAAAACCAATGGCCTGCGCGGGCGCATCCGCCACAACGGGCTGCGCGGATTCAGCGTGCCGCATCGGGGGCCTCCGGCTTGGCATCGCAGCACGCCGGCGCAGCGGGCGCCTCGCATGGCGCCCCGCCACAGCAGTTCTCGGTCAGGAAGGCAACGAGGCCGCTCATGGCCGCAAAGTTGGCCGAATAGATCACGAAGCGGCCGTCCTGGCGGGAAGCCACCAGTTCCGCATGGGACAAGTCCTTCAGGTGAAACGAGAGGCTGGAGGGCGAAATGCCGACCTGTTGAGCGATGTCGCCGGCGGCGATGCCCCTCGGGCCCGCCACCACCAGCGCGCGGAAGATGGCAAGACGGGATTCGTGGGCAAGGGCGCCAAGGGCGCGTACGACCAGGTTAGAGTTCATGCCCCGGATCATAACGCCATCATTTCAATATTTCAACAATCATTGAAATGATAAGGATGGGCACATCGAGCGGTCCGCTAGCCGCCGCCTGGTGCCTGGTGCCCGGCCAAAACAGCTTATGTCGCTTCAAGCACCGAGAGAATATTGCCGGCCGGATCCTTGAACCAGGCGATGACGGGGCCGCCCTCGCTGCGGCAGATGCCCCGCTCGTCGGTCTTCAGCCCGGGCAGGTCGTAGGTCTCGAAGCGCACGCCGAGCTTGCCGAGTGTCTCCACGGCCTTGTCCACGCTCTTCACCGGGAAATTCAGCACCGTGAACGTCGCAGGCACGTGGTTCGGCTTGGGATAAAGCAGCACGTTGTTGCCGCCGGCGATATACAGGGTCAGCAAGCCCCCGCTCGCGGATACTTCCAGCCCCAGCGTACCGCCATAGAAGTCCGTGGCCTTGGCGATGTCGTCGACCGAGAATCCGCTGAATGCATGACTGTCGCGCAACATGGCGTACTCCTTGAAATCACTTCCGCGCATGCGGAAACAAAACCGGCCCGCTCGCGCCGGAGCGGCCTACGGGCCAGTATTGTTCATCGCGGCGGGGGACTCAAGGCGGGCGAGGTAACAAAGCACGGCGCGCAATCCTGCCTGCGCTCACTTCGGGCTTGCAGGCTCCGCCGCTTCGGTGCGCTGGAGCGCACGGCTGCATTTGCGCAGAAGCCGCGCAGGCGATTGCTCTGCCTCAAGCGCCTTCGACGCGGCGATCAGCATCGCAGGCAAGGCAGGATCGCGCCTTGTCGCGTCCATGGCCGCCTGATCGTCGGCACCCAGCTTGCCAAGCTCCGCCGACAAGGCTGCCTCGTAGCGCGGCGCGTTCGCGGGATCCAGCTTCGCGCAAGCCATCGGGAAGGCAACGATGGTGGCGTACATCTCCACCTTGAATTCCGGCGGCAACGGCCCGCACGGCGCATCGGGCGGGCACGGCGTGGTGGAAAAACTGCTGGCGGAAAACAATGCCAGGATCAATGCCAGGATCAGAGCGTTAACGGTCTTTATATGCATGGTGGTGTTCGCGCCTCTGACGGGCAACGCCTCAGGCCGCCGCATCCGCCCCACCCCTGACCGGCAGCCAGATTTCCACGGTGCCCGTTCCTGCCACCGGATCGAAGTCCGCGCTGTAGCGCTCAAACTCAGGCGCATGCCCGGCCTGAAACCCGGACGCCGGCAGCCATTGATGCCAGATGCGGTGAAACGTCTCGTGCAGTGTCGAGACATCGCCTGCATGCACGAATACGGCGTAGCGCTGCGGCTCGATCTTGATGCAGCGAAACGATGACGGCAGTCCATCCGGGCTGCTCACTTCCACGCCGGCCACATACTCGAAGCTGCCGTCGTCCCGAGGGTTGCAGCACAGGCCGTAGGTCATCCCGCCCACCTGGCCCGGGACTTTGCCAATGGACGGGCCGAGCGCTTCCCAGAGCGCGGGGATGCCGCCGTTCGTTTCCAGGGTGAACCGCGCGCCGAGGCCCGCTATCCAGAATGCGCGGCCGGCTTCAAAACGTGGGGTGGGGGGAAGAGCGGTCGAGTTCGGTTCATGCATGCGTTGTGGCTCGGAGAAATTGCAGTCCATAGGAGATATGTGGCGTGCGCGGCGCCAAGCATAGCGCAAACGCCGCCGGCACTTGATGCGCCCATTCGAACCTCGTGCCATGCCTTGGTTAGCGAAATATATCGATATGAGCGGGAATTACCCATATAACGCAGCGCAAAGCCGGCGTCCTGACCAACCAAGGAGGGCGTTCGGTGAATGAAGCGCTGTCCGCCAGCACCGGCGAGTGGCATCGAGGTCCGGCAGTGGCAGGCTTAGGGCTCAGGGCTCAGGGCTTGGGCCGCAAGCTCAAGGCTTGGCCAGCAGCTTGATCAGGCCGTTGATCTCGGCCTCGCAGGCCTTGGCCGCGCGTAGCTCCGCGGCGCGGTAGAGCCGGATCGCTTCCTCGCCCACCGGCGTGAGCACGGTGCCGCCGCCCTGCGCGCCGCCATGCTCGGAATCCACTGCCGGCTTGGCCAGCGAGCGGTTGATCTCGTTGAGCAGATCCCAGGCCCGCTTGTAGGACATGTCGAGGTGTTTCGCCGCGGCGGAAATGGAGCCGCATTCGCGGATCGCTTCCAGCAGCGCGATCTTGCCGGGGCCAATGGCGATGGTATCGCCCAGCATCACGCGCATGCGAAACAGCGCCTGCGGCGTATCCGGGCTGACCGAGGTTCGGGAGCGAGCAAGTTTGACCATGGCGGCATGGTACCCCGGCGGCCTCCCCAGCGGAATATGCGCGCGATGCAATAGCGCCTATGTGGGCATCGCCATACGATCCGCAAAGCGTTATGTTACAGTGAATATAACGAAAAGAAATAAGCGGCAGAGGAGATCCACATGCTCAAGATGAAGCGTCCGGTGTCCGTATGGCTCGGCACCGCCTTTGTGCCACTGTGCCTGGTAGCCTGCGGCGGCTCCGACGCCGAGACACCGGCCATGGCAGCCACCCCGGTAACGCAGCCTGTGCAAGCCCAGCGGCAGCTCCAGGTCGGCGGCGCGCTGGACCGGCCCGCCACGCTAACGCTCGCGCAGCTCCAGGCGCGTCCGGCCGCCACCCAGGCCGTCAGCTTCTCGAGCGGCTCCGGCGCGCAAACCCACACCTATGTGGGCACGGCCTTGTGGGACCTGCTCGATGGCATGGGCATCCAGGTGAATGCCGCCGTCAAGAACGACGTGCTCGGCAAGTACGTGCTGGCGACCGGCGCCGATGGCTACAAGGCGGTGTTCTCGCTGGGCGAGATCAAGCCGGATTTTGGCAACCGGGCCAGCCAGGTTGTCTATGGCGAAACGGTGAATGGCGTCGCGACCCCGCTCACGGCCGATGGACTGCTGCGCGTGACCGCGCCGGGCGACGGCAAGGGCGGCCGCTATGTCTCCGGCCTGCTGCGGCTGGATGTGCGCGCGTCCGGCTCCACGGCCATGGGCACGGGCGGCGCGCCGTCCACCCTCCTCACCGTGACGGGCGCGGTCAAGCAGCCCGGCACGTTCGACCTGACCGCCCTGAAAGCCCTGCCGGTGGTCACGCGCACGGTGGGCGCCAACACCTACACGGGCGTGAGCTTGTGGGATTTCCTGAACACCACGGTCGGCCTCGCCACCAACCCGGCGGTGAAGAACGACGTGCTGGCCATGTATGTGGTGGCAACCGGCAGCGACGGCTACAAGACCCTGGTCGCGCTGGGCGAGGTCGAGCCTGGCTTTGGCAACCAGCCGGACCTCATCGCCTATGCCGTGGACGGCGCGCCGCTGGGCGCCAACGGCTTTGCCAGGCTGGTGATCCCCAACGATGGCAAGGCGGGCCGCTACGTCTCCAAGCTGATCAGCCTGGAAGTGTTCGCGGCGCCGGCTGCCCAATAGGCGCCATTGCTCGGCACGCTTATGCGCGCGCGGCCAGCAAGACGCTGGAGGCCTTGAAGATGGCGACGGCCGCGCCGCCTTGCACCAACCCGAGGCTGGTCACGCTGTCATTGGTGATGATGGCCACGATCTCACCGCCCTGCGCCAGGCCGATGGACACCTCCGCATTCACCGCGCCGGTCTTGATGCCCGATACAGTGCCGGCAAGCTGGTTGCGCGCGGAGAGCAGCATGTCCGGGTCGGGCACGCCCACGATCACGGACGATGCCTTGATCAGCGCGACGGCTTCCTTGCCGACAGCCAGCCCGAGGCGCTTCGTGCTCTCGGCGGTGATGGTCGCCACGATGCGCACGCCGCCGGCAATCTCCAGCTCGATTTCGTCGTTCACCGCGCCTTTGTGGACTGCGCTGACCTTGCCGCTCAATTGGTTTCTTGCACTGGTTTTCATGTTGTTCGCGCCTCGTCATGCCGGCGGCCATCGCCCGGCCGCATGGGTCCCGGCCTGTCGCGCCCGGGTGCCTGGTCGGCAGATCATAGCGCGTTCACATCCCTTCGCCATGCCGTCCTTCCTGATAACCATTCTTGCTCAGGCCCGGACGTAGACCCACGCCTGAACGCCTGACTTCAGCGTCACCGCGATGCGCTTGTAGTCCGAGACTTCATAGGCATCGGCGGATGCCAGCTCCTGCGCGGTGATCTCGAAGACCATGCCGGCCACCTCATCGTTGGGATCCGAGCTGGGCTGGACAATCGGATGGTGCGTCTTTCCGCTGGTAGCAACCACGGCAGGGTCATCGATGGCAACCATCGACTGCGAGTAGCCGGGGATGGCGTCATGGCGACCGGCCAGCTCGCGGCCGAAGTTGGCGATCTGCACCGCCTTGTCTTGCAGCGTTCCGTAGGAAAAAAGCAGTACAGCCGTATCTTTCGCATCCACCATCATCACCACTCCTTTTGATCTGCCTGTCTGGCGCTGCAATTCTAGGGCATGCCCGGTGGTTGCTGGCAGCGCTGCCTTACCGGCCTGCGGCGCGCTGCGCCACCGCTCCACACCCGTTATATTCAATGATATATTTCGCTAACCGAACGGGAAGCCTGACGTTGCCCCTCTCCGAGGCACGGCAACGCGCCACCCTGCCCGTCTTCTCCCACGTGAGGCCCGCATGCACACGCCACCGTTTCGCCTTGCTCACGCCAATGGCATTGGGGCCGCGCTTGGCCACGAGCAGCCACCGGCCGCCGGTTGCTGCACGCCAGCCCAAGCGCAGGGCCGCGCGGTACGGCGGCGCACGCGCCTTGCCGAGCTGGACTCGCACCTGCACTGCTCGGTGATCGGCACCTGCATGACCACCAGCGAGCTGCGCAAGCTGGTACCGCGCTTCACCACGCTGGACCGGCAACGCGCCACCGACCTCGAGATCCACCACGAAGCGGTCAAGCTTTCCAGCGCGGGCGGCGAGGGTTGCAAGGCGTTCCAGAAAGCGCTCGATGAGCGCTACGCGAGCACATTGAAGCGTTTCGGCGCAGCCAAGGATGCGGATGCCGTGCGCAAGCTCTGGGACGACGCCGTCGGCAGCGGCGACATCCCGCCGGCTTACTGGGCGGTGATGACGCACCCTGAAGCCAGCACCGCGGTTCGCCAGGCGGCATTTGGCGAGGTGCATATGCTATCGCACCTGGTGGGTGCGGCGAATCGCGCCGACATCCGCCGGCTGATCGCGCTGGAAGAAGAAAACGCCACGCTGCGGGACAAGCTCGAGCGCCAGCAGGAGCGCCTGCAGGCGTTGAGCACTCGGCATGAAATCGCGATCCGCCAGATGAGCGATCAGCTCAGCCAGCTGAACGCGCGCGCGGACCGGCAAACTGGGCCGTGCGGCACGGATACGGATACGGATACAGATACGGCATTGCAGATGCTGCGAGAGAGCCTGGCGGCTCGCGATGGGGAACTCGCACTGCAGGCAAGCCGCCGCGAAGCCGCGGAGCAACGCGCCATGCGCGAACACGAGCAGATGCAGGCCGTGCGCGCGCAGCTTGACGACACACTGGCCCAGCTGAAGATCAGCCGCGCCGAATCGGAAGCCATGGAACGCGCCATGCTCCCCGCCGCGGCACAAGGGGAAGAGCGCCACGCCGGGCTGCGCCAGCTACAGGGAAAACGCATTGTCTATGTGGGCGGACGCCCGGGCGCCAACCACACCCTGAAATCGCTGGTGGAATCCACCGGCGGCCAGCTCGTGCTGCACGACGGCGGCATCGAGGACAGGAAGGGCCTGCTGGCGGCAACCGTGGCCCGCGCGGACATGGTGGTGTTTCCCGTCGACTGCATCGACCATGACTCCATGAACATGCTCAAGCGCGTCTGCGAGCGCCATCAGGTGGCCTACTATCCTTTGCGAACCGCCAGCGTGGCCAGCTTTGTCGAGCTGACCACGCGCGTCAGCGCAGCGGCGTGGCAAGAAGCCGGCGCCGTAGCTGCCGGCGGCTAGCCACATGCGCGCAGGCGGAGCCTGAACGACCGGCGCGCTCAGGTTGTAGAAACGCCGGCGCCATGGCGCCGGCGTTTCCCATGGCGCTAACGTATCAGGGCTTGGTGCCGCCCAACCCGCCAAGCAATCCGCCGAGCAGGCCACCCGTGCCCGCATTGCCGGCGCCCGCCGTGCCAGTTGCGCCAGTTGCGCCGGTTGCGCCGGTTGCGCCTGCCAACACATTGGTGACCGGCGCCAGCGCATTGGTCAGCGAGCCAGGCAAGGCACCGGGCAGCGCGCCGCCGCCGCTGCCCGTGGCGTGCGTCACCGTGCCGAGGGTGTTGTTGAGCAGGCTGGTCACTGGCGCGAGCAGGCCCGACGCCGGCGTATTGCCCGGTGCCAGGCCACCCGTCAGCCCGCCCGTCAGCCCGCCAAGCAGGTTCGTGACCGGAGCCAGCGGGCTAGTGCTATTGCCAGTGCCGCCCGTGGGGGCGTTGACCAGCCCGCCCAGCGCGGACACCGTATTGCCGGTGGACGTCACGATGCCACCCAGGCCGGATACCACCGGCGCATTGGTCTGGGTGACCGTAGTGCCAACAGTGCCCACCGTACCGCCAACAGTGCGCAGCAAATTGTCGACGACGGAGCCCAGGCCGGTCGCTGCGCCCAGGGTCTGCGTGGCGCCGGTCAGCGTGGAGGTCAGCGGCACGATCGCCTGGCCGAGCGTGCCCGTGATCTGGGTCACCGGATTAGTGATGGCCTGCGGTCCCGCGCCACCCACGATCTGGCCAGCCTGGCTGACGATGGATGCCACAGGCGTGGTGACGGCAGCCAGCGGGCCGGTGCCCACCGCGCCGACGGCACTGCCCACGCTGCTGATTGCGGTGCCGAGCTGATTGAGTGCCGAGGCACCGGTCGCGCCGGTGAGCCCCGTGCCGCCGGTGGCGCCCGCGGAACCCGCAGGCCCGGTAGCGCCAGTGGCGCCCGAGGGGCCGTTGGCACCCGTCGTGCCCGTTGCCCCCGTTGCCCCTGTGGCTCCGGTAGCGCCGCCTGCTCCGGTGGTGCCAGTGGCGCCGGTGGCGCCTGTCGCTCCCGCTGCGCCGTCCGATCCGTTCGTCCCCGCGGCGCCGGCAGCCCCGGCATCGCCCTTGGCACCTGCGCTGCCGGCCGCACCGGTGACACCAGCGTTGCCCGCCGCTCCCGTATTGCCCGTCGGGCCTGTGGCGCCGGTCTTGCCCATGGCGCCGTCGGATCCGTTGGCACAGCCGCCAAGCAGCACCAACGCGCCCAATGTGATACCAAGGAAATATTGCTGATTGCGCACGGTCAGACCTCTCTGGTTATGGCGTTGAATCGTCAAATAGTGGCCTAGACGCAATAGTTATGCCCGAGGTGAAAAGCGTTTTTCCCCGTGCCGCGCGCGACCGTGCTCATGGACCTGGAACCCGCTTGTGGATTGGCTTTGCGGGAAATGGATGAAGCCGGGATCGTGCGTTTGAAGCGCGCCCTGCGCGCGCCTGTTCCGTTACGCGTTACGTAACGTCTCACCGGCTCCGCCGCCAATCGAGCCGAAGACATGGGCGCCTGGCACGCGCGCGCCAAACCCGGGGTTTATCCGGATCGGCAACTGCCAAGCGGCGACAGTCTTGCGCCGGCACGCTGCAGATAATCGCTCCAGGCAACGGACTGCGGCATCGGCCGCAGTGTTCCGCAAATTGCCCGCCACGGAGCTTTCAGCATGACCACACCTCTCTCCCCCGATCTCAAGACGCGCCGCGAGCGCCTGGTGCTTGACCACTTCGCCGATGAGACCCGCCAGGATTTCGATGCCGTGCTCGCCACCTTCCCGCACCCGCACTACGAGCTGATTCCCAGTGGCGAAGTGCATGACGGCATCGACACTGTGCGCCAGTACTACCTCGACAGCCGCCTGGCCTTCCCCGACCAGCGCCACGAGATCATCCAGCTGCGCCACACGGACGATGCCGTGATCGTGGAGTTCTGGCTGCTGGGCACGCACCGTGGCCCGTTGCGGGGCTTGCCGCCGACGGGTAATGCGTTTCGCTGCCGCATGATCGCGCTGTTCATCTTCGAGGGCGAGCGCCTGGTTTGCGAGCGCGTGTATTTCGACACGCTGACGATGCTGCGCCAGCTGCTTGCCGGCACGCCGCCGGACACGCTGCCCCAGCTGATCGGCGGCCTGCTGGGCCAGCCGGATGCGCGCCAGGCCGAAGCCGCATAGAAAGAAAAACAAGAACCACAGGAGACAACCCATGAAACGCGAACCCGATCCGACAGGCCTGCTGCCGATCTCCGACTTTGACGGTGCCCGCAGCGCCAGCGCGCCACAGGACCGCCTGCGCGCGCTGCGCCGCGGCGCAGCGCAGTTTCGCGAGCAGTTCCTGGAAGCGCCGCCGGTTCGGTTCGCGCGCAGCTTCAACCTGCTACGGGTTCCCTATCCGGCCTGGTACGCCTTTAACGGCGTGTACTCGCAGCAGATGCTCAAGCCGCACCTGATCCACCTGCTGTCGCGCATGGCGCTGATCCAGTACGAGGACTTCGCGGGGTGCCTGCGCACACTGCTGTTTACCCCCGCGGACTTCGAGGCCGGCGCCGAGACGCCCTACTTCAAGCGCATGAGCACGCAGACGCCGCGGTTCCTGCATAGCACCATCGCCCCCGTCTACGGCACGGTGCTGCAAGCGCTGGCACGCTGCGGCGTGGCGCCGGAGCAGATCGACTACATCACCTACGATCACCTGCACACGCAGGACGTGCGCCGCTGGCTCGGCAGCGGCGCGAGCCGCGGATTGCTGCCCAACGCGAGGCTTCTGGTGCACCGGCAGGAGCTGGCCAGCGTGCAGGGCCTGCTGCCGGTGCAGGCCGACTGGTACTGCCCCAATGGCCTGGCGGACGTGCCGCGGGAGCGCGTTGTCGCTTTCGACGGCAGCGTGCACCTGGGCCACGGCCTGGCGCTGGTGCACACGCCAGGGCACACCGAAGGCAATCACTCGCTGGTCTATCGCACGCCCGACGGCATCCGCGTGAGCAGCGAGAACGGTGTCAGCGCGGACAGCTGGTCGCCAGAGCATTCGCGCCACAACGGCATCCGGCGCTTTGCACGCGCCACCGGGGCCGAGGTGATCCTGAACGGCAATACGCAGGAGAGCAGCAACGACCAGTACCTGTCCATGGTGCTGGAGAAAACCATCGCGGGCGCCTCCGAGGCGCATCCGTTCAGCAACGTCGTGCCATCGTCCGAGTGCACGCCGTACTGGCTGTTCCCTGGCGCGCCGTCCAGCCACCTGTGGGGCGAGACCGAGTTCGGCCACCCGACCAGCACGCGGGCAGACCGGAGGGCTTCGCGATGAACACCGCTACCCTCACCAAGCCGGCCGGCGCGGCCGCCGCCGATCCGGCCAGCGACGCCGAGCTGTTCCGCAAGATCACATGGCGGCTGCTGCCGTTGCTATGCGTGTGCTATGTCTTCAACTACCTGGACCGGACCAACGTTGGTTATGCGCAACTGCAGATGCGCGAGGACCTCGGCTTTGGCGATGCTGTCTTTGGCCTGGGCGCGAGCATCTTCTTTCTCGGCTATGCGCTGTTCGAGGTGCCCAGCAACCTGATGCTGGCGAAGATCGGCGTGCGGGCTACGCTGCTGCGCATCATGGGGCTGTGGGGACTGGCGTCCGCGGCCATGATCTTCGTGAGCACGCCCACGCAGTTCTATGCGTTGCGGTTCCTGATCGGCGTGCTGGAGGCCGGGTTCGCGCCGGGGGTGCTGTTCTACTTCACGCTCTGGTACCCGTCGCGGCGCCGGGCACAGGTGACGGCGCTGTTCTTCATGGCCTATGGCGCCGCGCCAATCGTGGCCGGGCCGCTGGCGGGGCTGGTGATGACGTTCCTCGATGGCGCGTGGTCCTTGCAGGGGTGGCAGTGGCTGTTCCTGCTTGAGGGGATACCGAGCGTGATGCTGGGCGTCCTGGCCTTCTTCATCCTGTCGGACGGCCCTGCGCAGGCACGGTGGCTCAGCGCCCCCGAGCGGCAACGCGTCGTCCGGCTGCTGGAGGAGGACCAGGCCGCCAACGGCGTGCGCGCGGCCCACGGCTTTGGCGCCGCGATGCGCGACCGGCGCGTGTGGATGCTCGGCCTGATCTCGTTTCTCGCCATCCTGGGCATCTATGCCTTGTCGTTCTGGCAGCCCACGCTGTTGAAGATGATGGGGCTGAGCGTGCTGCAGGTGGGGTTTTACGCGGTGGTGCCGGCGGTCGCCGGGATTGCGGCCTCCATCGTTGTGGGCCGCCATTCTGACCGCACGGGCGAGCGGCGCTGGCATTTTGCCGTGGCGGCGCTGGTTGGCGCGCTGGGCTTGTCGCTCACAACGCTGTTCATGCACGACCCGCTAGCGGCGGTGCTGTGCCTGGCGCTGTCGTCGGCGGGCATCTCCAGCGCCTTCACGATTCTCTGGTCCGTGCCGGGCAGCATCCTGGCGGACCGGGGCGCGGCTGCCGGCATCGCCATGATCAGCACGATCGGCAGCAGCGCGGGCCTGGTGGCGCCGGTCATGGTGGGCGCCATCAAGGCGGCCACCGGCGGCTTCATCTATAGCCTGTACATCCTCAGCGCGGCCCTGATGCTGGCCGCGCTGCTCTTCGTGCTGGCGTTTCCCATGCGCATGGCTGCGCTTGAAACACGCGCCGCGCGTTAAGCGTTGCCGCGGCGTGCATCCAGGCTGAAGCGGCCTGCACCGTAGACCACGATCTGCAGCAGGCCGCCGGCCATCGCGATGTTCTTGAAGAAGTGGATGAACTGGTTCTGGTCCGCCAGGTTGGCATGGAAGGCCAGCGCGGTCGCCACGCTAAAGACGGCCAGGATGGCAGCCACCAGGCGGGTGCGGTATCCCAGCACCAGGGCGATGCCGCCCGCCACCTCCACGGCGATGGCAATGGCCAGCGCCACCTGCGGCAGCGGCAGGCCGACCGACTGGATGTAGCCGATCATGGCGGCCGGCGCGGCCAGCTTGGACGCGCCGGAGAGCAGGAAGATGGCGCTGATCAGGACACGGCCCAGCACTGCCACGCCGGCTGCGGCGGGTGTATCGGCACGGGCGTTGGCCTGGGTGTTGGTCTGGGTATTGAGTTGGGCGGCTTGGGACATGGTGGTTCTCCATTCGATGCGGCCGCACGGTCATGGCAGGCCGGTTGAGTCAGGGGATCAGGGTTCGGGTTCAGGGTCTGAATCGGGTAATGCATCCGATGGGCCTAAATGTAGGCGGGTTTTTACGTCCGCGAAACTGGGATAATATGGATCGAAACGTTCGACAAAATCGATAAGATGCCAAATCCCGGTACGCCCACGCTGGATCAACTGAAGGTGTTCCTGACCGTGGTGGACGTCGGCAGCTTTGCCGGCGCGGCCCGCAAGCTCAGCCGGGCGACCTCGGTCATCAGCTACACGATCGCCAACCTGGAGAATCAGCTCGGCGTGGCGCTGTTCGACCGCAAGACCACCAAAAAGCCGCAACTGACCGAGGCGGGCCGCACCGTGCTGGCCGAGGCGCGCACGGTCACCATGGGCATCGACGGGCTGCGCGCGAAGGTAAAGGGCCTGCTGCAAGGCCTGGAGGCGGAGGTCCACCTGGCGCTGGACGTGATGCTGCCGGCAGCCCGGGTGGTGGACGCGCTGAAGGCCTTTCGCGAGGCATTTCCCACGGTAGCGCTGCACCTGCACATGGAGGCACTTGGCGCCGTGACGCAGATGGTGTTGGACGGCTCCGCCGCCATCGGCGTCAGCGGGCCGCTCGGCGCGGGTGTGGCGGGGATCGAGCGCATCTGGATCGGCGATGTGATGCTGCGGCCGGTTGCGGCGCCAGGTCATCCGTTGGCCAGCGGCAGCCGGAACCTGCCGGGCGCCGGACGGCATCATGTGCAACTGGTGCTGTCGGACCGCTCCGCGCTGACGCACGGCAAGGATTTCGCGGTGATCAGCACGCATACCTGGCGTCTGGGTGATCTTGGCGCCAAGCACATGCTGCTGCGCGAAGGCATCGGCTGGGGCAATATGCCGGTGCCCATGGTGCAGGAAGATCTCGACTCGGGCCGCCTGGTGCTGCTCGACCTGCCCGAAAATCACAGCAACTTCTACCCCTTCGATGCGATCTACCGCACCGACACGCCACCCGGCCCGGCCGCCTCGTGGCTGATCGAACGCTTCGCCGGCCAGGCAGCAGACTGAACCTGCCCGCCGCTAGCGGGCATTGCCGGCGCCGCCGCCCGACACCGGCAGCTCGAAGCGGAACGTGGTACCGCTGCCGGCGCGCTCCACCAGCCGGATCTGGCTGTGATGCAGCTGCAGCATGCGCTGCACGATCAGCAACCCCAGCCCGCCGCCGCGGTGCGCGCCGCCGGCGCTGAAGGGCCGCTGGAACAGGCTCTCGCGCAGTTCCGCGGGAATGCCGGGGCCGGTATCGCTGACGGTGACCGCCACCTTGCCGTCGCGCAGGGCGAGATCGACTTCGATGGCGCCTTCGGCCGGCGTGTGGCGGATCGCGTTATCCAGCAGGTTGGTCAGCACGCGCTCGATCATGCCGAGATCGGCCGTGACGGCGGGCAGGCGCTGCGGGATACCGGCACGCAGCCGCACGTGGCGCGCCTCGGCCGGTAGCTCGAACTTCTGGAACACGTCCTGCACCAGGTCCACCAGCGAAAAATCCTCCAGCGCCGGCTGCACGATGCCGTGCTCCAGCCGCGCCAGCTCAAAGAGCGATTGCGCCAGCCGCCCCACCTTGACGCTTTGCGCCAGCGCGATGGCCAGGTAGCGCTGGCGCTCGGCCTCGCTGAGCGTATCGGCCTTGAGCGACAGCGTTTCCAGGTAGCCGTGCAGCGAGGTCAGCGGCGTGCGCAGGTCATGGGAAATATTGGCAACCAGCTCGCGCCGCTCCTGGTCCTGCTTGGTCAGCGCGCGCCATTGCTCGGCGATGCGGTCCGCCATTTGCGCGAAGGCCGCTTCCAGCGCGACGATTTCATCGCGCGCATTGCCGCACGGCGTGCGCGGCACGCGCGGCTGCGTCTCGGGCGCACCGTCGGCATCAAACCGCCGCATCGCCTCGGTCAGGCGGCGCAGYGGCCGCGTGATGAGGCCGAACGCCATCAGGCCCGCCAGCAACCCCAGCAGCGCCACCAGCCCCATCGACCACAGCGTGGTGCGCAACACCGAGTTGGCGGAGGCGCGCGCCGCCAGCTCGTCATGCGCCTCGCCCAGCAGCACCACGTAGATGTAGCCGGCGGGCTCGGCACCGCCCACGCGTAGTGGCGCGGCGCTAAACACCTTGCGCCCGCCCGCGCTGCGCGGATCGTCCCCAAGGATAGGCAACGGCTCGCCGGCCAGCAGGCGCTGCACCGGCTTCAGGTCGACCTGCTGGCGCTGCAGGTGCCCGGCCGGCGCGTCGTGCCCCTGGATCCGGCCCTGGCTGTCCAGCAGGTACACCTCCACGCTCGGGTTCACCACCATCAGCTGGCCGAACAGGCGGCGCAGCGCATCCGGCTTGAGCCCGTTGGCGTCCATCAGCGACGCATTGCGCGCGATATGGCCGGCCAGCCCGCGCGACAGGTCCTGGATGACTTCCTTCTCGCGCATGTCGTTGGAGCGGACCTGCAGCCACGCGGAGGCGCCGCAGCAGGCCAGCAGCAGCACGGAGAACACCAGGGACAGCCGCTGCGTCAGGGTCAGGCGGCGGCTCAGGTTCAGTCCGAGATCAAGGCTCACGGCGCGCCTCCTTGGGTTCCCGCCGCGAGCTTGTAGCCATGCCCCCACACGGTCAGGATGCGGCTGGGCTGTGCCGGGTCGGCCTCGATCTTGGTGCGCAGCCGGTTGATATGGGTGTTGACGGTATGTTCGTAGCCCTCGTGCTGATAGCCCCAGACAGCGTTGAGCAGGTCCATGCGGGAGAACACCTTGCCGGGATGCCTGGCGAAGAAATACAGCAGGTCGAACTCACGCGGGGTGAGCTCGATGCGCCGGCCGTCCACGCTGGCCTCGCGCGTGAGCGGATCGATCGACAGGCCGCCCAGCTCCAGGCTGCCCGCGTCGATCCGCAGGTCCTTGGCCATGGCATCCACGCGCCGCAGCAGCGCCTTCACGCGGGCCACCAGTTCGAGCACCGAGAATGGCTTGGCCAGGTAGTCGTCGGCGCCAAGTTCCAGGCCAAGGATGCGGTGGACTTCGCTGGAGCGCGCGCTGGTGATGATGATCGGCGTATAGCGCGTCATGGCGCGGGCGCGCCGGCAGATCTCCAGCCCGTCCACGCCGGGCAGCATCAGGTCGAGGATGAGCGCGTCCCAGTTGCCCTGCGCCAGCAGCCGCAGGCCTTCGTTGCCGTCGGCGCTGTGCACGACTTCATAGCGCTCGTCGCGCAGGTGCAGGCTCAGTACGTTGGCGATGTCGACGTCGTCTTCGACGATCAGGATGCGCTTGGGGTGATCCATGTTCAGCCTAGAGGCGCGAGCCGGCTCGCGCGTGACAGGGGAGGCGCAGGAAATGCGCCGGCCTGGCTATTGTGCAAAATTTTGAGGCGGCGAGTTATCACATTTAATTTAACCTTTGGTGAGGACTCCGGGATGGTGCCAGCCATACGATGCGGCCAACGATCCATGGCAGCGATCGACGGCAAGTCGGTCGCCGCGATCGATACATTGAGGCAAGGAGCACATCATGGGAAGCAGAAGGCGCTTTTTGGTATCGGGCAGTGCCGCCGTGGCGGCGCTTGCGGCCGTTAGCGGCTGGCGCGCGCTGGCCGCCGGCACGGCAAACGCAGCGAACGCGGGCAAGGCCGCCGAAACCTTCGAGGTAGTGCACTCCGACGCCCAATGGCGCCAGATGCTCAGCGCAAACCAGTACAACGTGCTGCGCCAGGAAGGCACGGAGCGGCCCTACAGCAGCCCGCTGAACGATGAGCATCGCGCCGGCATCTTCGCCTGCGCGGGATGCCAGCTTGACCTGTTCTCGTCGCGCACCAAGTTCGACAGCCGCACCGGCTGGCCCAGCTTCTGGGCGCCGCTGGAGAACGCCGTGCGCACGAACGAGGACCGCTCCTTCGGCATATCGCGCACGGAGGTGCATTGCCGGCGCTGCGGCGGCCACCTGGGCCATGTGTTCGACGACGGCCCCAAGCCGACCGGGCTGCGCTACTGCATGAACGGCGTGGCGATGACGTTCAAGCCGCAAGCCGCCTGAGCCCGCGCGGGCCTCCAACGCCGGCAATACGCCAACAACACGCCAACAACAACCAGACTGAAGCATTCCATGTTCCTTCTTATCCTCGCCTACCTTGGTGGCGCACTCACCATCCTCAGCCCGTGCATCCTGCCCGTGCTGCCCTTCGTGTTCTCGCGGGCCGACCAGCCCTTTGTGCGCAGCGGCCTGCCGCTGCTGGCCGGCATGGCGCTGACCTTCGCGGCAGTGGCAACGCTGGCGGCGGTTGGCGGCGGCTGGGTGACCCAGGCCAACCAGTACGGACGCTGGCTGGCCATTGCCTTGCTGGCCGTGTTCGGCCTGACGCTGCTGCTGCCGCGCCTGGCCGAGCGGCTGATGCATCCGCTGGTCAGCGCGGGCAGCCGGCTCTCCGCGTTTGCGCAGGCCGATGGCGGGCAGGTCCGGCCCGGCTCGTCGTTCCTGCTCGGCATTGCCACCGGCCTGCTGTGGGCGCCTTGCGCTGGCCCGATCCTCGGCCTTGTGCTGACCGGTGCGGCGCTGCGTGGCGCCAGCGTCGGCACCACGCTGCTGCTGGTCGCCTATGCGGCCGGCGCGGCCACGTCGCTGGCGGTGGCCTTGCTGATCGGTGGCCGGGTCTTTACCGCGATGAAGCGCTCGCTGGGCGCGGGGGAATGGGTCCGGCGCGGCATCGGCGCGGCCATGTTGCTCGGCGTGGCTGCCATCGGGCTGGGGCTGGACACCGGTGTGCTGGCCCGCGTATCGACCGTGGCCACGGGCGGCATCGAGCAACAGCTGGTCGACAAGCTCTCCGCTAAACAGGCGGAAACCGGCAACGGCGCGATGATGCGCGCAACCAGCCTCAAGACCAGCGAAAGCGCCGCCGCGGCGCTGCCCGTGGAAGGCCAGTTGCCCGGGCTGGGCGGCGCCGTGGAGTGGCTGAACTCGCCGCCGCTCACGGCCGAGGCGCTGCGCGGCAAGGTGGTGCTGGTCGATTTCTGGACCTACTCGTGCATCAACTGCCTGCGCACCCTGCCCTATGTGAAGGCCTGGGCGCAGAAGTACCGCGACCAGGGGCTGGTGGTGATCGGCGTGCATGCGCCGGAATTTGCCTTCGAGCGCAACCTCGACAACGTGAAGAAGGCCACGCGCGACCTCGGCATCGACTATCCCGTAGCGGTCGACAACAACTATGCGATCTGGCGCGCCTTCAACAACCAGTACTGGCCGGCGCACTATTTCATCGACGCGCGGGGGCAGATCCGCTTTCACCACTTCGGCGAGGGCGAGTACGCGAAATCCGAGCAGGTGATCCAGCAACTGCTGGCGGAGGCGGGCCATGCCGATGCGGCGAAGGTGGCGCTCGGCATCAGCCATGCCGATGCACAAAGCGTGCAAGGCGTGCAGATGGCTGCCGACAAGGCGGAGATCCAGTCCGGCGAGACTTATCTTGGCTATGAGCGGGCAGAGAACTTCGCCTCTCCCGGCGGCGAGGTGCAAGACAAGGCGCACACTTATACCGCGCCCGTCAGCCCCGCGCTCAACGACTGGGGCCTGGCCGGCACCTGGCAGGTGGGTGCGGAGCACGCCACGCTGGCCGGCCCCTCCGGGCGGATCGTCTACCGCTTTCACGCGCGCGACCTGCATCTGGTGCTGGGGCCGGGCAAGGATGGCAAGCCGGTGCGGTTCCGGGTAAGCGTGGACGGCGCCGCGCCAGGCGGCGCGCGCGGTACCGATGTGGCGGCGGATGGCAGCGGCACGGTGACCGGGCAGCGGCTGTACCAGCTGGTGCGGCAGACGGGCAAGGTGACCGACCGCACGTTTGCGATCGAATTCCTGGACCCCGGCGTGGAGGCCTATGCCTTTACCTTCGGCTGATGCGCACGCAAGCCGCCATATTCCACGCATTGATCACGACACAGCAACGTTCAAGGACAGGCAATCATGACCACGCAAACTTCAACCGGTTTCTCCTGGTGGACGCGCTCGTCCGCCGCGAAAGTCGCGGGCCTCGTCATGCTGGCGGCGGGCCTGCTGGCCTGGCAGCGCGTGGCCAACTCGGCAGAAGACGCCGTCAAGATCCCGCCGCCCGCGCTCGATGAAAAAGCCAGCGCGGCGCCAACGGAAACGGCCGTGTTCGCCGGCGGCTGCTTCTGGGGCGTGCAAGGCGTGTTCCAGCACGTGCGCGGCGTGAAGCAGGTCACGTCCGGCTATGCCGGCGGCGCGGCCAGCACTGCCCGGTACGAGACCGTCAGCGGCGGCGGCACCGGACACGCGGAATCGGTGCAGGTCACGTTCGACCCGGCGCAGATCAGCTACGGCCGCCTGCTGCAGATCTTCTTCTCGGTCGCGCACAACCCAACCCAGCTCAACTTCCAGGGCCCGGACCACGGCACGCAGTACCGCTCGGCGGTATTCCCGCTCAACGCGGAGCAACGCAGCGTGGCGCAGGCCTATATCGCGCAACTGGGCAAGGCCAACGCGTTCAAGGCGCCCATCGTTACCCGCATCGAGGACTACAAGGCCTTCTACCCGGCGGAGAGCTATCACCAGAATTTCCTGACCCTCCATCCTTCGCACCCATACATCGTCATCAACGACATGCCCAAGATCGGCTACCTGAAGCAGATGTTCCCCGACCTGTATCGCAACGACCCGGTGCTGCTGAAGGTGGCGGGCTCGTGATCGCCGCGCGCGCACAGGTTTCGGTTTGGGATTAGGATCTCGGCTTCGAACCCGCAATGACAAGCCCACCGGACCCGCACCATGTTTCAGCTATCCAGCGACACCGCCCCGCTCTCCAAGGCCGCGCAATATGAAGAGCTGGCCGCCCAGGCGCGCTCCCTGCTGGCGGACGAGACCGACCGCATCGCCAACGCCGCCAACTTCTCGGCGCTGGTTTACCACGCGCTGAAGGATCTCAACTGGGCGGGCTTCTACTTCTACGACGGCACCGAACTGGTGGTGGGGCCATTCCAGGGCAAGCCCGCCTGCGTGCGGATCGGCCTGGGCAAGGGCGTCTGCGGCACTGCGGCGCAAACCCGCAGCACGCAGGTCGTGCGGGACGTGCATGCGTTTCCCGGCCATATCGCCTGCGACGCGGCCTCCGAGTCGGAAATCGTCGTGCCGCTGATCGCCGCTGACGACACGCTTATTGGCGTGTGGGACGTGGACAGCCCCGTGATTGCCCGCTTCGATGACGAAGACGCGGCGGGCATGGAAGCGCTGTGCCGGGTGTTTGTGGAGATGGGCTGGACGCAGCCCTAGGCAATGGATTGCGCTTAACCCGGTGCGGCCGGTGGTGCTGCCGGTGGTGCGGCCGGTACGAGCCCATAGCGGGACATGACCGCAAGCAGCGCCGCGCGGTCGGGTGGCGCGCCGGCATTGACGACATCAGCGACGTCGCGGAAGTACTGGGCCCCGATGTCCGGCGTGAGAACAACCAGTGCGCGAGCCGCGTCGCCGTGCGGGTTGCTGAACTGATGCACCGATCCGCGCGGGGTATGCATCCACTCTCCCGGCGCCAGGTCCCGGGCCACCCCGTCGACAGCGTACCGAAGCCTGCCCGCCAGCACATAGACGCACTCTTCGTTGTGCGTGTGGCTGTGCGCTGGCGGCACCTGCGAGCCGGGCGGCACCGTCAATTCGAATACGCCCATCCCACCTGTCGCGGCGCCATCGATCAGGTACTGGATGTGCAATTGGCCCACCTGGATCGATTCGCCCGGAGTCCCGCCGTCAAGCGCCATTTTCAGTCTCCCGCCAATTCAAAGAACCGCTCGCCCGTACCGCTATTGCGATTCTAGGTCAGCGGGGATGCTTGCGACAGGACCATCGGCGCACGGGAGGCGGGCGGCGGAATGGCTTGCCCTGCGCCCGCTCTGGCGCGATGATGCATGCTGCGCATTCCCCCGGCCTATCGCAGAGCTATCTTTCCAAGCCATCCGCCTTTACCCGTGACCGCCCCCGCCCGAGCCTCCCGGAACGCCATCGCGTCGTTCTATCTCTACTACGTCGCGCTGTACGCCCCGGTTGCGATCACCATCAGCTTCTTCCCCCTCTGGATCCGCGCCCAGGGCCTGAGCGAGCAGCAGACCGGGATGGTGCTGGCGCTGGGCGCCGCGCTGGCGGTGCTGGTCAATCCGGCCGTGGGCGCCATGGCGGACCAGTACCGCAGCCGCAAGGTGATCCTGCTCGCGCTGGTGGCCGGCTCCGCGCTGAGCGCCGGGCTGTTGCTCAGCGCCCAGGGCTTCATCGGCGTGCTGCTGGTCTTCCTGGCCATCAAGGCCTGCTCGGCGGGCCTGATACCGCTGAGCGAATCCATGGCGCTGGCCGGCATGCCGCGCTATGGCTTTGACTTTGGCCGCTTGCGCAGCGCGGGGTCGATGTCGGTGGTGGCCATGTCGATCGTGCTTGGCTGGCTGGTGGATCGCGCGGGAACCGAGGTGATCGCGATCGTGTTCGTGGTGGCGTACCTGGCGCAGGGCCTGCTGGCGCTGGCGCTGCCCAACGACACGGCGGCGGCGCGCCATGCGGTGAAGGCGCCGTTGCTGCAGGTGCTGCAGTTGCCCGGCTTCTCGCTGTTTTTGGCCAGCGCCGCGATGTCGCAGGCGTGCCATGGCTTCTTCTACAGCTACAGCGCGCTGTACTGGAAGAGCGTGGGGTTCCCGGCATCAACCATCGGCTACCTGTGGGCGCTGGGCGTGATCGCGGAGATCACGGCGTTCACCTTCGGCTCGCGGCTGCTGGCGCGGGTGTCGGCACCGGCGCTGATCGCGCTGGCCTGCGCGGCGGGCATCCTGCGCTGGTCGATGATCGGCCTGGCCGAGAGCACCGGGGTGGCCATGCTGGCGCAACTGCTGCAGGGCGCCACGCTAGGCTTCACACAACTGGGCGCGGCGCAGTACATCCGCACCCGGGTGCCGGCGCAGGTCATCTCCAGCGGCACGGGCCTCTACTCGGCCTGTGCCGGCTTGCTGACCGCGGCCTGCGTGTTCCTGGGCAGCTATCTGTTTGCCAGCGTGGGCGGCCGCGCCTTCTTGCTCACGGCCGCGCTTTGCGGCGCGGGCCTTGCGGCCGCGCTTGCCCTGCAGGCGCATGAGGCGCGCCAGGCGCGCATGCTGGGCGCGGGTTAAGACGGTTTGTTAAGGCGGTTGGTTAAGGCGGTTGGTTAAGGCGGTTGGTTACCGGCCCTATTTGATGCCGCGCCAGACCTTGGCCAGGATCGTCTGCAGCGTCTGGCAATCCTCGTCGCTCAACTCGCGGGTGAGTTGGGCGCAGGAGCGCCAGAAGGACGGCAGCGCCTGGTCGAGCATCTCGCGGCCCTTGTCGGTCAGCACCAGCTCCAGGCTGCGCCGGTCGTCCTTGCGATGCTCCCGCGCGAGCAGCTCGCGCGTCTCCAGCCAGTCCAGCAGCCCGGTTGCCGAGGAGCGGGTCACGCCGCAGTAATCGGCAATGACCGACGGCGTCAGCGGGCCAAGGTCCAGCATGCCACGCTCGTCCAGTGAGAACAGGATCAGCACGTGCAGCTTGTTCTCGGTGATGCCGTGCTCGCGCAGCCCGGCGTTGACCCCACTCATGACGTCATCGCTGAGCCACAGCAGCATCAGCCCGGCCGCAGCCTTCTTGCGGCTGGTGCCACGCTCCGCGGTGGCGGCGAGCAGCTTCAGGTGCGGCGCGATGGCTTGCTGTGCGCTGGCGGACCCGGCAGGTTCAGTGGGTTCGGTGGGTTCGGTCTTGCTGGTCATCGGGTTGGGTGCTGGCTTCGGCCACCTGCTAGGGCTACCTGCTACGGCTGGCATATAGTGCGCTTATCGTATCAGACTTGCCGTGCCGCATGAGCCTCAGCTTTGCGTCGCCGGTGTGGCGCCAGCGGCGGCGCGTTGATCGGCAAACAGCCGGTCGCTGCGCTTGCAGCGGCAGCGGCCGATCTGGTGCAGCTCGATCATGTTGCCGGCCGGGTCGTGCATGAATAGCTGCTTCAGCTCGGGCGCCGCGACGTTTTCCTGCTTCCAGAAATCCACGCCCAGGCGCAGCAGCTCCGCCTCCGTGGCAAGGATATCGCGCACGGCCAGCGCCACGTGATTGCCGACCGGATCGCGGCCGGGGCCTTGCGCATAGGGCGAGACGCCATCGCTGCCCAGCAGGTGGATCTGGCAATCGTTGCCCATGTCGAGGAAATAGCCGGGCACGCCCGGAATGTTCCAGCGACCGGTGTCGGTATCGAGGCCCAGTACGTCGCCGTAAAAGGCGCCCATGGCTTCGACCTTGTCGAGAGGCATGCGCACTGCGTGATGGTGAAGTTCGAGAATTTCGATAGCCATGTCTGGCTCCTATCCTTTGGATGTGAGGTGGCGTGACGCGGCGCTGCCAGGCTGGATGCGATCAGTCCGGTGCGTCGCCACCCACATATAATACGTCATGCGTACTATCTGTCAAGCAAACCAAATTGAGGACATGGCATGGTATGGCTGCACGCGTCGGTGCGCTCGCCGTTGGCGGCGGCGCTGATGGAGGTGAGCCTGCCAGCGCCGGCTTAGGCGAAGCGCGCGGATACGCCGCTCGGCCATGCCGATCCCGCTTGCCCGGATACGCGAGCCAGATGCGCCTGCCCAAGCTGCGCGGCGAGCGCATTGGCCAAGCGACAGACCGCTTCAACATCCGCTGGGCCGTGCTGAGCGCCGAACTGGCTGACTTGCTGCGGGACCGCAGCGCGGGCGCCGACGTCCTCGACGCCGACATCGCGCTGCGCTGGGTGGCACGGGACGATGCGCGCAACTATGTGGTGCTGGGGGACCCGGCGGTGCGCCTGAGGGTGCGGGACATGACGTAATAGCGGGCGTAGCGGCGGGCGGAATGGCGCGATGCGCGCCGGCGCCTACTCGGGCCGGATGTCCGCCGCCTTGGCGACCTTCCGCCAGCGCTCTACCTCGGACGCGATGAAGGCGGCGAACTCAGCCGGCTTCATCACTGCCGGCTCCGCGCCTTCCTTGAGGAAGAACGCCTTCATTTCCTGCGACTGGACGATCTTGCCAATCTCACCGTTGAGCTTGTCCACCAGGGCTTGCGGCGTGCCGGCGGGCGCCAGTACGCCCCACCACAATTCCAACGCACTGCCCTTGTAGCCGGCCTGCTCCAGCGGCACCAGATCCGGCGCCACGGGCGAGCGCTCGGCCGTGGTGACGGCCAGCGCCCGGACCCGCCCGCTCTTGACCTGCGAGAGGATGGACGGCGCGCTGGCCACCATCATCTGGATCTGGCCGCCCACCATGTCGGTCACCGCCGGCGACATGCCTTTGTAGGGGACATGGGTCAGCTTGATATCGGCCGCGTCCGCGAACAGCTCGCTGGCGAACTGGTTGATGCTGCCCGCACCCGAGGTCCCGTAATTGAGCTTGCCCGGATTGGCCTTTGCGTTGGCCACCAGATCGGCCACCGTCTTGAACGGCGAATTGGCGGACACCGTGACCAGCAAGGGCCCTTTGGCGAGCATGCCCACGGGCTTGAAGCTCTTCACCGCGTCATAAGGCAGGTTTGTCCGGATGGCCGCCCCGGTCGTGAAGGTCGACGTCACCATCAGCAAGGCGTAGCCGTCCGCCGGCGCCCTTGCGACATAGGTACCCGCAATGACCCCGCCACCCGCTGGCTTGTTCTCGACCAGCACGGGTTGCCCCAATGCGTCCTGCAGATGCTTGCCGATGGCACGCGCGAAGAGATCGACCGAGCCGCCCGGGGCACTGCCGACGACGAGGCTGATCGGCTTGGCGGGATACGGGGCGGCTTGCGCGAAGCCCGGCGCGGGAAGGCAAAGGGTTGCCAGCGCCGCCAGGACGAACCTGCTGCGCGTGGCCGCGCGTGAAGTGAATGACATCCGTGTCTCCTCGGTTGATGCCTGTTGGTATGGCCGCGGGAACCTGAACG
The DNA here is from genome assembly GCF_052113425.1 of Cupriavidus sp. YAF13. Lineage (NCBI taxonomy): Bacteria > Pseudomonadati > Pseudomonadota > Betaproteobacteria > Burkholderiales > Burkholderiaceae > Cupriavidus > Cupriavidus sp. YAF13. The sequence goes on from NZ_JBFRDD010000022.1 coordinate 69,022, forward strand.
CCACGTGCCGCGTGGGCGGATTCTTCTCTGCCGGACCGATTGCGTCCAGCTTATTTTTTCTATCCTTTCAGAAGAAAAAGTAATCAATTGACCGGGAGTGCGAAGCGCTCTTCTTCAAGCCAGGTTTGCCCGCCGCAGCTTCGCCCTTAACGTCTCGATCTCGTCCAGCAGGTCAAGCACCACGGCCACGCCCGCCACCCCAAGCTCCAGGTCGCGCGCGAGCCGCAGCGCCGCGCGGGCGCGCTTGAACGTGGCGCCGTCGAAACGCCAGCGCGGCGCGTCCTCGCCGTGCGGTGTCAGCACGCCCTCCTCCACCAGCGCCACCACCTGTTCAATGTCGGCATGGCAGGCCACGCTCAGTTCCACCAGCGTGAACTGCACCTCTTCTTCGACAAGGACGCCATGCAGCATCGATATGCCTTGATCGCTCATCGCATCAAGCCTCCAGTGAACGGCGCGGAGCAAAGCCGCTAAAGGTCTTGGCCATTTCCCGGTACGCGTCATTGGCCTTTTCCGTGTCCGCCGGCGGCAAGACGATCGACAGCACCGCGTACAGGTCGCCGGGCGGCGTGCTGGGAAGGCCCTTGCCCTTGAGCCGCAGCTTGCGGCCTGCCGACGAGCCCGGCGGCACGCTGAGTTGCACGCTGCCGTCCGGCGTGGGTATGCCGACGCTGGCGCCCAAAGCGGCTTCCCATGGGGCCACGGGCAGGTCGAGGTAGACATCGCGATCGACTACGCGGAACAGGGGGTGCGGCGCGATCTCGATTTCGAGATAGAGGTCGCCGGCCGGAGCGTCTCCAAGTCCGGGGCCGCCCTGGCCTGCAAGCCGAAGATGCTGTCCACTGCGAATGCCCTTGGGAATATTGACTTCCAGTTGCCGCTCCTGCAGTCGCACGTGCCCGCTGGCGTCTGCCTGGGGCGTGCGCAGCGTGATGGTGCGGCGCCCGCCCCGGTAGACGTCCTGCAGATCGATCTGCACCTTGGCATGGTGATCGCCCCCTGCCATGCGGGCAGCGCCTCGCGCGCCGCGAGACTGCGCATGCCTGGCGCCGAAGAGCGACTCGAAGAAATCGCTGCGATCCAGGTCTTGCTCGAAATCCGCCTCGCCGCCGCTGTACTCGAAGCCGCTATCCCATCCCGGCGGCGGGGTGAACTCGCGGCCGCTCCTGTACCGCGCCCCCACGTCATCGTAAGCGGCGCGTTTCTCTTCGTCTTTCAGCGCCACGTACGCCTCGGCCACATCCTTGAAGCGGGCTTCCGCATCCGGCTCCTTGCTGACGTCCGGGTGATACTTGCGTGCCAGCTTGCGGTAGGCACGCTTGATGTCATCTTGCGTGGCCGTGGGTTCCACCCCGAGCATCGCGTAGTAGTCCTTGTACTCCATGAATGCCCCCGGCAACTGGCGTGCGGAACGCGCACGGCGCTTGGCGAATGATGCGCTTGACCTGCGGCTCTAAGTATAGGCAAAGGCACGGGCATGCGGTTCGATGCGGTCGGCCCTGCGCGCGCTGTCCGCGCACATAGCCATAACGTGGCGTGCACACCTGCGCAACCTGCTATGTTAGCGGCAAGCCTGCTACTGGAGGCAACGGTGAAAGATGTGGCATCCGCCCCGCAAGACGCTGAACAATCATGGCTCGGCAAGCTCGGGCCGGGCTTGATCACCGGCGCGGCGGACGACGATCCCAGCGGCATCGCCACCTATTCGCAGGCGGGCGCGCAGTTCGGCTTCAACATGTTGTGGACGGTGCTGCTCACCTACCCGTTGATGGTTGGCATCCAGGTGGTGAGCGCCAGGATCGGGCGGGTGAGCGGCCATGGGCTGGCCACCAATATCCGCAGGCATTACCCGGCGTGGCTCCTGTATGCCGTGATCAGCCTTTTGCTGGTTGCCAATACGATCAATATCGCGGCTGACGTCTCGGCCATGGGCGAGGCGCTGCGGCTGATCGTGGGCGGCCCGGCCCAGCTCTATGCCGTGGTGTTCGGCGTGGTCTCATTGCTGCTGCAGGTGTTCGTGCCCTACCGGCGCTATGTCCGCATGCTGAAATGGCTCACGCTGGCCTTGCTGGCTTACGTGGCCACGGCGTTTGTCGTGCATATCCCGTGGTCGCAAGTGCTGTCGAAGGCGCTGCTGCCGCATATGTCCTGGAAGCCCGAGTACGTCACGACCGTGGTGGCGGTCTTCGGCACCACCATCAGCCCCTACCTGTTCTTCTGGCAGGCATCGCAGGAAGTCGAGGATCAGCTCGCCAACCCCCAGGCCCGGCCCCTGATCAATGCGCCCTGGCAGGCGCAAGCCAATTTGCGGCGCATCAAGATCGATACCTATGTCGGCATGGGCTTCTCGAACCTGGTGGCGTTCTTCATCATCCTGACGACAGCCGTGACGCTCAACCTGCATGGCGTTACCGATATCCAGACCTCGGCACAGGCAGCCACCGCGCTGCGCCCCATTGCCGGCGATTTCGCCTTCATGCTGTTCAGTGCCGGCATCATCGGCACCGGCTTGCTGGCGATTCCCGTGCTGGGCGGATCCTCCGCCTATGCCATGGCGGGCGCCTTCAAGTGGAAGAACAGCCTGGAGCGCACGCCGATGACGGCAAAGGCCTTCTACGGCATCATCGCCGTCTCCACCCTGATCGGCATCGCGCTGGGCTTCACCGCGATCGACCCGATCAAGGCGTTGTACTGGAGCGCCGTCATCAACGGCGTGATCTCCGTGCCGATCATGGCGGTGACGATGCTGATGGCGGCGCGCGCCGACATCATGGGCGAGTTCGTCATCAGCACAAGGCTAAAGGTGCTGGGCTGGCTCGCCACGCTGATGATGGCCCTGGCTGTCTGCGCGATGCTGGTGACCATGCGCGCCTGAGCAGCGCCTGAGCAGCGCCCGAGCGGCCACTGGCCGGCAAGTGCTTGCGCAAAGCGAAGTGCCATGAAAGACGTCTCCGTGTCCGCCATCGTACCGACTGCATGGCCGATCCATGTCAGTCTCGATCCATCGGATGCCGCTTGCAGGGAGATACGATCCCTCGCGAGGCCATGCCGCGCGGTTGCATTTGCCTGGGGCTGGCTCGCCCAACGAGCCGCTCCGGCCTGTGACAACCGATTGGATCTGAATCGAGGTAACTGACGTGAAAACCATCCATCCCCTGAAATACGCCATCGGCACCGCGTGCATCACCCTCGCGGCCAGCCTGTACGTTCCGCTGAGCCTTGGCGCCACGAACGACGCCGGGCCGTCGCCCATGTCCTCGCCCATGTCGTCGATCAATCCGACCCATGAGCCAATTGGCGCCGCCATGAGCGACACCGCGATCACGACCAAGGTCAAGGCCAGTTTGCTTGAACAGAAGAAGCTGAGCTCGACGCACGTGCATGTCCGCACCCGCGAAGGCGTGGTGCGCCTGACCGGCAGCGTCCCGAGCGCGACGCAAAGACAGACTGCAGTCGATGTGACCCACGCCGTCAACGGCGTGAAGTCGGTCGAGAATCATTTGTCCGTCCGCCAGCTGTAACAAACAGCCCGCGTGCGCAGCGCCGCAAGCCACCGGCCGCGGCGCTGCGCGCGCAGGCTGCCGCTTGTTGCATTCGCCTATTGCATTCCCCTACCTGGAGTCACCCCATGAATCCCTATGAACTCGACCAAAACAGCGGTGGCCCGCGCGCCACCATCGTCGGCAAGATCGAAGAGAACAGCCCGGGACCCGGGCCGTTCCTGATGGCAGCCGATACGCTGGAAGGCAACCCGGTGATCGGCCCCGGCGGCGACAAGCTGGGCAAAGTCGACCACATCATGCTGGACGTGCCGGGCGGGCGCATCGCCTATGCGGTGCTGTCCTTTGGCGGATTCCTCGGCATGGGCGGAAAGCTCTTCGCCGTGCCCTGGTCCGCGCTCACGCTCGACATCCAGCGCAAGAGCTTTGTGCTGGGCATCGAGAAGGAAGTGCTGGAGGCCGCGCCCGGCTTCGACAAGGATCACTGGCCAAGCATGGCGGACGAGCAATGGGCCACCAGCATCCATGAGTACTATGGCCAGCCCCCGTACTGGGCGCAGGACCGGTACCAGCGGGAGACACGGCTCTGAGGCCGCCTGCCTGCCTCGGCCGCGGCGCTACACTGCGTGCGGCGCCGCTTCCGGGACGCGTTGCGGCGGGCGGCCCCGTGCTGCCCCGACCAGGAGCACGGCCCGCTGATACACCACATTGATGATGTCGGCCGCCGATAGGTGGAACGCCAGTGCCGCCATCGGGAGCCCGATGTATCCGCCGGCGATATCGATGCCCGCTAGCGTACCGACGGCAGCGCGAAGTTCGCGTAGTGTCACCAACGATGGCTGTGCGCGGAGACGGGTGTCTGGTGTCTTCGCAATGTGGAGTCCGCAGAGGCATGGGGGCGTTGTCCCGGCGTGTTCCCGCTCTCACCAGATAAGCAGCCCGTCAGACAGCCCACGACTTCATGGGCTGTTCAAGTCAGCAAAAAAAGGAATCATCATGAAATACTCGAACCTGATAGTCGCGGCACTGATGGCGCTCGCTGCGACGGCATGCACGGGCCCGGCCGGGCCGCAAGGCGCAACGGGTGGCACCGGAGCACAAGGCAACACCGGCAATACCGGCTACATGGGCGCGACCGGCCGTACGGGCGCAACCGGAGACACCGGGGCGACCGGGGGCGCTGGGGCAATGGGCTCCACCGGCGCGACCGGCGATACGGGTGCAACCGGCGGCACGGGCGCCAGGGGTAGTACCGGCAGTACCGGGGCAAGAGGCAGCAACGCCGACGGCACTGTCGTCATCGTCCCTCGCTGAGGGTCGCTGAGCCGGCCATGGAGTGAACGCAGAATGCGCATCGCTGCGCGCGGGTAGTTCCAGCACGCGGCGATGCGCGGTGCGAGGCGACGTTCAGGCTTTCAACGAGAGACCGCGCCTCCCGCCGTCCAGCCTTGGATCCAGCCTTGAATACGGCGGCTGATCAAGACGCGCCAGGAAGCGCCAGCGGAGCAGGCCGACTGCATTTGCGCCGGCTCGGTCAGGCATGGGCTGGGCAGCGGCGGACAGGCGACGCCCTGCGCGGTGCGCAACAAGGTGTCATCGTCGCAATCCGTCATGGCGGTCAGGGTTTCACGTGGTATGCCGGCAGGGTAGATGACGAGGAGGATATCGTTGACGATCTTTTCGCTCTCGAACGGGCCGAAGCGATAGGTGCAGCCGCCATCCACCTCCGCGAAGAACCAGTGCTGCGGATGGCTTCGATAGATGACGACCACGGTTCGGTGAGCTTCCTTTGACATTCCACTACCCCCAAACTATCCGCAATCCGGGACAGTGCGCTTTGTTATTCATGTTCGTAGATTCCAGCAAACAACGCTCACCCGCGACCCGAATCTGAAACTGGTGGGGCCCCACACCGGACACGCTCCAGAAAATCCCGGCGCCGGCTCTGGTATGTAGCGGCATGTGCGCCCCTACGTATACATATAGCTACCTCCCGGCAGAAGTGCTGTCCGCAAGCGTACGGTTTGGCGAACTTATTTCGGCGCAGCCGATACCCTGCCCACAGGTTCGCGATTCCCCGCAAAAAGCCGCCAGCGTCGATGGACTGGCCTATATTTCAGTAACTGACCTGCCAATGACCCCGGCAGACATCAAAGGGAGCATGAGGCGGGACATGCCATGGGGGACACCGGGTCTGACGCCGCGTAGAGACGGACCGTGACCATGCCGATGACGCAATCAGGTCTGTGGCGCCGGCACGAGAAGCAAGAGAGGGATGATGGGAAAATCTCGCAGCAACTTGTGGATGCGATTCTGGGAAATTGCAAAGCCTTACTGGTTCTCTCAGGAGAAATGGAAGGCCAGGATGCTCCTTTTTCTATTGGTCTTGTTACTGCTCGGGCAAACAGGGACGAACGTACTGTTCAATGAGCAATCGGGGGAGTTCACATCGGCGCTGGCCGCGAGGGATGCCGGCAGATTCTGGCACTCCATTCTGATATGCGTCTATGTGCTGATCGCCGCCGTGCCGGTCTACGCCTTTTACTACTACGTCAGGAACACGCTTGGTATTCTTTGGCGCCGCTGGCTGACCCGTCACTACCTGGATAAGTACTTCAGCAATCATGCGTTCTACAAGCTGAACACCAGCGCCTCGATCGACAATCCGGACCAGCGGATCTCGGAAGACATCAACACGTTCGCAAACCAATCGCTGTATTTTCTCTTGCTCACTCTGGGGGCGCTTCTGCAGCTGATTGCGTTCAGCGGCGTGCTGTGGTCGATCTCCAGGCAGCTGGTGCTTTTTCTTGTTGTCTATGCGATCGTCGGCACGTCGATCTCGATCTTCGTGTTCGGCCGGATCCTGATCGGGCTGAATTTCTATCAGTTGAAACGAGAAGCCGATTTTCGCTTCAGCTTGATCCGGGTGCGCGAGAACGCCGAGTCGATTACCTTTCATCGCGGCGAGGCCCATGAATCCCTGCATGTGCGAGGCCGTTTCGACCATCTCTTCGCCAATTTCAACAAACTGATCCGATGGCAGCTGAACCTCAATCTTTTCCAGTATGGCTATGCGTTTCTCACCATCATGCTGCCGAGTGCCATTGTGGCCTCACGCGTCCTCTCGGGCGAACTCGAGGTTGGCCGGGCCATCCAGGCAGCCGGCGCATTTGCCGCGATCCTGGCCTCGCTCACCGTGATCGTCGACAACTTTGAAAGTCTGAGCCGGTTCGTCGCCGGACTCGACCGGCTTAGCACATTCTCTGGCGCCCTGACGCAGACGCCTGTCACGCTGGCCGCGCCGCATGGCGGTGGGAACAAGATCGAAGCGGCGCGAGACGCTCGCCTGGCGCTCGAGCATGTCACCTTGCAAACGCCAAACTACGAACGTACCCTGGTCAGGGATCTCACGGTATCGATCGACCCGGGAGAGGGATTGCTGATCGTGGGCGCGAGCGGAGGCGGCAAGAGTTCGTTGATGCGCGCGATAGCGGGACTCTGGAACTGCGGGACCGGCCGCATTGTCAGGCCGGAACTGGAACATATGCTGTTTCTGCCGCAGCATCCCTACATGGTGCTGGGCAGCCTGCGCAGCCAGTTGCTCTATCCGGATCGCGATGGCCGCAAGGTATCCGATAAGGAACTCCGGCTGCTGCTTGAGATGGTCAACCTGCCGGACGTCGTGGACAGATTTGGCGGCCTGGACGTGGATCTGGACTGGGGGAAGGTGCTGTCCGTGGGAGAGCAGCAGCGCCTCACCTTTGCCCGCGTGCTGCTCGCCAAACCGCGCTATGCCATGCTGGATGAGGCCACCAGCGCCCTCGACATCGGCAACGAGGAACGCCTCTACTTCCAGCTTTCGACGGGTTCGACAACGCTGGTCAGCGTCAGCCACCGTCCCACTCTGCTGAAGTACCACCAACAGGTGCTGGAGTTGAGGGGCAATGGGGAATGGGCGCTTCACCCCTCCGGGAGCTACCGCTTTAGCTGGTGAGCTCCCGCGCCGCAACGCTTGCAATGGCCCCCACGGTGCTCATCCTTGTCCGGTGCCGGACAGACACAAGCCGGAATCTGGTCCACAAGTAAGCATGCGATCGCGCCGCCAACGATGGCGAGCTGCCGGCGGGATCATGGAATTCCATGGAGACCGATCATGAAACTCACCGCCCAGTCATTCCTGCCGAAGACGGCATACGTACTGCCGTCCGTCGCGCTTTTCTCCATGCTGGCGCTGGCCGTTCCCGCCGGGGCCATCACCGCCACCGACGCGCAGGGTTCCCCGCATGTCTTGAAGATCGCGAAGCAGGATCGCATCGATACGCACATCAGCGACCTCCACACGAAGCTCCAGATTACGCGCGCGCAGGAACAACTCTGGCAGAAGGTCGCGCAGGTCATGCGCGACAACGCGAGCAAGATGGATTCGCTGCGGCAGGAGCGCACTGAGGATGCCAAGGGCATGACCGCCGTCGGCGACCTCAAGTCCTACGGGGATATCGCCGATGCGCATGCCGACGGCATCAGGAAGCTCACGCCCGTGTTCCGGGATCTGTATGACAGCATGTCAGACGTGCAGAAGAAGAATGCCGACCTGATCTTCCGGAACCGGCAACAGCATGCGTCGACAAAAAACTGAAGCCCCGGGCCCGGACGGCCGCCGCAGGCGCAAGCCACCTCGCGCGGTTCGGGCTTTCGCTCAAGCACAGGAGAGCATGATGAACACCTCAACAATGCGATCGCGCTGGGTGCGCCCGGCGACCGTGAAGGCCGCCGCGGCATTCAGCCTGGTGCTGGCACTGGGCGTCGTGTCGACGGCACCGGCCTTTGGCGACGACCGCGACCACCATCCCCGCCAGAACCATGGCAACCAGTATGCTTCGTCCCGTCAAGGACACAACGGCAATTGGCAGGGCAACCAGCGCTACGATCACGCTCGTGATCACCGCGACTATCGCGACAATCGCGGCTATCGCGGCTATCGCGGCTATCGCGGCTATCGCGACGATCGCGGCAACTACTATGACAACCAGCGCTATGTCTACGCGCCGCCGCCGGTAGCTTACGTACCCCAGCCGGCGCCCGGCATCAGCCTGTTCTTCCCCCTGCAGATCCGCTAGCAAGGCACGGGCAAGCAGGCAAACCTCCCGGGCAACGAGTACGTTGCCCGGCCGGCCGCCGCCCACTCCAGTTACCCGCCCGTCAATGTGCAGTGCTCGCTGCCTGCCGCGCCTTTGATCTCCCACATTGCTGACCTATATTTTTATGGGTGGCTCCGGGATTGTCCCGGGGTTTTCACTTGCGCGACTGGCGCAAATTGCCTGGCACGTAACCCAATTCAGCATTGGGAGGCAAAAAATGGCATCCACCCACGATCCGAGGGCCAATCATCTCCTTGCCGTACTGCCCGAAGGGGAGTGGCTGCGCCTTGCCCCACACCTGATCCTGACCGAGCTGCCCCTGGGCCATGTGGTGTATGAGTCAGGTGATCAGCTCGGGTATGTGTATTTCCCGACCACGGCGATCGTCTCCCTGCTCTACGTGATGGAGGACGGGGCCTCCGCCGAGATCGCCATCGTCGGCAATGAGGGCATTGTCGGCATTGCCTTGTTCATGGGCGGCGAGACAACGCCCAGCCGGGCCATCGTGCAAAGTGGCGGCCATGGCTATCGCCTGAGTGCCAAGGTGTTGAAGCAGGAATTCACCCGCGGCGGCCCCATCCAGCATTTGCTGCTGCGATACACCCAGGCACTGATCACCCAGATGGCCCAGACCGCGGTTTGCAACCGGCATCACTCAATCGAGCAGCAACTCTGCCGCTGGCTGCTGCTGAGCATCGACCGGCTGCCGTCCAATGAACTGACGATGACGCAGGAGCTGATCTCGAACATGCTTGGCGTGCGCCGCTCCGGCGTGACCGAAGCGGCCTTGAAACTCCAGAGCGCCGGCTTGATCCAATACAGCCATGGCCATATCGCGGTGCTCGACCGGCCGGCGCTGGAAAAGCATGCTTGCGAATGCTACGCGGTGGTCAAGCGTGAGTTCGACCGGCTGTTGCCTGCCACGCTGGCGACCTGAGCCTCGCCACACCGGCCGTTGGCGGCCGTTACTCCTCGCTGGTCCACTCCACCTCGACACCGAGGCTGCGCAGGTTCTCGACGAAGCGCGGATGGGCCCGGCGGATGGGCGCGGCGTTGCGGATCTCCGAGCGGCCATCGATGCTCGCGGCTACCATGAGCAAAGCGATGGCCACGCGGATGATGTACGGGCTTTCCACCACCGCCGGCGTCAGCGGATTGCCACCAAAGGTGATGAGCCGGTGCGGGTCGGACGAGAACACATGGGCGCCAAACTTCGACAGCTCGCCGGTCCAGCCCAGCGCGCCGTCGTACACCTTGTTCCAGAACATGGCGTTGCCCTGCGCGCGCACGCCCAGCGCGATGAAGATGGGGAGCAGGTCAACCGGGAAGTAAGGCCAGGGCGCGGCCTCGACTTTGGTCAGCACGTTGCTCGTAAACGGCGTCTGCACCTTCAGGGGGCCAGCGCTGGTGGCGCGGGACCAGCCATCTTCGTGCGTGATCTGCACGCCGAACTTGGCGAAGGTGCGGTCGATCAGCGGGAAATTCCCCGGCGCGCTATTGCGCACCACGACATCGCCGCCGGTGATGGCGCCCAGCGCCAGGAAGGTGGTGATCTCGTGAAAATCCTCGTCGAAGGTAAAGTCGCCCCCCTTGAGCTTGTTGCCGCCATGCACCGTCAGGCGCGAGGTGCCCATGCCTTCGATGCGCGCGCCCATCATCGCCATGAAGCGGCAGAATTCCTGCACATGGGGCTCCGATGCGGCATTGGTGAGCGTGGAGGTGCCACCCGCGGCCGCAGCGCACAGCACGAAGTTCTCCGTGGTGGTGACCGATGCGTAGTCGAGCCAGTGGTCAGTGGGTGTCAGCTGGCCGGCGCTGCGCACCAGCAGCGATCCGTCGGCGCGCTCCACCTCGCCACCGAAGCGGCGGAAGACATCGACGTGCGGATCGATCTCGCGCACGCCAAGCGTGCAACCCTTGACGTTGTCCTCCAGCCGGGCCACACCGAAGCGGGCAAGCAGCGGCGGCACCAGCATGATGGACGAGCGCATCTCTTCCGGCAGGCGATGGCGGGCGGCGTCGAACACGGTCTCCTGATGGTGGAGTGACAGCGTGCCGCTTGCGTCATCCATATGCACCTTGCTGCCCAAAGCGCGGAAGATGTCGAGAATCTTGCGCACATCGGTGATGTCGGGCACGCCATGCAGGCGCAAGGGCTCATCGGTCAGAAGCGTGGCGCAGAGCACAGGAAGCACTGCATTCTTGTTGGCGGAAGGGGTAATACGCCCCCGGAGCGGCTTGCCGCCGTGCACGATGAGATTGGACATGGGATGGGAGATTGCGAGACGAGCCCGGACAGGATGGAACAACGCCCAGTATTGTACTTGCACTGCGAACGGTGCGAACGGCACCCGCCCCGGTACTGCCCGGGCATCCGGGTCAAACCGCATGGAGGACGCTGCTGTGACCGATACCGCATCCGTGCGACAACGTGCCACGGTAAAGGCGCGTATGACATCGCTGAAGGCTGATAATATTGCTGCCAGATCACCGACCTTTCGCGTGCGCGCCTCTCCCCGCCGGTTCTGGATTACCGGACTCCTCCTTACCGCCTTCCTGACAGTGCAACTGGCAGCGGCCGCTTACGCCTGCATGGGAAGCCGCTACTCGTCTGGTTCGCCCGGTTCGTCCGGCTCGCCCGGTTCACCTGAATCGGCGGGCCAGATGGTGGACATGGCGGGCATGATGGCGTCGTGCCCCGAAATGGCCGAGCAGTCCGCGCAGACGACGCTCGGCAGCCATGACGGGCTTTGCCTCGAACATTGCCAGCTAGGCGCCAAGTCGGTCGACCACGCCGCCCCGCAGATCCCCGGCTTCCTACCGGTCCTTGTCAGCCTTGTTGAACCCGCTCCCGTCGCCGAACTCACCCGGCACACGGTTCTGCTAGGCGAAGCCATCGCGCGCGCGCCACCGCCGCCCTTCCCGATCCTGCACTGCTGTTTCCGAACCTAGCCTCCGAAGCCACGCTTGTTTCGTGCCCTGCCGCCTGAGCGGCCGGGTCGTCGTTGCTTCCCGGAGGCTTTATGCATTTCCTTCGTCGTTTCCTGCAGGCGCTCCTGTGCGCGCCTGCATTTGGCCTGGGCGTGCCACTTGCCGCGCGCGCCCAGCCAGCACCCACCTTGTCCGTCGAGGAAGCCGTTGCGCTGGCCACCACGCGCGCCGGCAATGGCGAGACTTCCCACGGCAGCGTTGAGGCTGCGGCTCAAATGGCCGTGGCCGCCGGCCAGTTGCCTGACCCCGTGCTCAAGCTCGGGCTCAACAATGTGCCGGTCAACGGACCCGACCAGTTCTCCCTGACGCGCGACTTCATGACCATGCGCTCCATCAGCGTCATGCAAGAGTTCACGCGCTCGGACAAGCGCCGCGCCCGCGCGGAGCGCTTCGAGGCAGAAGCCGCGGCAGCGCAGGCGCGGCGCACGGTCAGCCTGGCCAATGTGCAGCGCAGCGTGGTCACGGCCTGGCTCGATCGCTGGTATGCCGAACAGGCCGGCATGCTGCTCGGGCACCACGGCCATCCGCTGGAACTGGAGCTGCAGGCCGCCAAGGCCGCCTATCGCAGCGGTCGCGGCACGCGGACGGACGTACTGGCCGCGGAGATGGAAATCCAGAAACTGCAGGACCGGCTCGACGAGAACCAGGCCGCCATCGACGCCGCCCAGGTGGCGCTCGCCCGCTGGGTCGGGCAGGCAGCCAGCCGCCCCCTGTCGGAAAGGCCAACCCTTGCCATTCCCCCGCGCGTGCAAGAGCTGGCCGGGTCAGAACTGGACGCGGTGCCGGAAATGGTGGCCTCGCAGCGCGAAATCGCGTTGGCCGAAGCCGATGTCCGGGCGGCAACCGAGGCCAGGAAGCCGGACGTGACCGTCGAACTGATGTACAGCCAACGGGGTTCCGCCTATTCCAATATGGGTTCGCTGAACGTCAGCTTCCCGGTGCCATGGGACAGGGGCAACCGGCAGGACCGTGAAGTGTCGGCCAAGCTGGCGCAGGCGCAGGAAGCCCGTGCCAGGTCCGAGATCGTTGCGCGCAATACCAAGGCCGCGCTTGGGGCGAAGCTCGCTGAGTTGCGGCGCAACCTTGAACGGCTCAAGCGCTACGACGAATCCATCCTGCCGCTGGCAAACGCCCAGGCAGACGCGGCATTGACGGCTTACCGGGCCAATACCGGATCGCTGCTGGCGGTTGCCGAAGCCAACCACCGGGTCATCGACACGGCGCTCGACCGGCTGACCCTTGAAGCGAAGACAGCCAGGGGCTGGGCCGAGCTGGCCTTCCTCGTCCCGCTGCCCACCGCGCAGACCGAACCCGCCGCGAGGGATTCCAAATGAAGAAACAAGTCATCTTCTCCCTGGTGGCACTCGCTGCCGCCGGCGGCGTCCTTTATGGCACCTATCAACTGGGTGTCAGCCGGGGCGAAGCACGCAAGCCACCCTCGACGGCGGCGCGAAACCCGTCCGCGGCCAGCGACGCGGATTCCCAGGCCGGCAGGAAGATCCTGTACTGGCATGACCCGATGGTGCCCGGCCAGCGGTTCGACAAACCCGGCAAATCCCCCTTCATGGACATGCAGCTGGTGCCGGTGTTCGAGGATGCCGGCACCAGCGGCGCGGCGGTCACCATCGACAGCCGCGTCACGCAGAACCTGGGCGTCAGGACCGCGCAGGTCAAGCCCGGCCGGCTCGATGCCGTGCTGGAGGTGCCGGGCAACGTGGCCATCAACGAACGCGGCATCGCCGTCGTCCAGGCGCGCACCACGGGCTTTGTCGAGCACGCCTATGCCAGGACCACCCTTGACCCGGTCAGGCGCGGCCAGCCGTTGATCGTCCTCTATGCACCCGAGTGGGTCGCCGCGCAGGAGGAGTACCTTGCGGTCGCGCGCATGAGCGGCAGCCCGTACGGCGACTTGCGCGGCGCCGCCAGCGCGCGCATGCGTCAGGCTGGCATGGACGATAGCCAGATCCGGCTGGTGGAGACCACCGGCAAGCTGCAGCCCCGGCTCACCATCACGAGCCCCGTCGATGGGGTCATCACGGAAGTCGGTGCGCGCGATGGCATGACGGTCTCGCCCGGCATGACGTTGTTCCGCGTGGCCGACCTCTCCACCGTCTGGGTCCTGGCGGAACTGCCGGAGAGCCAGGCTGCAGCGGCCCGGCCCGGACAGCAGGTTTCGGCTACCGCGCCGGCACTGCCGGGGCAGACGCTAACCGGCAAGATAGACGCCATCCTGCCCGACGTGAATCCGGGCACGCGCACGCTCAAGGTGCGCATCGAGCTCGCCAACAAGAACCGGCAGTTGCTGCCCGGCATGTTTGTCAGTGCCAGGTTCGGCGCGAGGCCGGGTGCCGACCAGTTGCTGGTCCCGACCGAAGCGCTGATCCGTACCGGCTCGCGCACGGTGGCCATGGTCGCGACCGGCAACGGCGGCTTCAGTCCGGTGGAGGTGAGAACCGGCGCGGAAGCCGGTGGCCAGACCGAGGTGACCGAAGGCCTGAAGGCAGGCCAGACGGTGGTGGTCTCGGGCCAGTTCCTGCTCGACTCCGAGGCGAGCCTGCGCGGCACCACGACACGCATGGAGAGCGCGAGCGCACCATCGGCACCGTCCGCACCATCGACACCATCGACACCATCGGCACCATCGACAGCCGGCGCGGAGCATGAAGGCACCGGCCGTATCGAAGCCGTCACGCCGGAGGGCCTGACGCTGTCCCACGGGCCGATCCCCACGCTCCAGTGGGGCGCCATGACCATGGACTTCGCAGCGCCGGCAGCGGGCCTGCCAAAGAACCTGAAAGCGGGCCAGGAGGTGCGCTTCCGTTTCCGGATAAACAATGACGGCGTGCCGGTCCTGTCTTCCGTGCAACCAGCCACCGCTGGCGCGGGGGACAAGCCATGATCGCCAACCTCATCCGCTGGTCGATCCGGAACCGCTTCCTGGTACTGCTCGCCACGGTCATCCTGGCGGCCTGGGGCATCTGGGCGGCGCGCAACATGCCGCTGGACGCCTTGCCTGACCTCTCCGACGTACAGGTCATCATCCGCACGCCCTACCCCGGGCAAGCGCCGCAGATCGTCGAGAACCAGGTCACGTATCCGCTGACAACGACCATGCTGTCGGTACCGGGGGCAAAGACGGTGCGGGGATACTCGTTCTTCGGCGACTCGTTTGTCTATGTGTTGTTCGAGGACGGCACCGACCTGTACTGGGCCCGCTCGCGTGTGCTGGAATACCTGAATCAGGTCCAGTCGAAACTGCCTGCTGCCGCCAAGCCGGCGCTTGGGCCCGATGCGACCGGCGTGGGCTGGATCTACGAGTACGCCCTGATCGACAAGACCGGCCACCACGATCTGGCACAACTGCGGGCGCTGCAGGACTGGTTCCTGCGCTTCGAGCTGAAGTCGCTGCCCAATGTCTCCGAGGTGGCATCCATCGGCGGGATGGTCAAGCAGTATCAGGTCGTCCTGATGCCTGACAAGCTGCGCGCCTACAACATCCCGCAAGCCACGATCCTGGCCGCATTGAAAGGGGCCAACCAGGAGACAGGCGGCTCCGTGCTGGAACTCGGGGAAGCCGAGTACATGGTCCGCGCTTCCGGATACCTGAAAACGCTGGACGATTTCCGGCAGATACCGCTCAACGTCAACAGTGCCGGCATCCCCGTGCGCCTTGGCGACGTGGCCACCATCCAGCTCGGCCCGGAGATGCGGCGCGGCATTGCCGAGCTGAACGGCCAGGGCGAAGTCGCTGGCGGCGTCATCATCATGCGCTCCGGCAAGAACGCGCTGGAGACCATCGAAGCGGTCAAGGCGAAGCTTGCGGCGCTGAAGCCGAGCCTGCCGCCCGGTGTGGAGATCGTGCCGGTCTATGACCGGTCCAGCCTCATCAACCGGGCGGTGGAGAACCTCACGCACAAGCTCGTGGAAGAGTTCATCGTGGTGGCGGTGGTCTGCCTCGTGTTCCTGTTCCACCTGCGCTCCGCGCTGGTCGCGATCGTGTCGCTGCCGCTCGGCATCCTCGCCGCCTTCCTGGTGATGCGGTACCAGGGCGTCAACGCCAACATCATGTCGCTCGGTGGCATCGCCATTGCCATAGGGGCCATGGTCGACGCGGCCGTGGTGATGATCGAGAACGCGCACAAGCACATAGAGCACTGGCGGGCCGAACATCCCGGCCGGCATCTGGGCGGCGACGAGCAATGGCGCGTGATCGGCGACTCGGCGGCGGAAGTGGGCCCTGCCCTGTTCTTTTCGCTGCTGATCATCACGCTGTCGTTTATCCCCGTGTTTACGCTGGAAGCGCAGGAAGGCCGCCTGTTTGCGCCCCTGGCCTTCACCAAGACCTATTCCATGGCGGCGGCGGCGGGCCTGGCGGTGACGCTGATTCCAGTGCTGATGGGCTATCTGATCCGCGGACGGATTCCGCCGGAGCAGTCCAATCCGCTCAACCGGTTGCTCATCCGCATCTATCAGCCATTGCTCGCTCGGGTGCTGCGCTATCCCAAGGCCACGCTGGTAGTCGCCGCGGTGCTGCTCGCGGCAACCGCATGGCCGATCCTGCAGGTCGGGGGCGAGTTCATGCCACCGCTCGACGAAGGCGACCTGCTGTATATGCCGTCTGCCCTGCCCGGGCTGTCGGCAGGCAAAGCCGCGCAGTTGCTRCAGCAGACGGACCGCCTGATCAAGACCGTTCCGGAGGTCGCCACAGTCTTCGGCAAGGCCGGACGGGCGGACTCCGCCACCGACCCGGCGCCCATGGAGATGTTCGAGACCACCATCCAGTTCAAGCCACGCGACCAGTGGCGCACGGGCATGACGCCCGACAAGCTGGTGGAAGCACTCGATCGCGCCGTCACGGTGCCGGGCCTGTCCAATATCTGGGTGCCGCCGATACGCAACCGCATCGACATGCTGGCCACCGGCATCAAGAGCCCGGTCGGCATCAAGGTGGCCGGGACCGACCTGAAGGAAATCGACCGACTGGTCAGCCGCATCGAGCAGGCCGTGAAGTCCGTGCCGGGCGTCACCTCGGCACTGGCCGAACGCCTCACGGGCGGGCGCTATGTCGATGTCGATGTCGACCGGGCCGCGGCCGGGCGGTATGGCCTGAATATCGACGACGTCCAGGGCATCGTCGCATCGGCCGTGGGCGGAGACAACATCGGCGAAGTGGTCGATGGACTGGCGCGGTTCCCCATCAACGTGCGCTACCCGCGGGACTACCGCGACTCGGTCGAGCAATTGCGCAAGCTTCCCGTTGTGACCGGCAGCGGACAGCAGATCCTGTTGTCGGATGTGGCCCGCATCCAGGTGACGCAGGGCCCGCCCATGCTGCGCAGCGAGAATGCCAGGCTCTCCGGCTGGGTCTACGTGGACATCCGGGGGCGCGACCTGCGCTCTGCCGTGCAGGAGATGCAGGCAGTCGTCGGCAAGGCGGTCCCGCTGCCTGCGGGGTACTCCGTCAGCTGGTCGGGGCAGTTCGAGTACCTGGAGCGCGCCACGCAGAAGCTGAAGGTGGTCGTGCCGTTCACGTTGCTCATCATCTTCCTGCTGTTGTACGTCACGTTCGGGCGCTTCGATGAAGCGTTGCTGATCATGGCGACGCTGCCATTTGCGCTGGTGGGCGGGTTCTGGCTGCTATACCTGCTCGGCCACAACCTGTCGGTGGCCAGCGTCGTCGGCTTCATCGCCCTGGCCGGCGTGGCGGCGGAGTTCGGCGTGATCATGCTGCTCTACCTGAAGCAGTCCTGGCTAAGGACCATCGAGAGTGGCCAGGCCAACGTGCCCGCGCTGCTTGAGGCGATCCAGGAGGGCGCCGTCCTGCGGGTGCGCCCCAAAGCCATGACCGTGGCGGTCATCCTGGCGGGCCTGCTGCCCATCATGTGGTCCGGCGGCACCGGCTCCGAAGTCATGCAGCGCATTGCCGCGCCCATGGTCGGCGGCATGGTCACCGCGCCGCTGTTATCACTGTTCGTGATTCCCGCGGTTTTCTTTTTGCTTCGCCGTCCAAAGGCGGAGTCCGCATTCCCCAAGCCTTGAACCTTGAACATTAAAGAAGGAGTTCACCATGAAACGCAATCTGATTGGCCTTGCTACCGTATGCGCCACCTTCGCCTTCACGCTGCCCGCCCAGGCGGCTGACGACATGGCCGGCATGCAGATGAAGCCGGCAGCGTCGACGTCCGCCTCGACGTCCGCCCCAAAGCCCGTCGAAGCGGAAGTACGCAAGGTGGATACGGCTAACGGCAAGGTCACCCTCAAGCACGGCCCCATCGAAAATCTCGGCATGTCGGCCATGACGATGAGCTTTCCCGTGAAGGACAAGGCCAGCCTGGCCAGACTGAAGGAAGGAAGCAAGGTCCGTGCTACCTTCGACAAGGTCAACGGCGTGGCAACGGTGACGAACATCGAGCCGGAATAAGCGCCACCTACGGATTTGGCCGCATGCCGAGGCGGTGTCCACGGTGTTGACGATGTGCAGGGAGCGGGCCCAGCCGTCCCGCACGCCCTTCGGTATGGAATGCCGTCCTACAAGCGCGCCTGGCGCGCTTTGCGCGCGATATCATAGTAGGTGCACAAACGCGTGGAGCGACGATGCAGATTGACTGGACGACGATCCGTCGGGGCGATGCCGATGCGCCGCCTGGACCGGCACCGGGCAGCATCAGCCGCCGCGCGTTCCTGGCGTCAGGCGCTGCACTGGCGCTAGCCGCCTGTGCACAGGGACGCTTTACCGGCGACACCCAGCCGCAGGGCTCGGCCGGCACAACGGCCGCTAAAGACGTTAGCGACGTTAACAATGTCAAAGACGTCTCCGCCTGGAAGCCCTCCTCCACCACGCTGACCATCGACATGCACAGCCATGCCGGCCGCGTGATCGTGTCGCGCGATCCCGCCATCGGCGCGGACCGGCCCTTTCTTCCACTGGCCGCGCCGATGCGCGCGGGCGGCGTGAACGTGATCTGCCTGGCAATCGTGACGGATACCATCGTCACGCGCGTGTCCGCCGATCGCACGCGCTTCGAAGCCTGGCGAACCCCTTCCGAAGGCGAGCTCTACGCGCTTGGCGTGGCCGAATTCGCCCGCGCGCACAAGCTGGTGGAGCGTGAGCAGATGCAAGTGGTGACCGACGCGGCTACGCTGGCCACACGGGGGCCGGCCGGGCCGTGCGTGATCATCGCGTCGGAAGGCGCGGACTTTCTGGAGGGCAGGCTGGATCGCGTGGACGAAGCGTACGGCATGCACCAGTTGCGGCACCTGCAGCTCACGCACTACCGCGTCAACGAGCTGGGCGACATCCAGACGGAGGCGCCGGTACACGGGGGCCTGACGGATTTCGGCGCGGATGTGGTGCGGCGCTGCAATGCATTGGGCATCGTCGTCGATGTCGCGCACGGCACCTATGACCTGGTCAAGCGCGCCGCCGCCATCGCCACCAAGCCACTGGTGATTTCGCACTCCGCGCTGGCGACGCGCCCCAGCCTGCGCAGCCGCCTGATCACACCCGACCACGCGCGCGTGATCGCGGGTACCGGTGGCGTGATCGGGGTCTGGCCCAGCGCGGGCACCTTCCGCGACCTGCCTGCGATGGCGCTAGGCATCAAGCGCATGGCCGACGTGGTTGGCGTGGATCATGTGGGCGTGGGAACCGACATGCTCGGCTTCATCTCGCCGCCGGTGTTCCGGACCTACGATCAGTTGCCCTCGCTGGCCGCCGCGCTGCTGGCGGCGGGCTTCACGCAAGAGGAAACGGGCAAGGTCCTCGGCGGCAATTACCGCCGGGTGTTCGAGGCGTCCGTGGGGTAGCGCGAGGGACCGACCTGCGCCTACGGCGTGCGCCGTCCCGCCTTGCCCTCGCCCTGTGTATCCTGTTTGTCCTGCGTATCCTGCGTATCCTGTGTATCGCCGCCCCGTGACCGGCGGTACGCCTCCCGCCCGGCATAGACGGCGCCGGCGGCAAACATCAGCGCCAGCGCAAACCAGGTGATCGCATAAACGAGGTGGTTGTTGTTGAACGTGATGACGGTCAGCCCGCCCACCGGCCAGGTGCGCTTGCTGGCGTCCCCGAGCGGCACGGCCGCGTCTGCATCGATGAAGTAAGGCGCCACGTTCCGCAGGCCACGCGCGGCGGCAATGGCCGGCACATCGCGCGCATACCAGCGCCCGGCCGCCGGATCGTTGGTGCGCAGAAACCCGTTACCGGGCTCGCTGAAGCGCAACAGGCCAGTGACGGTGGTCTCGCCGGTGGCGTCGCCCCCGCCGCGCTTGGCGCGCTCGCTCAGCTCAGGCGGCACAAAGCCGCGGTTGACCAGCACCACATTGCCATCTGCCGTGCGCAACGGCGTCACCACCCAGAAGCCGCCACCAAGCTCCGTGACGGCCTGCACCAGGGTCTCGCTGTCGTTCAGGAAGGTGCCGGTAAGACGCACGCGGCGGTACTCGTCGGCGGCCTTGGTAAGCCGCGGCCACTGATCGGCGCTGGGCGCGGCCGTGGCGGGAGCATGCACGCGCGCGTTCACGCGTTCGATGAGGTCCAGCTTCCACGCGCGGCGTTCGACTTGCCAGACGCCAAGCGAGAGCAGCCCGGCCACCGCCACGATGGCGAGCACGGCAAACGCCACAAGCGCGCCGGTGGCGCGCTTGCGGGAAGACGGGTTGGATTGGGCTACGCCCTGCTGCCGGGCCGTCAAGGCAGGTTCTTCATGTCGTGCATTGGCATCATGTTCTGGTCGAGATGGAACATTACCCAAAGCGAGCCGCTCAGCGCGATGACCACCAGCACGATCGTGAAGATCAACGCCAGCATGGTCCATCCGCCCTCGGATCTCGCATTCATATGCAGGAAATATATCATGTGGACGACGATCTGCACCGCGGCGCAGCCCAGCAGGAACAGCGCGGTGGTGCTGGATTTATCGAAAACCTTGGCCATCACCAGCCAGAACGGGATCGCCGTGAGGACCACCGCGAGCACGAAGCCCGTCATGTAGCCCTTGAAGGTGCTATGACTGACCTCGCCGCCGTGGCCGTGATCGTCATGGCCATGCCCGTGGCCATGGGGATCGTCTGCAAGGGCATTGTCATGCGCGTTCATGGCAGCACTCCCATCAGGTAGACGAAGGTAAACACACCGATCCAGACCACATCCAGAAAGTGCCAGAACATGGACAGGCACATCAGGCGGCGCTTGTTCTCCGGGATCAGCCCGTGCTGCCCCACCTGCACCATCAGCGTGATAAGCCAGACGATGCCGACCGTCACGTGCAGCCCGTGGGTGCCCACCAGCGTGAAGAACGAGGATAGAAAGGCGCTGCGCTGCGGCCCCGCGCCGTCGTGGACAAAGTGTGCGAACTCGTAGAGCTCCAGGCTGATAAAGGCCGCGCCCAGCAAGCCGGTGATGCCGAGCCAGATCAGGGTGGTGCGCACCTGCGCCTTCTGCATCTCCAGCACGGCAAAGCCGTAGGTGATCGACGACAGCAGCAGCATGGTGGTGTTCAGCGCCACGAGCGGCAGCTCGAACAGCTCGGCGCCCGTGGGGCCGCCGGCGTAGCGCCGCCCCACCACGCCGTACACGGCAAACAGGCTGGCGAAGATGAGGCAGTCGCTCATCAGGTACAGCCAGAAGCCGAGCAACGTGCCGTTCTGCGCATGCACCTCGCTGGTCGCGTAGAAACGCAGCTCGCTCTGGCGCGTGATGTCCGGCATGCGCACGTCGCCGGGGCCGTAGGAGGCGGTGGTATCAACCATGGGTGGCAAGCAGGCGCGTGCGCTCTGCCTCGGTGCGGACGACGTCGTCGGCCGGGATGTAGTAATCGCGCTTGTAGTTGAAGGTGTGGCCGATCGCCACGACCAGGATGGCAGCGAAGGACACGATCACAAGCAGCCACATGTGCCAGATCAAGGCGAAGCCGAGCACGGTGCTTAAGCCCGCCAGGATGATGCCCGCGCTAGTGTTCTTCGGCATGTGGATCGGAATAAAGCCCTGCTGTGGCCGCTGGTATTGGTGCTCTTTCATCTGCCACCACGCGTCGTTGTCATGAATGATCGGGGTAAAGGCAAAGTTGTACTGCGGTGGTGGCGAGGAGGTCGACCACTCCAGCGTGCGGCCGTCCCACGGATCGCCCGTGGTGTCGCGCAGGGCTTCGCGCCGGCGGTAGCTGACCACCAGCTGTATCAGGAAGCAGCCGATGCCTAGCGCGATCAGGAACGCGCCGAATGCCGCCAGCTGGAACCAGATCTGCAGGGACGCATCCTCGAAGTGGCTCATGCGGCGGGTCACACCCATCAGCCCGAGCACATAAAGCGGCATGAAGGCAACGTAGAAGCCAACCAGCCAGAACCAGAACGAGCACTTGCCCCAGAACGGATCCAGCCGGTAGCCGAAAGCCTTGGGAAACCAGTAGGTGATGCCAGCCATCAACCCGAACAGCACGCCGCCGATGATCACGTTATGGAAGTGCGCGATCAGGAAGAGGCTGTTGTGCAAGGAGAAATCCGCCGGTGGCACGGCGAGCAGCACGCCGGTCATGCCGCCGATCACGAAGGTGACCATGAAGCCGATGGTCCAGAGCATCGGCACCTCGAAGCGGATGCGCCCGTGGTACATGGTGAACAGCCAGTTGAACATCTTGGCCCCGGTCGGGATCGAGATGATCATGGTGGTGATGCCGAAGAACGAATTGACGCTGGCGCCCGAGCCCATGGTGAAGAAATGGTGCAGCCAGACCAGGTAGGAGAGCACCGTGATCACCACCGTGGCGTACACCATCGACGCGTAGCCGAACAAGCGCTTGCGGCAGAACGTGGAAACCACTTCCGAGAAGATGCCGAACGCGGGCAGCACCAGGATGTACACCTCCGGGTGGCCCCAGATCCAGATCAGGTTCACGTACATCATGGCGTTGCCGCCAAGATCGTTGGTGAAGAAGTTGGTGCCTGTATAGCGGTCGAGCGCCAGCAGGGCCAGCACGGCGGTGAGCACCGGGAAGGCGGCGATGATCAGCACGTTGGTGCACAGCGCGGTCCAGGTGAACACCGGCATCTTCATCATGGTCATGCCGGGCGCGCGCAACTTGACGATGGTCACGAGCAGGTTGATGCCCGACAACAACGTGCCCAGCCCGGCAACCTGCAAGGACCAGATGTAATAGTCCACGCCCACGTCCGGACTCTGCAGCACGCCCGACAACGGTGGATACGCCAGCCAGCCGGTGCGCGCGAACTCGCCGACGAACAGCGACATCATCACCAGCACGGCACCCCCGACCGTCATCCAGAAGCTGAAGTTGTTGAGAAAGGGAAAGGCAACGTCGCGCGCGCCGATCTGCAACGGCACGACAAAGTTCATGAGCCCGGTGACCAGCGGCATGGCCACGAAGAAGATCATGATCACGCCGTGCGCGGTGAAGACCTGGTCATAGTGGTGCGGCGGCAGGTAGCCCAGCGAGTCGCCAAAGGAGACCGATTGCTGCAGCCGCATCATGACCGCATCGGCAAAGCCGCGCAGCAGCATGACGATGCCCAGCACGACATACATGATGCCGATCTTCTTGTGGTCGATGCTGGTGAACCACTCGCGCCAGAGGTAGCCCCACGCTCGCAGGTAGGTCAGTGCGCCAACCAGCGCCAGCCCCCCGATCGCGACGGCCGCGAAGGTCGCCAGCAGGATGGGCTCGTGAAAGGGGATTGCCTCCCAGGTGAGGCGGCCGAATACCAGTTGCGTCAGGTCGAGGTGCTCGGGCATTGTGTCACCAGGGCCGCAAGGGCGTTGTTACAGGAATCGGGGAGCAGCGGGTCATTGTTGCAACGTCATTGGGAAACRTCATCGGGCAATGTCATTGCGGCAACGGCCTGGCGGACGCCACGCGGGGGCCGTTGCCAATGCCTGCAGGGTCGCCTGCCGTGCAGATGGCGCCCAGGCTGGCGCGGGCGGCGCCGCGTTCGAGCGCCGCCACGTTGTAGGCCCGCGGCTTGTCCTTGCCCTGGCCCTGCCTCGCACTCATGGCCATGTCCTTGATGCAAGGCCGGTTGGCTTGCACGCAGCGGTTCAGGATCGCGTCGTACAAGCCCGACGCCACGCTGGCGTAGCGCCTCACCGGCTCAAGCTCGCTGGGTTGCTCCAGCTGCAGGTAAGCGTCGCGCGTCAGGGCCCCGCCGCCGGTCTTGGCTTGCTGGACCCATCGCGCGAATTCCTCCGCGCTCATGCCATGGAACTTGAAACGCATGCCGGAGAAGCCCGCGCCGCTGTAGTTGGCGGAGAAGCCCTCGTAGACACCGGGCTGGTTGATCACCGCGTGCAGCTTGGTCTCCATGCCCGGCATGGCATAGACTTGGCCCGCCAGCGCAGGGATGAAGAAGGAGTTCATCACGGTGGACGCCGTGATCTTGAAGCGGATCGGCTGATCCACCGGCGCCGCCAGCTCGTTGACCGTGGCGATGCCCTGCTCGGGGTAGAAGAAAAGCCATTTCCAGTCCAGCGCCACCACCTCCACGGTGAGTGGCTCCATGGCCATGGGCACCGGGCGCCCCGCATCGATGCGGCTCAAGGACTGGTAGGGATCGAGCTTGTGCGTGCTGACCCAGGTCAACGCGCCCAGGGCGATGATGATCAAGAGCGGCGCGGCCCAGATCACCAGCTCCAGCAAGGTGGAATGGTCCCAGTCGGGCTCGTAGATGGCCTCCCTGTTGGCCTCGCGGTAGCGCCAGGCGAAGAGCAGTGTCAGCGCGATCACCGGCACGATGATCAACAGCATCAGCCCGGTTGAAATGATGATTAGATCACGCTGCCGGATCGCGAGATCCCCGGCCGGGGCTAGCAAGACAGCATTGCAGCCCGTCAGCAGCAAGATGGCAGCAAGCAACAGACACCCGCGCGTCGCGTAGCGGGATGGCACTATCCGAATGCGAAATTGCATAGCCGTGGAAGTGATCGTTGGAACTACGCCGGTGGGCTGGCCGCGGAAACTCAACATTTCCTATGGCACTGTAGTCAAAGAAGTGCCATTCTTAAAGGAGTGACACAAAACGCCACCCCGAACAACGAGAGACGAGAGGGCCTGACGATGTCCAGCAGCAGCGGCAGCAGCAGCGGCATGGCGCACCAGCACCAGCCGTCACCGTCTTCCCCCACGCCCGCGCAAGACGCCGCGCACCGGGCGCAGGTGGCGCCAGCCGAGATCGCTGCCGGCGTCGTCATCGGGCGAGCGTCCGAGTATTTCGATTTCTTTGTCTACGGCATCGCCTCAGTGCTGGTCTTCCCCAGCGTGTTCTTCCCGTTCGTCAGGCAACTGGAAGGGCTGCTGCTCTCCTTCACGATCTTTTCCTTCGCCTTCATCGCCCGGCCGTTCGGGACCACCTTGTTCATGGCGATCCAGCACCGCTGGGGGCGCAGCATCAAGCTGACGGCCGCATTGTTCCTGCTGGGCACCGCCACGGCGGGCATGGCGTTCCTGCCGGGCTACGATGCGCTCGGCAGCCACGCCATCGTCATCCTGGCGGCGCTGCGCATCCTGCAGGGCATTGCGCTGGGCGGCTCATGGGACGGGCTGCCATCGCTGCTGGCACTGAACGCCCCGGCGCACCGCCGCGGCTGGTACTCGATGCTGGGGCAGCTCGGCGCGCCGATCGGCTTTCTCCTTGCCGGCTCGCTGTTCCTCTACCTGCGCGCCAACCTGGATTTCGATGAGTTCCTGGACTGGGGCTGGCGCTATCCGTTCTACGTGGCGTTCGCCATCAACGTGGTCGCGCTGTTCGCGCGCCTGCGCCTGGTGGTGACCCGGGAGTACACGCAGCTGCTGGAAGAAGGCGAGCTGGAGCCGATCAGCCCGGTGCAGATCATGCGCGCCCAAGGCTACAACCTGTTCATCGGCGCCTTCGCGGCACTGGCCAGCTACGCGCTTTTTCACCTGGTCACGGTGTTCCCGCTGTCGTGGGTCGCGCTGCACGCCACGCAGGACATCAATGACGTGCTGATCATCCAGATCATCGGCGCGGGGATCGCCATGGCGGCTACCATCACCTCCGGCTGGATCGCCGACCGCATCGGGCGGCGCACCACGCTGGCGTTGATGGCAGTCCTGATCGGCATCTTCGGCCTGTTCGCGCCGTACCTGATGAACGGCACCCCGGCGCGGCAAGACTTGTTCATCCTGATCGGCTTCGGCTTGCTGGGCTTGTCGTACGGCCAGGCCGCGGGCGCTGTCACGGCAAACTTCGGATCGCGCTTTCGCTATACCGGCGCGGCGCTGACTTCCGATTTTGCGTGGCTGTTCGGCGCCGCCTTTGCGCCGCTGGTGGCGTTGGGACTGTCGGCGGAGTTCGGCTTGTTTGCCGTCAGCGCCTACCTGCTGTCCGGCGTGGCGTGCACGTTGCTGGCGCTGTGGATCAATCGCAAGATGGAAGCCCGCGACTGACCTGGCTACGACAAAAAAACGGCCAGTCATGCGCAATGACTGGCCGCTGTCTTTTCCACTCCGCTTTGCTCAGAAATTCCCGAAGAACCCACGCGCGGCGACCATGCAAAACGGCGCCACCAGGCTCCCGTGGTAGGCCTCGATCACCGCCGACGCACCACCGTCGGTTGCGCCCGCCGCCACGGCCTGCGCGGCGAGCGTAGCCTTGGCCAGCGCAAATCCCTGCTTGATCGGGGCGTACGGATCGGCAGGCCCGGCCACCGGCGCATCCACATCCAGCACCGAAGTCAGCCCCGCCGGCACCTTGGCATTCTGCCAATACGCCTGCTGCACGGTCGCRTTGAAGAAGAACACCGTCGGGTCGAAGCGACCGCCGCAAAGCTGCACCGGGGCACGCGGGATCCAGTTGCGCAAGTCATTGCGCTTGAACGCCTGGCGCAGCGGCGCAACCGGGCTGGCCGCCGGCGCCATCGCCACCGTGGTGTACGGGAACGCGCCATCCGGATTCACCAGCGCGTCTTCCAGCAGGCCGAGGCGGAAGCTGTTGCGCACCAGGTTGCCTTTGCCAAACCCGAGGGCGAAGATCGGCGTCAGCTCAGGCGGCGCCAGCGGGGGCGAAGCCGGCGGCGTCAGCGAGGCAAACTGCGCAGCCGGCGGATAAGGGCT
This sequence comes from Cupriavidus sp. YAF13, assembly GCF_052113425.1. NCBI lineage: Bacteria > Pseudomonadati > Pseudomonadota > Betaproteobacteria > Burkholderiales > Burkholderiaceae > Cupriavidus > Cupriavidus sp. YAF13. The sequence continues at coordinate 95,728 of NZ_JBFRDD010000022.1, forward strand.
GAAGAGCGCCGTGGCAGGCAGCTTGCCGTTGCCAATCAGCGTGTCGATTGGCGTCACGCTCGGCAGGAGATCCTCGATGCCACGCGCGTAGCTGGCCTCAAACAGGTCGCCCGGCCTGCGGTAAATATTGCCGTAGGCGTTCTGGTAGCTGGTCGCCACCAAGGTCGTGAAGATGGTGGAACCCAGATCCACCTCACCCGCGATCAGCGCGTCGCCGGTGGCCGCCATGGCATAGGGCCCCGAACCCGTGGAAGCCGCCGTCACGTTGATGCCCGCCGCCTGCAGCGCGCGATGCGTGGCCATGGCAACGTGGCCGCCCTGCGAATATCCGGTGATAAAGAGCTTGCCATTCTCCCGGGCCGCCTTGCCCGAGTCCGCCCGGGCCAGTGCAACCCGTGCGGCCCGCAGCGAGTCGATCATGTCCGCCGATTGCTGCTGGGCATTCAGGTAGGGATGATAGGAAAGCTCGGAGCCGGCGTAACCCGCATAGTTGCTCGCCACCACGATATAGCCCTGCGCGGCATACATGGCCGCAACGCTGATGCCCTCCGAGGCGCCATCACCGTTGCCCGGGTCCTTCTGCGTCAGGTCCGCAAGGTTGAATTTGCGGTAGGTGGTGGTGCCATGCGCGTACATCAACGCCGGGCGTGGCCCACTGCATGCGCGCCCGCCGCTTGGAATCATCAGCGCGCCGCTCGCGGTGGTGGGCTCATTGGCGCCGCCGATGGTGCGGTAGCGGAAGTAGACGATCTCCAGGTCGCATGCAGGGGTGCCGGCGATCTGCAATAGCTGCCGGCCTGAATCGCTCGCGTTGAGAACGCCGGCCAGCGCGGCCGCGCTCAGGCGCAGCGTGGTCCTGTGATCGAGAAGCTGGCCGCGATTACTGTTGTAGTTGTAGTCGTTGTTGTTGTTGCCGTTGCAACTGATCCCGCCGCAAGAACTCGCCGATTGCGCGTAAGCCCCCGCGCTCAACGCCAGACACGTCAAGCCCGCAAAGCCCGCCTTCGCCATGGTCAATCGCATCTTCCATCCCCCCCGCCTGTGGTCTACGTCAGTTAGCCTGATCTACACAATTAGCGGAGTGTAGGTAAACGGATCAACTACCCGCCAGCCTGATGGCGCGCGATCTCGTATCGTGAAAAAGAGATGAACAGGTCGTGATGCCCATCCATCCTGAGGGTCAAGAACAGTAACGCAAGGTTGCAGCCAAGCGGCCTGGCCTAGCGTCCGGTGCGCACCCGGAAACCCAGCCCCGGCGACACCACGGTGGCATCGCCATCGCGCAGCTCGATGGTTTCCAGGCTGCCGTTGTCCCGTGATTCAGCGGCAAACTCCGCGATGTTGCGCAGGCGCGCGGCCGGAATGCCGCACGCGCTAAGCCGCGCTTCCAGCTCCGTGGCCAAGCCATCGGCCAGCGCGGCGGCGAGCGCCTCCTTGAGCGCGCCCGGATCGAGCGAGCGCACAAAGGCAGGCAGGCCGCTGCGTTCCAGCGGCGGATTGAACAAGGCGGGATCCCGCGCCAGATGACCAAGGCCCAGCGCTTCGAGCAATGCCAGCAACTGGCCTGGCGTGTTGGCGCCGATGGCCAGCCAGCCATCGCGCGTGCGGAAGAAATCGGCGGAGGGGCTGCCGGAGTAGCCCTGGTTGCCCTGCCGGGGTGGCGTGGCGCCGCGTGTGAGCGCGTCACAGGCCATGGGGTACATCAGCTGCATGCCGGCGCTGGCCATAGAGATATCGAGCAGCATGCCGCGCCCGGTGCGCTCGCTGTCGCGTACGCCGGCCAGGATGGCGAAGGCGGCGAGCAGCCCCGTGGCGGAATCGATGACCGGGAACCCCGTCTTGATGGGCGGGTCGCCCTCGTTGCCCGCCATGTAAGCCATGCCGGTGGCAGCCTGCACCACATGGTCGTAAGCGGGCCGGCCGCGCCATGCCGGCGCGCCGCGGCCAAAGCCGGAGATGCTGCAATAGACCACGCGCGGATTCAGCGCAAGCACCGCCTCGAAGCCGAGCCCGAAGCGCTCCAGCACGCCCGGGCGCAGGTTGTCGACGAAGACATCGCAGGTGGCGGCGAGCTCCAGCGCATGCTGGCGCCCTTGCTCGCTGCCAAGGTCGAGGGCCAGCGACGACTTGCCGGCGTTGAGCGCGACGAAGCCCTCGCGGCCCCGTCCGGCGCGGCGCATGACATCGCCGCCGTTGGCGTTTTCCACCTTGGTCACGTCGGCCCCGAGCTGCGCCAGCAGGAAGGTGGCGAAGGGACCGGCGATGACGTGCGAGAAATCGAGCACGCGGATGCCCGCGAGCGGGGTGAATGAATGGGTAACGGTGACAGGCATGGCAGGCTCACTCGATCGTGATGTGGTTTTTCTCGATCACCTGCCGCATCCTGGCGGTTTCCTCGGCGACAAGGCGGGTGAAGGATTCGGGCGTGGGGCTTGGTTCGATGAGCGCCCCTGTCTCGGCATAGAAACGGCGCAGCCCGGGATCCGCCAGTGCCCTCAGCATGGCGGCATGCAAGCGCGCCACCAAGGGCTTAGGCAGGTTTGCCGGGGCCCAGATGCCACTCCAGGAATCCAGCGTGAGATCGCTGCGCCCGAGCGCCTCGTTCAGGGTCGGCACGCCTGGCAGCGCGGGGATCCGCTGCATCGAGGTCACGGCAAGCGCGCGCACCTTGCCATTGCCGATCTGCGGCACCGCGGTGGTCGCTACCGGAAAACCGAATTGCGTATCGCCCTTGATCAGCGACGGCACGATCTCCACCGAGCCCTTGTAGGGGATATGGACCGCGTTGATGCCTGTCGCCGATGCGAAAGCCGCGCCGCAGATATGCGCGGCGGAGCCGATGCCGCCCGATGCATAGTTCAGCGAGCCGGGCGAGCGCCGCGCGGCGGCCACCAGTTCGCCCACGGTGCGGTACGGCGAATTCGCCCCCACCACCAGCACGGCGGGGCTGACGCCGATGCGGATCACGTGGGTGAACGCCGCCGGATCGAACTTGACGGATGGCTGCAAGAGCTTCTGCGCGACATGGGTGGAGGCGCCCAGCAGCACGGTGTAGCCATCGGCCGGCTGCTGCGCCACGGATTCGGCAGCAAGGATGCCTGCCGCGCCCACCTTGTTCTCCACCACGATGGGCTGGCCAAGCTCCCTGCCCAGCACTTCGGCCAGCTTGCGCGCCTGGATATCCGGGCCGCCGCCAGCGGCATACGGCACCACCAGGCGAATCGGGCGGCTGGGGTAGTCGTCCGCGGCAAACGCCGAAGCCGGCAGGCCGGATGCTGCCGCAACGGGCAGCGTCAGCAGGGTCCGCAGCATCAGGCGGCGCGTGCGGCGGGTGGATGCAGGCATCTCAGGTCTCCTTTCTGGTTTTGCCCGATTGTCACGCCGCGCCATCATTCGAGACAATGATCCAGTTCTTATGAATCCATCAGGATTGGTTATGGCAATGGTTTCCCCTTCGCGCGTGGCTGCGCCGAGCGCCGCCCATCCGAACCGGATCGACCGCCTGCGTATCCGCCATCTGCGGCTGCTGGACCTGGTGGCGCGAACCGGCTCCCTGACCGCTGCCGCCGAGGTCATGCACATCAGCCAGCCGGCGGTGACCAAGATGCTGCAGGAGCTGGAGCAAGCTTTCGGCTGCACGCTGATCGAGCGCACTACGCGAGGCGGCCGCCTGAGCCCGGCGGGCGAGCGCGCGCTGGAGCGCCTGCGCATTGCGCTGGGCGCGCTGGACGCGGCCAGCGAGGCCCTGGCGGCCCGCCCGGAGATCCCGCTGGTGCGCATGGGCGTGCTGCCGCTGGTCGGGGTCAACGTGCTGCCAAGGCTGATCGCCACGCTGAGCCGGCAGGGTGTGCTGCCGCGCTTGCAGGTAAGGGAGCACACCGTCAGCGGCCTGCTCGGGCTGCTCGCCGGTGGCGAGCTCGACTGTGTCATAGGCCGGCTGGAAACCAGTCATCCCGCGCAATCGCGGGAACGGCTGGCCATCACGCCGCTATGGGACGAACACCTGGCCATTGCCTGCGCGCGGGACCACCCCTTGGCCAGGCGCCGCGAGGTAAGCCTGCCGGCACTGCATGAAGGGCCTTGGATCCTGCCGCCGCGCGGCACCCACACGCGGGAGATCTTCGAGCAGCCGTTTCTCGATAGCGGTCAGTTGCCGCCCGTGCCGCATATCGAATCGATCTCATTTCACAGCAGCTTGTCGATGGTTGCCGCGAGTGGCTTCCTGACGATTGCGCCGGCCAGCGCCGTGCGCCACTACGCGCAGACGTCCATGGTGCACCAGGTGCGCCTGCGCACGCCGTTCGCCTCCGGGCGGATGGTGTTGATTACCCAGCGGGATGCGGCAGTTGCGCCGGCGGTCGCCTTGATCGCCGATGCCCTGCGGGAGGCCGGCAACCCTTAGGGGCGCGCCACACGGGCGCCAGGTTCACGCAAACTCACATTGCCCCGCCCCCTGAGCGGATATCATATGCCCACCAAACAAAGCGCCTCCGGCCGACCCACGATCAGCGGATCCGCGGATCCGCGGACCGGCCCGGGGCAAGCAGCTTCACCTAGCGATACCACTCATGAATCCCAATCCCGACACCCCCGCACGCCCGGCCATCCGTTCCCTGACGCAGCTTGAAGGGCGCGTGCTGGCCGTGCTGGTCGAAAAGCAGCACACGGTGCCGGACACCTATCCGCTGTCGCTCAACGCACTGGCATCCGGCTGCAACCAGAAGACCGCGCGCTCACCGGTGATGAATGCCTCCGAGGCCGAGATCCTCACCGCCATCGATGGCCTGAAACGCCTGAGCCTGGCCATGGAAGGCAGCAGCAGCCGCGTGCCGCGATTCGAGCAGAATATGAAACGCGTGCTGGGCGTGCCGAGCCAGTCGGTCGCGTTGCTCACCACGCTGCTGCTGCGCGGGCCCCAGACGGCCGCGGAACTGAGACTGAACTCCGCGCGCCTGCACGCATTTGCCGACATCTCGTCGGTCGAGGTGTTCCTGGAAGAGCTGGCCGCCGCCGGGCCACCCTTCGTCGTCAAGCTGCCGCGCGCTCCCGGCGGACGTGAGAACCGCTGGATGCACCTGCTGTGCGGCGAAGTCAGCATCGATGACATCGGCGAGCGCGGCGGCACTGACGACAGCATCTCGCCCTCCGAATTCGAGTCGCTCAAAGCCGAGCAAAAGGAACTGGCGGAAAAGGTGAACCGGCTTCAGGCGCTGGTGGAGCGCATGGCGGGCGAACTCGGCATTGCGATCGACAAAGCAGCGCTTTAGTCGCTGGCGCTGGGAGATTGCATTCTCCAGCCGGTAAAAATGTGCCGGGTAATCTATTTCTCGCTCGGATCGGCGACGAACCCGGCTAAAGCCTGAAACCGAATGGCCTCGGTGCGCGCCGCGGGCGGTTCCCAGCCTGTCGACGCGCCACAACAGATGTCGTTGGCCCGATTAGTGCTTGCGCGTATGATCGGGCATGGATGCTCCCTATTCACCGCGAGGCCGCAAACCCGATTGTCACGGCTTCGCCAAGCCCCCATGGCACAGCCTTCCAGGGCAGATCAGGACACTACGCTGTCACAATACTGTCCTTGAAAGGCAGCCATACTTTGCAGTCCAAACACGTTGAGGCCTTTGACGATGCGCGTGACGATTCGCACCATTACCATTCCAGGAAGCCAAGGCCGGGCCGCCCTTCACCAGGCCGTCGTGTATGCCACGACGGAGCAGGAGGCTGTACCACTCATGACGAGTGACTGGAGCCAGCGCGAGCCCGAAGTCTTCATGGCTGCCCAGACTTGGGCAAGACGCAATACCTACATCGTTTCGAATCCCCGCACTGGTGCATTTTACGGAAGCCCTGTCGGGCGCTAGGCAGCGCCGCCGACAGTGTGCAAGGGGGCGCCGCACAAGTGCCCCACCGTCAAGCACCCGGGCCCGATGCAGACATTGCGTGCCTGGTGAGCGCCTTCAACGAAGGCCCGGGCACCTTTCGCTCTGGCACTTTCGCCCCCTAATGTATGGACATGGCGCGCCTCGCGCCAGTGGCTGAGCGCTCGCTCGTTATTCGCTATCATGCCGCACCACATCCCCTCGAAGGGCAAGCGCCATGGCCGGCGTTTTCCACGCCGGCCATGGGCGGCCACACCGAAAACAACAATGACAACTCCATCCCTCGCCGACCGCCTGCGCCAACCGCGCGTGCTGCTGGTGCCCGGCGTCTACGACGCGTTCTCGGCGCTGGTCGCCGCGCAAGCGGGATTTGAAGCGCTCTACCTGTCTGGCGCCGCCGTGGCCTACACGCAGCTCGGGCGCTCGGACGTGGGCCTGACCACCGCCACCGAGACGGTGGATATCGTCGGCAGGATCACCGACCGCGTCGACTTGCCGCTGATCGTCGATGCCGATACCGGCTACGGCAATGCGCTCAACGTGATCCGGACCGTGCGCACGCTGGAACGCGCCGGCGCGGCCATGATCCAGCTCGAGGATCAGACCTTTCCCAAGCGCTGCGGCCACCTGGACAACAAGCGCGTTGTCGCGGCAGCCGAGATGTGCGGCAAGCTCAAGGCCGCACTGGACGCGCGCGCTTCGTCGCGCACGCTGATCCTGGCCCGCACCGATGCGGTGGCCATCGAGGGACTGGACGCGGCGATCGAACGCGCCGAGGCCTATGTGGCATGCGGCGTCGACGCGCTGTTTATCGAAGCCTTGCGCACCGAGCAAGACATGGCGCGCGTCTGCGCGCACTTTGCCGGGCGCGTTCCCTTGCTGGCCAATATGGTGGAAGGTGGCAAGACGCCAGTGCAGAGCGCCGCCGAACTTGCCGGCCGGGGCTTTCGCATCGTGATTTTCCCGGGTGGCGTGGTGCGCTTCATCGGCGCGCAGATGAAGCGCTACTACGGCAGCCTGCTCGAACATGGCACCACCGCGCCGATGCGCGATGCCATGCTGGATTTCGACGGGCTGAACGGCGTCATCGGTACGCCGGAGCTGATCGCGCAGGGGCAGCGCTACGGCGAGTGAGCCATGGCCGTTGGCGAGGGCAGCAAGCGGCACCTGAAATGCGCCATCGCCCTCTTGCAGGCGCCGAGCGCTTGTCGTACGCTGCCTGCCCCGGGCTGCGCCAGCCAGCCCGTCACCCGGAACGCCTGTCATGTCTCACCCGAAACCCGCCAGCTCGCTGGTCTACTCCACCGAACACGGCCGCATGTGCCCCGGCTGCGGCAATGCGCTGGCGGCCTGCACGTGCGGCAAGGCGCAGCCCGCCGCGCAAGGGGACGGCATCGTGCGGGTGTCGCGGGAGACCAAGGGCCGCAAGGGCAAGGGAGTGACGCTGGTGCGCGGCGTGGCGCTGGACGCGCTGTCGCTGGCGCAGTTGGGCAAGGAACTGAAGGCCGCCTGCGGCTCGGGCGGCACCGTCAAGGACGGCGTGATCGAAATCCAGGGCGACCACTGCGACACGGTAGTGGAAAAACTCAAGCAGCGCGGGATGACCGCCAAGCGGGCCGGCGGCTGAGCGCCCCTGGCCGGCGCGTCAACGGGCCATGAAAGGCCATGAAGGGCCTTGAGCAGCCCCCTGGCCAGCCCCTTAGCGGGTGCGCTGCTTGTAGACGATGGTGCCGTCGGACTTGCGCTGGGGCACGACCGGGTTGCGGGAGTTGCACACCGGGCAGCGAAACAGCGGTCCCTGGCCTTCGTCCTTGACCGTGACGTCCTTGGGGTCCCAACGCGTCTGGCACGACTGGTTCTGGCAGGTATAAAACATCTTCATTCTCCGTATTAGGCGCGGATCGTAGCATGGTGGCAGCCTCGGGCCGCTCCGGCGCCGCTCTGCAGCCGCTCTGCAGCCGCTCTTGCCGCCGCTTTTGCCGCCGCTACTGCCACCCCGGCTGCGGCGCCTTCGCCCTCCTCAGCCCCACTGCCCATTCTGCTCCGTTTCCGAAAACGGATAAGCCTGCGCCTGAGCATTACCCCCCCACATGGCCCTCCATGCACAGCAACCGTGCAGGTTCGCCGTGGCGCCGGATGGCGCGCACCGCGGGCAGGCGCGCCCGCCGCGCCGTGTGGGCGCCATGCACCGCATGGCCACCATGACGGCACACACCAGCGTGCCACGCAGCCGGGCCGGCATTGGTGAATATCCCCGTGCCGCCGTTGCCGATTTCGGATAACGCCCGCGCCGCCCCCGTTCGTAGACTGGCCCCATTGCAAAGCGCATCCCAAGGAGCCATCCAGTGAACGAGGTAAGCACCAGGGCCATCACCCGACGGCCTGGCGTGGTACGCAGATTAGCCGCAGCGACGATGTTGAGCGTGCTAGCCTTGCCAGCCGCCGCCGCCAATGCCGGCCACGCCAGCGATGCCACCAACACCGGCGAACTGCAGCCGGAAACCCTCTCCGTGCTGCCGCTCGCGCCCGCCGACGATGGCCGGCTCTACATCTCCGATGTGGCGTTCAAGCACATGGTGGACGGGCGCCTGCACGTGGTGGACGGCAAGCGCATGCGCTACCTTGGGCTGGTGCCCACCGCGTTCGGCGGCCAGAGCGTGTTGTCCCCGGACAAGCGCACGCTGTATGTGATCTCCACGTTCTACACGCGGCTCGCGCGCGGCGAGCGGGCCGATGTGGTGAGCCTGTACGACACCGCCACGCTGGCCTACCGCAGCGAGATCGTGATCCCGCCCAAGCACGCACAGTCACTGAACTACCGGGGCATCGCCGCGGTATCCGCCGACGGGCATTTTCTCTATGTGCAGAATGCCACGCCCGCCACCTCGGTCAGCATCGTCGACCTGCAGGCCGGCAAGTTCGTGGCGGAGGCGCAAACCCCAGGCTGCTGGGGCATATTTGCCACCGAGGCGTCCAGCCAGCGTTTTCGCACCCTGTGCAGCGACGGCACGATGCTGACGGTGACGCATGACGCCGCCGGCCAGCCCAGCGGGCAAAAGCGCAGCGCGCGCATGTTCGATCCCGATGCCGATCCGGTCTTCCTGCACAGCGAGCGCGTGGGCAACACGCTGACCTTCGTGTCCTTCAACGGCAACGTCTACAGCGCGGATCTCTCGGGCGAGACACCCGTCTTCGCGCAGCCCTGGCCCGTGGTGGACGCGGCGGACCGCAAGGCGGGCTGGAAGCCGGGCGGCTACCAGTTGTTCGCGCTGCACGCGGCCACGGGCCGCCTGTACCTGGGCATGCATCCGCGCAGCAAGGAGGGATCGCACAAGACCCCCGCCGCCGAGATCTGGACCATCGACCTGGCGCAGCACAAGCGCATCGCCCGCGCGCCGGGGCAGAATGCGCTGGCGCTCACCATCACGCAAGGGCCGCGGCCGACGCTGTATGTGCTGGACGCCGCCAAGGCCGGCGTGGTGTCGCTGGACCCGGCCCGGGGCCTCAAGCCGGTGGCGCGCCTGGACCAGGTGGCGGAGAACGCGGTGCAGCTGGAGCTGCATCAATGAGCGCCGCCGCCGTGGTCTCCGACGTGTTGCGCGATCCGGTCGTGGTGGCGGCATGTTCCGCCGCCGCCGCACTGGTACTGGCGCACTCCCTGTGGCCCAAGCTGCGCGACTTCTCCGGCTTCTGGGGCGCCGTCAGCGCCTACCGGCTGGTGCCCGACGCATGGTCGCGCCCGGTAGCGCTTGCCTACCTGGGCGCCGAGATGGCCAGCCTGGCGGCGCTGGTTGCCGCGCCGCTGCACCCGGGCGCGGCGCTGCTGGCCGCATGCGTGGTGGCGGTAGCCAGCGCAGCGGTGGGCATCAACCTGCTGCGCGGGCGGCGCGACATCCGCTGCGGCTGCGGCAGCGACGCCGACAACCTGCGGCTATCAACTGGCCTGCTGCTGCGCAACCTTGGCTTGCTCGCCGTGCTGGTACTGGCCACCATCGCCGCGGCCGGACTGGCGGCCGGCGCGGCACCCCGTGCGTTCACGCGGCTCGACACCCTGGCCGCCGGCTTCTGCGCGCTCGCGCTGTTGCTGCTCTGGCTCGGCGCCACGCAATTGCTGGTCAATGCCGACCGCGCTACCCGCCGCACCGGCCACCTGGCTTCCAGCCACCCTACGCATTCCACCCTCTCGTGAGACTCCCATGACTGCCCTTGTGATTGCCAATATCGTGCTGTGGATTGCCGTGCTGGCGCTGCTCTTCGGTTTCTATGCCCTGGCCCGCCAGGTCGGCATCCTGTTCGAGCGCGTCGCGCCGATGGGCGCGCTGGTGATCGACGCCGGCCCGCGCGTGGGCGAGGCGCTGCCGCCCTTTGCCTTGCAGGATGTGCGCGGCGGCCCGGTGGCGGTGGGCGGCGCGCAGCCCCGCAGCACGCTGCTGTTCTTTCTCTCGCCTACCTGCCCGGTCTGCAAGAAGCTGCTGCCGGTACTCAAGTCGATGCAGGCCAGCGAGGCCGGCTGGCTGCGCGTGGTGCTCGCCTCCGACGGCGAACAGCCCGAGCACCTGGCCTTCCTGCGCCAGGCAGGGCTGGAAGCCTTCCCCTATGTGCTGTCGCCCGAGCTCGGCATGCACCTGCAGATCGGCAAGCTGCCGTACGGCGTGCTGATGGACGAGCGTGGCACGCTGCGCGCCAAGGGCCTGGTGAATTCGCGCGAGCAGCTGGAGAGCCTGTTCACCGCGATGGACCTTAACGTGGGCTCGGTGCAGCAGTTCCTGGAAACGCGTGCCTGAAGGCAGGGAGAGAAAAACCATGTGGATGGACCGATTCTTCGAACGCCAGACCCGGCGCGCGGCGCAGCGCACGAGCCGGCGCAGCGTGCTGGCCACGCTTGGCAAGGTCATGGTGGGGACCATGGCCTTGCCAGTGCTGCCCTTCGACCGCAGCGCGCACGCGGCCAGAGCGCACGGCAGCAAGGCCGCCGGCCCGCAAGCGCAGGACGAAACCGCGTGCGACTACTGGAAGTACTGCGCGGTGGATGGCTTTCTGTGCGCATGCTGCGGCGGCACTTCCACCTCCTGCCCGCCCGGCACCGAGCCCTCGCGCGTGTCGTGGGTCGGCACCTGCCATAACCCGGCCGACGGCAGGGCCTACATGGTCAGCTACAACGATTGCTGCGGCAAGACCACCTGCGGGCGCTGCGAGTGCAACACCAACGAGCGCGAACGGCCGGGCTACCGGCTGGGCGTGCACAACGATGTGAACTGGTGCATGAGCAACGACAGCACCATGTTCCATTGCACCACCTCGATCATTCTCGGAGTCCAGGAATGAAGCGGTCTCTCACACATCTCGCGCTGTGCCTGGCATGCGTGGCGCCCGCCAGCATCGCCCTGGCCGAGTCGCTGGCCGACCAGGGCAAGGCCTTGTTCGGCACGCACTGCGCCGCTTGCCACAATGCCGATGCCTCCGGCATCGCCGGCGTGGCGCCGCCGCTGGCCGGCGCGCTGCGCGAGCGGCTCGCCACACCGGCAGGGCAGGCCTACCTGGCCAATGTGCTGACCCACGGCCTCGCTGGCCCGATCCAGTCGCAGGGCCAGTCGTTCAACGGCGTCATGCCCAGCTTCGCCACTCTGCCGGATGCCTCGCTGGCCGCCGTGCTGTCGTGGCTGGCGGTGAGCAACGGCGCGCCCGAGCCGGCCGTGAACACCGATACGCTGGCCCGCGCGCGCGCCGAGCGCAAGACCCCGGGCGCCGTGCGCAAGCTGCGCGAGGCGGGGCAATAGCATGGCATCGCGCAGAGCACGCACCTTGCGCGCGGCCGCGCGGCGCGGGCTGTGCCTGCTGGCGCTGGCTACGCTGGCCACGACCGCGAGCGCGCAGGCCGAGCTGCGCCACGCGCGCGACAACTACCTGCTGCACTGCTCCGGCTGCCACCAGCCCGATGCACGCGGCAAGCCCTCGGCCGGCATCCCCGACATGCGCGAGACCGTGCCCTTGCTGCTTGCCACGCCGGCCGGGCGCGCGTTCCTGATCCAGGTGCCGGGCACCTCGGCCTCGGCCCTGAGCGACGCGGAGATCGCCGGGCTGATGAACTGGCTGATGCCCGCGCTCACCGGCCACAACGACGTGCAGGCGTTCAGCACCGAGGAGGTAGGCCGCTATCGCCGCCAGCCGCTCGACGACGTGAGCGCGCACCGCGCGGCGATCCTGGGCAGTGGCCCGACGCCGGCGCCGGACAAGACCGCTCGCGCGAGCGCCGGGCCAATGTGACAAACTCACGCAAACAAAGACGCGGGACAAAAAAAACCGGAACGAGGAACGACACGATGACCCCCACAGGCAACACAGACCGTGATAGCGGCAATGCGCGCAACGCCGTCAATGGCCCCGCCCCCGGACAACCTTCGCGGCGCCATTTGCTGGGCCACCTGGCAGGCGCCACGCTAGCCGGCATCGCCGCTGGCGTCACTACCAGCAGCGCCAGCGCGGCGCCCCCCGCCGGCAAGCACGGCGCACCGGGCGCATCCGGCCCCGCCACCACGGCTAGCGGCCCGAATCCCATCGTCATGATGCCGGCCTGGCAACTCTCGCGCGAGATCCATGCCCGCAAGCTGTCGGCCCGCGAAGTCATGGCGGCCTACCTGGACCACATCGCACGGGTAAATCCCGGCGCCAACGCCATCGTCGCGCTGCGCGAGCCGGAAGTGCTGCTGCAGGAAGCCACCGCCTGCGACCAGGCCCTCGCCGCCGGCCGCTCAGCCGGCTGGATGCACGGCATGCCGCAAGCCCCCAAGGACCTGGCGCTCACGCGCGGCATCCGCACCACCTTCGGCTCACCCATCTTCCGGGACAACGTGCCCACGGCGGACGCCATCATCGTGGAGCGCGCACGCGCCGCCGGCGCCGTGCTGATCGGCAAGACCAACACGCCGGAGTTCGGCCTGGGCTCGCAAACCTTCAACCCCGTCTACGGCGCCACCCGCAATCCCTTTGATGCAAGCCGCACCGCCGGCGGCAGCAGCGGCGGCGCGGCCGCCGCGCTGGCGCTGCGCATGCTGCCGGTAGCGGACGGCAGCGACTTCGGCGGCTCGCTGCGCAACCCGGCCGGCTTTTGCAACGTCTACGGCATGCGCCCCAGCGCCGGCCGCGTGCCCTACGGCCCCGCCCCGGAAGTCTTTATCCAGCAACTCGGCTACGAAGGGCCCATGGCTCGCACCGTCGCCGACGTGGCCCTGCTGCTGGCCACACAGGCCGGCCCCGATGCGCGCACGCCGCAGGCGCTCGCGCAGGACCCGGTACTGGCCACGCTCACCCCGGCCAATGTGGCCGACGTGCTGAAGACCAACCTCAAGGGCAAGCGCGTGGCATGGCTGGGCGACTGGGACGGCTACCTGCCCATGGAAGCCGGCATCCTGCCGCTGTGCGAGGATGCCCTCAACGCCTTCCCGGCCTTTGGCGTGCAAGTGGAAGCCATCAAGCCCCCGTTCTCGCCGGAACGGCTCTGGAAGACCTGGCTGGTGCACCGTCATTTCCTGGTCGGCAACGGCATGCTGCCCTTCTACCAGGACCCGGCCAAGCGCGCGCTGCTCAAGGACTCCGCGATCTGGGAGATCGAAGGCATGCTCAAGCTCAACGCAAGCGACGTCTATGCCGCCAGCATGGAACGCAGCGCCTGGTATCAAGCGCTGCTTGGCGTGTTCAAGCAGTTCGACTACATCGCGGTGCCGACAGCGCAAGTCTTCCCATTCGATGTGAACCAGCCCTGGCCGAAGCAGATCGCCGGGCGCGAGATGGACACCTATCATCGCTGGATGGAAGTGGTGTTTCCCTGGACGCTGTCGGGATGTCCGGCGATTAGCGTGCCGGTGGGATTTGGGCCGCAGGGGTTGCCAATGGGGATGCAGTTGATTGGGCGGCCGCGGGACGATTTGTCGGTGTTGCGCCTGGCGCGGGCCTATGAAGAAGAGCGGGATTGGGTGGGGAAGCGGCTGCCGTCGGCGATGATGGGGTAAGGCACCGCTTGGGGATTGCGCATTCAACGGGCCATCCCGCAAGCGGCAGGCGGGGTGCGCCACGCCGTCCCTGGCGTATCACCGCTTCGGCTTTGTTCGTCGTGTCCGGTAATGCAGCTCCCCGTTGCGCGTGCGGCCTATGGTTGTCTCCAGCCATTTGCCGTCGGCCGTCAGGCTTTCGTCCCAGGTCGAAACCAGCGTCAGTGTTCTGCCGACGTAACGGTAAGTTTGCGCCGAGTGGCTGCAGCAGCTATTGCGCTGCGCCGAATGCACGGTGCGCGTGCGGGAGTCGATGGCGATCTGCGACAGTCCCGACAAGGTCTCATCAAAAACGAACCGCCGCCGGGCAGCGTCAAACAGGAAGAAGTTCTCAGTACTGTTCGGACCGGCGCCTCCCGACATGCCAAAAATCGCAATGTCAGGATAGCCGTCGAAATTGGCGTCCACCACGCGCAAGGCATCCGCGGGCGCCGCAAAGCCGGGATCGGAATCAAAGTCACGAATGACCTGAGTACGAACTCCGGATTTCCGATCGATGATCTCAATGGCGACCACATGCGGGGAGTCGGATGTGAGCTCGCCCTCGATAAATGCGACGCGAAACAGGAAATTGCTCGTTCTGGCACGTTGCGCAACCCAATTCACGGCGACCGCATCGTCGCGGTCGATCCAGCCGTGGGTGATCGAGCCGTCCCGCCCGACGCGCTCGATTTCGTACCATCGCGCATCCGCGGAGAGGACGGGAACATAAGTCCCCGCGCCGAGACGGGTCAGGATCGTGTCACGTTCGGCTCGGGCAAACAATGGCACCTCCTTGGTGAGATACAAGATTGTCTGGTAAGGCCGGACCCTGTCGAGTGCAAAGCTATCCGCGTAGTAAGCCATCTCATAATGGTTGACCCCCTTGCCATACGCCTCGGGGCTGCATACGCCAAGCGCGCAAGCGCCGACCTCGTCGGCCGTCGGCTTGCGTTGTGGCCGAATGGTCTCAGTGCTCAGGTACGTCTTCCTGGGCTGCCAGGTCACGGTGAACGCCGCCGCCGTCTGCCGTTTCAGCAGTGCCTCAGACTCGTTGCTAATGTTGGTTCGGCAGAACGGCTGGGATGCCGAGTAGTCGTTCCAGCCCGGAAAGGCGTAGGCCACGCATAGCTTGTTCGCGGAGTTCACGTCGGTCCTGTAGTCCTTGTCTACAAGAAAGTGCACCCTGTTGCCGCCCGAACCGGGTTCGTGCGACACCACGGCATAGGTGATATCCGCCGACTTGGGAAGGGCGTGCTCGAAACGCTCCTTGAAGCGGGTTGGCTCGACTTCCGGCACTCTGTTGGCCGGGCTCAGATGGGAGTCTGGCTCGACACGATAAATGCCTGGCACCAGGAAATCGTCCGCGAACGCCGGATTCAAGCACGCGATAGCGAGGGCCAGAGCGACGGAAGCAGCTGAAGTGGCAGAAGTGGCTCTAAGGCATTTGGGAAGTAGCACGGCGATATATCAGGAAATTGCGGGAATGCAGTCGTCATAAGCCGCAGCTTAACTTACATGTGGCGCAATGTACTCACTATCGCGGAGCGTGCTGGCGAAACGCACAATGACGCCGCCATCCACGGCGCCCGGACCGCCAAAGCTGGCTCCCGCCAGCTCCAGCGTGCTGCCGCGCACCTCGATCCTCACCGGATCGGTCTTCTTCCACTGCTTCTTGGGCACCACCAGCTTCCAGACCGTCTCCTTGCCGGGACTGCGGAAGAGCGCGATGACCCCGACATACTCCGCCTCGGCATGCATCGGCTCGCTCAGGCTCACGCTCGCATCGGGGCGCAGGATGACGTCCTTGGCCGCCAGCAGATCGGGCTTGAGGGAAACGAGATCATTCGTCTGCAACTGCGCATAGGTCAATTGCTCGAAGGCCTGCGGCGATTTCAGCTGGTAGATCCGCACCACCGTCGACAACGATTGCCCGGCGCCGTTTGTATTTAACGACGACCGGCTGGTCAGATCGAGGCGCATGGTCTTGACCTGCGTCGTGAAGGCCCATTTCGCCGCCTCCACCGTGCTGTCCTTGACGGCCTGGCCCACGCCGCAACCGGCTATATGGGTGGCAACCAGCAGTAGGCCGCCGTTTCGAAGCTGTCGCCTCATCGTATTGATCCTCTTTGTGTAGCTGTAGCGTGTTGCTGCGTTTCATTGACAGTGCGGGTTCAGCGTTGCGTTGGCAGCGCCGAGCTGTGCCCGCGCCAGTTGCCGAGCTGCACACGGGTGACGGCATCGCTGGCGCCCGTGGCTTCGGCTTCGTCGGGCTGCCTGAGCTGCGTGGTGTAGCCCAGGCTCACCTGGTCCGAATTCAAGGCCGGCGCCGGCATCAGTGCGGGCCTCACATGCATCTCCAGATGCGCGTGCGCTGCATAGCCCAGGCAGAAGCGCAACAGCGCCGTCACCTCCCGGTGCATGGCACGGCCCGGCATCAGCCCCAGCACCGAGTCGCGCTCCTGCGGCGCGATCACCACGCGTACGGTGTTTGCGCGGTCATAGAAGCCGCGCCCGAGCACACAGTTTTCCCCCAACGGCATCCGCTCGGTGGCGTCCAGGCGTACCCACACGGGGTAGAACTCCTCCACCGTGATGCGCGCGTCTGGCACGGCATGCTGCAGCACGCCGGCAAGGCCCTCGGCGGTGCGTGTGCGCTGGCTGGCCAGTCCCAGCATCGACAACAGCTTGCGTGTGGGGACGGCCTCTTCGGCACCCGGCTTGCCCAGGCCCAGCCCGAGCAGGCTCAGCAGGTAACACGACACGTCGTCTTGCCCGCCGTCTTGTCCACCCTGCCGGAAGCCCACCGGATAGCGGTACTTGCGCGCGACGCGGTAGAACTGCGTGACGATCCGGTGGTGAAACAGGTCCAGCAAGGCCGCCAGCGGCTCTGCCCCGTCGCGGCGCTGGGCAATCTCGTCCACGAAGTAGGACGGCATGCGCGCATCCACGCCGTAAAGGCCCAGGAAGGTGGTCCGCACCACCGGTGGCCGCTCGGGGTGGTCGCTGTCGTGCTCGACCGCGTCAATCTCCCGCCCCGGGAAGCCCAGCCGCCCATGCGAGCGGAAACGCACCGGTTCATTGGCCGGGGAATCGGTCGTGCCCAGCGGCGGACGCTGCGGTGCAGACAACTCGATCAGCTCGCAGAGCCGGAAGAAGTTCATCTGCGGCGCTTGGGCGAGCAGCGCCGGCAGCAAGGCGCGCTCCTGCGCCTGCGTTGCTGTCAGTTTCGGCAGGCTCAAAACGGTGCCCCCTCTGCCTTGCTGTCGGGCCATGCCAGCCGCTTGCCGCTTGGCTGCGACACGATCACCAGCCGGGTGTACAGGTTCAGCGTGGCATAGAGCGACAGGAACCGGTTGAGCATCTCGCCGAAGAGCTCGACGTCACCCTCGCCGGCAAAGCGGGTGCTGTCCAGCACCACCTCGATCTCCACGCCGCGCAGCAGGCCGCCCTTGACGAGCTTTTGCAGGGGCCGGTGCCGCACGTCGGTGATGGCGTCGATGCGCCGGCGGTTCATCTCGCCTTCCGTCCAGTCGTAGAGGGCAAGACTGCCGCGCAGGACTTCGGCATCGAGCAGCGACAGGTAGTTTGGCGCCAGGTGCGACAGCACGCGCCAGTGGAAGCGGTCGGCGGTGGGCGGGTACACCGGCAGGGTCGGCGCCGTCAGGTTGCGCACGGTGCCGATGTTGGCGAACCCGTCGCGCATATGCGTGATGCCGGCCTCGCGCAGGCCCTTGCGGGGCAGCATGCCGTTGGTGCCCGTGACCGACAGCGACAGCGTCTCCTCGGGCAGGGTCTGTTGCTGCTCCCAGGCATGGCCGCCAAGCACCACCCAGGTGTCGAACTTGCCCGAGGGCCCGCGGCGCACGCGGGTGTGGAAGTAGCGCTCCGGCATCTCGTGGCGCAGCATGCCACCCCGGTGGCGAAAGGCGGCGAACGGCGCGTACTCGAAGCGCGCGCCGCTCGCGGCCTCGAAGCCCCGCACGGTGTCGACCGAGTACGCTTCGACATGCTGCCCGTGTTGCTCCATGGCCCGCACCCGGTACTCGGTCTCGACGTGCGTGACCTTGATCGGATCCGCTTCCAGAGCAAACAGGTTGATGATGGGCGTGCAGAAGAGCCGCACGTTCTCCGCCGAGAAGCGCATGTCGTCGGGGAACGGCCTGGCCAGCACCACCTCCACGTCGAAGTGTCCGGCGCCTGGCGGGATGGCGCCCATGTCCAGCCCCACCAGGTCCACGAACATGAACTTCTCGGGAAAGGTGAAGTACTCCAGCAGCAGCTGGTAGCCACCAAAGGCATTGTCCGCCTTGGGCCACAGGCGCGCCTGCGCGTCGAAACCGGCCGCTTCCAGCGCCAGGCCGGGCATCGCCTGGGGCGCGCCCGGGCGTTCATCCGGGTGGCCGGGGATGCGCACCTGCATGGCCTGCGGCCGGGCGGTCAGCGCGGCATACAGCGCCAGCGCCAGTGGCCGGTCGGCATGCAGGTAGAGCCGCAGGCGCGGCACCGCCAATTGCTTGCGCAGTGCCTGCGCCTGGAGTTCGAGCCTTAGCCGGATCACCGAGCGGCCATCCTCGCGCGTGTAGGCGTTGGCCTCGGTCAGGCGCAGCGGGTACAAGTCGACCGCTTGCGTGGTCCGGTAGACGCACTCGACGCTGTCGCCACTGCTGGCTGCCTGGGTGCCAAGCGGCACAGGGTCGGACAGCACCTCCAGTCCGGCCGGCAGGCTTTCGTGGCGCTCCAGGGCGCCGGCGGACGGAGTGAGTTCGAGAATCGACAGCGACGGGATCATGCGCAGGTAGTGCGGCCACAGCATGCTGACCAGCCCTTCGGTCAGTTCCGGCAGCTCGTCGTCCAGCTTATGGCGCAGCCGCCCCATCAGGAAGGCAAAGCCCTCGAACAGCCGCTCGACATGCGGATCGCGCTCGCCGATGCCGTCAATATTGAGCATCCGTGCACGATCGGGAAACGCCTGGGCGAACTCCTTGCCGGCTTCGCGCAGGTAGCGCATTTCCGCTTCGTAGTAGCGCAGGATGTCGTTGTCTTGGGTGGGATCGGTCATGAGGCTGTCAGTTAACTCGCCGGTCAGGCGATGGCCACGGCACGGGCCGGGTCGATGGCGGTCAGATCGCCGGCCAGCGCTTCAATGCGCTGGGCAAGCGCGCCCTTGTCCGCGTCCTTGCGCGTCATGCGGGCCTTGAGCAAGCGCAGCAGCTGTTGCTTGGCCTCGAA
This sequence comes from Cupriavidus sp. YAF13, assembly GCF_052113425.1. NCBI lineage: Bacteria > Pseudomonadati > Pseudomonadota > Betaproteobacteria > Burkholderiales > Burkholderiaceae > Cupriavidus > Cupriavidus sp. YAF13. The sequence goes on from NZ_JBFRDD010000022.1 coordinate 114,863, forward strand.
CGCGAGCGAAGGCTCCCAGGTGGCCAGCCCAAAGCGTTGCGCGTTCATCTCGAGGGCGCCCAGCAAGTGCAACGCCGTGTCCGCGCGGCCCGCACGCTCGGCCACGCGCGCCATCACCAGTTGCCGCACGAAGCGGTCGCGCTCGCCGTCCGGCGCCGGCAGGCCCTGCAGCCAGGCGAACGCGGCATCGAGGCTCTGTTGGGCGGCGAGGTCCGCCGCCTGGGCTTCCGTCTCCGCCCAGTCGGTGCTGGCGGACGCGACCGATACCGGCGCCATGGGCTCGCCGCGCTCGACATCGCGTACGGTGGCATGGCGCGCGATCCACGCCAATGTAGTGTCATCCGCAAACGGCGTGCCGTCCGTGAAGGCCAGTTGATCGAGGCCGGGCAGGCGTTCGAGCATGAGTGCGCAGTCGGTGGCAAGCAGGTCGCGCGCGCGGCCGTACGCGCCGCCTGCCTGATCCTGCGCCGTGAAAGCGTAGTACTGCAGGTCCAGCCAGAAATGATTGGCGCCTTCGGCGAAGGCCTGCTCGACACGGTCGAGCAGTTCCGGCCACTGCTTTTGCAGCATCAGGCGCTTGAGCTGGGCACGCAGTTCGGCGCGCGGCGCCACCAGGCGCGTCTTGCCGCTGTGCTCGTGCGGCGGGATCTCGGTCAACGTATCCCACCGCACGCAGCGCATCAGGCGGTAGGCCGCGAGATAGCCCTGCGGTTGCTGGCGCAGGTACAGCGCCATCTGGCGCGCCCGATCCAGCAGATCGCGTGTCGAGGCCACCTCGCCCAAGGCGGGCAGGACCGAGGCGGCCGCCGGCCCGGCTGGCTCGTCCCCACCAGGGTTGCCGGTGGCCGACGGTGATTCGACCCGGCCCTCGAAGCGGCGGATGAGCCCATCCAGCGCCGGGCGAGCCGGTTCCGGCCACTGCGCCGTGCGCTCGAGGATCAGCGCCAGTGCCGACAGGGTACGTTCCAGCTGCGCGCCGGCCAGGCCTGGCACCCGGTCGAGCCGGTCGGTGAACGTCGCGCCGGCCAGCCATTCGAGTGCCGCCTTGCGGCTCTCGGCCCGGGCGGGCAGCAGCCGGGCGCCAAAGCGGTCGACCAGTGCCGACAGCAGCTCGAAGCCGGCGGCAACCCCTTCCGCGCCATCGCGCCGCATGCGCCCGTAGACGTAATACACGGCCAGGCGCAAATCCTTGGCGGTCAGCTTGAGCAGCCGCTCGGCGGACTCGACGATCAGCGTGTCGTTCACGCCGGACAGCCTGGCCACCTCCTCCTTGATGGCGAGGAAGTCGTCGTCGTAGCCCGGATCGTCGCCGGCCGGGGCGTCGGGACGGATGGGTTGCAGCCATGGGTCCCAGCGCGCCTGTGTGGAGCGAGCGAGATCCGCAGGGGCACGCGCGCCGAAGAGCGCGTTGAGGAGCTTGTTGAACATGGTTGGTCGTTTGTCCCTGTTTGTCTGCGTTTGTCCCTGTTTGTCCCTGTCTATCTCTACTTGCGCAGGGCGGGTGTGGCGCGGGCCGCGGCCTGCGGCTCCCGGCCCACGAAGATCCGCGTTGGCAGCACAAAGCCCCGCAGCGCCAGCATCTCCAGCGGCCCCTGCCCGACTTCCGTACGCATCAGGTAACGCACCGGATAGGTCACGTCCGCCGCAACGGGCGCCTGGGCGCGGCGCGCCGTCAGGCTGTCGGGATCTTCGGCGAAGGTCCGGCCGTGCGCATCGGCTTGGCTCTCGGCAGTGGCCTTCGGCCCCTTGGCGTCTGCCGCTTCCAGCGCGTCCTGCGCTTCCGGCCTCGCCTGCCACGTCAGCTGGTAGTTCGCGCTATCCACCGGTTCGACGTGCGCCCGCTCCAGCATCCGCACCAGGCCCCAGCGGCCGCCGAACTCATAACTCTTGCTGGTGCCGGCGCGCTCGGTCTGCCATTGCAGCCGGGTGCCCGGGTCCTGCTGGTTCTTGCCCGGCCACGTCAACGCCTGCCACGTCTCGCGCTGGTTGTAGTAGTGCAGCGTCTGCCCATCGAGGGTCAGCAGCGTGTCGGTCAGCCCCGGGGTCGGGATCGGCTTGAACTCGAAGCGGTACTGCGGCTCGCCCTGGGCCAGCAGGTGCGCCGCCATGCGCTGCAAGGTGTTGATCGCGTTGAGGAAGGCCGGATCGAAGGACTGCGCCTGCCCGCCGGTGGCCGCCGGCAGCCACTGATCGCC
>NZ_JBFRDD010000023.1:0-115319 GCF_052113425.1 Cupriavidus sp. YAF13
CCCGCCTGCCTGCAGCGCCTACGCGAGCGCCTAAAGTCGCTGCCCAATGTGAAACGACCCGGTCGCTCATGCGACCGGGTCGTCAAGTCCCGCCCTTCACGCTATGCCGTTCGCTTCCTCAATAGGGACCTTAACTGAACGGCATTACACCCGAAGGTGCCCTTTTTTGCTGCCTTTAAATCTATCCGCGGCTGGCCCGTCAGGCCTGCGCGCCGAAGTTCGGGTCGTCGCGGTCGATGTCGCCCGGCTTTTTCTCGCCCTTGACCAGGTCCTCGCGCTTGACGCCCAGCCACATGGCCAGCGCCGCGGCGACGAACACCGAGGAGTAGATGCCGAACAAGATGCCGACGGTCAGCGCCAGCGCGAAGTAGTGCAGGGTGGGGCCGCCGAAGAAGAACATCGACAGCACCATCATTTCGGTCGAGCCGTGGGTGATGATGGTCCGCGAGATGGTGCTGGTGATCGCGTTGTCGATGATCTCGTGCGTGGTCATCTTGCGGTACTTGCGGAAGTTCTCGCGAATCCGGTCGAAAATCACCACCGATTCATTCACCGAGTAACCCAGCACCGCCAGGATCGCCGCCAGCACCGACAGCGAGAATTCCCACTGGAAGAAGGCGAAGAAGCCCAGGATGATCACCACGTCGTGCAGGTTGGCGATGATGCCGGCCACTGCGAACTTCCACTCGAAGCGGAACGACAGGTAGATCACGATGCCGGCCACCACGCACAGCAGCGCCAGCAGCCCGTCGGTGGCCAGTTCCTTGCCCACCTGCGGGCCGACGAACTCGACACGCTGGAGCTTGACGTCAGGCGCGGCTGTCTGCAGCGCCGTCATGACCTGCTCGCTCTGCTGGGCCGAGGTGGCGGGCTTGCCGTCCGGGCCCTTTTGCAGGGGCAGGCGGATCATCACGTCGCGCGAGGTGCCGAAGTTCTGCACCTGCACGTCGGTGTAGCCAAGCTTGCTAACCTGGCCGCGGATGCGCTCCAGGTCGGCCGTCTGCTGGTAGTTGACCTCCATCACCGTGCCGCCGGTGAACTCGATCGACAGGTGCAGGCCCTTGTGTGCCAGGAAGAATACGGCGGCGGCAAACGTCAGGAAGGAAATCACGTTGAAGATCAACGCGTGCTTCATGAACGGAATATCGCGCCGGATGCGGAAGAATTCCATGTTGAATCCTGTTTTGTACGGCAGCGCCTGCTGCCGTTCTATGCTGGTTGGATGTCCATGCGCGTTCTGTGCGCGCGGACATCCATGATGCTTACTTGGCGACGGTGCCCTGGCTGTCCGAGCCCGGCTTCCAGATCTGGCCGATCGCCACGCTTTGCAGCTTCTTCTTGCGGCCGTACCAGAGGTTCACCAGGCCGCGGTTGAAGAACACCGCCGAGAACATCGAGGTCATGATGCCCAGGCAGTGCACCACGGCAAAGCCGCGCACCGGGCCGGAGCCGAAGGCCAGCAGCGCCAGGCCCGCGATCAGGGTGGTCACGTTGGAGTCCAGGATGGTGGCCCAGGCGCGGTCGAAGCCGACGGCGATCGCCATCTGCGGCGAAGCGCCCGCGCGCAGTTCCTCGCGGATCCGCTCGTTGATCAGCACGTTGGCGTCAATGGCCATGCCGAGCACCAGCGCGATAGCGGCGATGCCGGGCAGCGTCAGCGTAGCCTGCAGCATCGAGAGCACCGCCACCAGCAGCAGCAGGTTGATGGCCAGCGCAGCCACCGAGAACACGCCGAACAGCATGTAGTACAGCATCATGAAGACGGCGATGGCGCCAAAGCCGTATGCCACCGAGTCAAAGCCCTTCTTGATGTTGTCCGCGCCCAGCGACGGGCCGATGGTGCGTTCTTCGATGATTTCCATCGGCGCGGCCAGCGAGCCGGCGCGCAGCAGCAGGGCCAGGTCGTTGGCGGCTTCGGTGGAGTACGAACCGGTGATCTGGAAGCTGGAGCCCAGTTCGGACTGGATCGTTGCCACCGTCAGCACTTCGCCCTTGCCCTTCTCGAACAGCACGATGCCCATCGGCTTGCCGATGTTCTCGCGCGAGACGTCGCGCAGCACGCGGCCACCCTGGGCGTCGAGCTTGATGTTGACCGAGGCGCGCTGGTTCTGGTCGAAGCCTGCCGAAGCGCTTTCGATGCGGTCGCCGGTGAAGATCACCTGCTTCTTGAGCACCACCGGGGCGCCGTTGCCTTGCGTGAACAGCTCGCTGCCGAAGGGGATCGGGTCGCCCGGGCGCGGATTGCGCGGCGCGTCGGGGTCGGCCAGGCGGGCTTCCAGCGTGGCGGTGCGGCCGATGATGTCCTTGGCCTTTGCGGTGTCCTGCACGCCAGGCAACTGCACCACGATGCGGTCGGCGCCTTGTTGCTGGATCACCGGCTCGGCCACGCCGAGCTCGTTGACCCGGTTGTGCAGGGTGGTGATGTTCTGCTTGACCGCCGCATCCTGCACCGCCTTGCGGGCCGCATCGGTGAACACGCCGGAGATGTTGTTGCCATCCGGGGTGAACGCCAGCTCGCGCAGGTTGTCGGCCAGGATGCCGCGCGCCTTGCTGGCGTCGTCGGCATTGTTGAAGCGCACCGTCAGGCGGTCGCCGTCGCGGTCGATGCCGCCATGGCGGATGCCCTTGTCGCGCAGCAGGGTGCGGGCGTCGCCGGCCAGGCTGTCGAGCTTCTTGTCGACCGCGCCCTTCATGTCCACCTGCAGCAGGAAGTGCACGCCACCGCGCAAGTCCAGCCCCAGGTACATCGGCAGCGCGTGCATGGCGGTGAGCCAGCGCGGCGAGCCCGACAGCAGGTTCAGCGCGACCACGTAGGTGGCGTCATTGGGGTCGGGGTTGAGCGCGCGGGTCAGCACGTCCTTGGCCTTGAGCTGCTCGTCGGGCGTCTTGAAGCGCGCCTTGACCGAGCCGGACTGGCCGTTCAGGTCGAAGAACATGCCGTCGGGCTGCAGGTTGTTCTGCGCCAGCACCTGCTCGATCTGCTTTTGCATGGCCAGGTCGACCTTGACCGTGGCCTTGGCGGAGGAGACCTGCACGGCAGGCGCCTCGCCGAAGAAGTTCGGCAGCGTATAGGTGATGCCGATGGCCAGAGCCACCAGGATCACGAGGTATTTCCAAAGCGGATAACGATTCATCTTTGGCCAGTCGTTCTTCGGTTGGTGGCGCCGACGAGACCGTCAGCGGGCAGTTGGCACCACCGCACCGGTTGGCAAACAGCCGCCTGGCATCCACGGATAACCCGTGCTGGATCAGGCGGCTGCAGGGGCACGCGCGCTAAAGGCGTGCCGGGAAGGGCGAAAAAGCAGGCAGGCGGTGCGGGAGAGGCTGGGCGGCGCCTGAGTCAAGCAACGCCACGCCCGCGGCCGCGGTGCTCAGAGCGACTTCAGCGAGCCCTTGGGCAGCACCGTGGTAACCGCGCTCTTTTGCACCGTGATTTCAGTGCCCGCGGCGATTTCGATGGTCACGTATTGTTCGTTGACCTTGGTGACACGGCCGAGAATACCGCCGGCGGTCACGACTTCGTCGTTCTTGGCCAGGGCTTCCAGCATTGCCTTCGATTCCTTCTGGCGCTTCATCTGCGGGCGGATCATGATGAACCACAGCACCGCGAACATCAGGATAATAGGCAGGAAACTCATCAGGCCACCCGCCGCGCCGCCGGTGGCACCGGCAGTCTGGGCAAATGCGTTAGAAATCAGCACGTTGCTTCTCCGTCACAAAGTCAATCAGTTAGTCGATCATTCTACCACCCGCTTGCAACCGCATTCCATGCCCGATCCGGGCATTTACGGTGTAGTACGGGTTTGTTCGGGGCGCCTTGCGAGCCGCTTGGCAGCTGCAGGCACCGCTATTCGACCGGGGCCGTGCGGAAAGTTCACGCCGGGGCGGGTGTGGCCGACTGCGCCCCGCGCGCGCGATCGGCGGCGAACCGAAGGCGGAAGGCCTCGAAGCGGTGTTCCTCGATGGCTTCGCGCATCTCGCTCATCAGTTCCAGGTAGTAATGCAGGTTATGGATGGTGTTAAGGCGCGCGCCCAGAATCTCGCCAACCCGGTGCAGGTGGTGCAGGTAGGAGCGCGAGAAGTTGCGGCAGGTATAGCAGCCGCAGGACTCGTCCAGCGGGCGGGTGTCGTTGCGGTGGACGGCATTCTTGATCTTGACGTCGCCAAAGCGCGTGAACAGCCAGCCGTTGCGGGCATTGCGGGTCGGCATCACGCAGTCGAACATGTCCACGCCCGACGCCACGCCGGCCACCAGGTCTTCGGGTGTGCCCACGCCCATCAGGTAGTGCGGCTTGTGCGCGGGCAGGCGCGGGCCCACGTGCTCCAGCACGCGCATCATGTCCTCCTTGGGCTCGCCGACCGACAGGCCGCCGATGGCGTAGCCGTGGAAGTCCAGCTCCGACAGGCCGGCCAGCGACTCGTCGCGCAGGTCCTCGAACATGCCGCCCTGGACGATGCCGAACAGCGCGTTGGGGTTGCCCAGGCTGTTGAACTCGTCGATCGAGCGCTTGGCCCAGCGCAGGCTCATGCGCATGGAAGCGGCCGCTTCCGCGTGGGTGGCGGGGCGGCCATCGATTTCGTACGGCGTGCACTCGTCGAACTGCATCACGATGTCGGAGTTCAGCGTGCGCTGGATCTGCATCGAGATCTCGGGCGACAGGAACAGCTTGTCGCCGTTGACCGGCGAGGCAAAGGTCACGCCATCCTCGGTGATCTTGCGCAGCGCGCCCAGCGAAAACACCTGGAAACCGCCTGAGTCGGTCAGGATCGGCTTGTCCCAGCCCATGAAGCGGTGCAGGCCACCGTGCTTTTCCACCACGTCCAGCCCGGGGCGCAGCCACAGGTGGAAGGTATTGCCGAGGATGATCTGGGCGTTGATTTCACCGAGCTCGAGTGGCGACATCGCCTTGACCGAGCCGTAGGTGCCGACCGGCATGAAGATCGGGGTCTCGACCACGCCGTGGTTGAGGGTGACGCGGCCGCGGCGGGCGTTGCCGTCGGTGGTGAGCAGTTCGAAGTTGAGCATGGCGGGATTCGGGATTCAGGTTCGGGCTGGCGCGGCGCGCTCAGGGCTGGGGCTGGCGCGTCAGCAGCATGGCGTCGCCGTAGCTGAAGAAACGGTAGCGCTCGGCCACCGCATGGCGGTAGGCGGCGCGGATGGGCTCCACCCCGGCCAGCGCCGACACCAGCATCAGCAAGGTCGATTTGGGCAGGTGGAAATTGGTGATCAGCGCATCGACCACGCGGAAGCGGTAGCCGGGCGTGATGAAGATCTCGGTGTCGCCGCGGCCGGCAGCCAGCGTGCCATCGGTGGCGCCGGCGGACTCCAGCGCGCGCAGGGACGTGGTGCCGACCGCGATCACCCGGCCTCCGGCAGTGCGCGTGTCGAGCACGGCCTGGGCCAGCGCATCCGACACCTCGTACCACTCGGCGTGCATCTTGTGCTCGGCCAGGTTCTCGGTGCGCACCGGCTGGAAGGTGCCGGCGCCCACGTGCAGGGTCAGGAAGCCTCGGCGCACGCCCAGCGCGTCAAGCCGGGCGAACAGGGCCTCGTCGAAATGCAGGCCGGCGGTGGGCGCGGCCACCGCGCCGGGGGCGCGGGCGTAGACCGTCTGGTAGCGGGTTTCGTCGAAGGCGTCCGGATCGTGGGTGATGTACGGCGGCAGCGGCAGGCGGCCGTGGCGCTCGATCAGGTCCAGTGCCGGCTCGGGGAAGGTGAGCGTGAAGAACTGGTCCACGCGCGGGCCCACAGTGACGTCGAAGGCATCCGCCAGGCGCAGCAGGCTGCCCGCGGGCGGCGTCTTGGACGCGCGCACCTGGGCCAGCACGGTGTGGCTGTCCAGCACCCGCTCGACCAGCACCTCGACCTTGCCGCCGCTGCCCTTTTGTCCGAAGAAGCGCGCCTTGATGACGCGGGTGTCATTGAACACCAGTAAATCGTTGGGACGCAGGTAGTCGACGATGTCGGTAAATGCGCGGTCTGTGAGGCGGGTGGTGCCTTCCCCCGCGTCCGTTTCCACCACCAGCAGACGGCTCGCGCCGCGCTCCGGCAAGGCGGTCTGGGCGATCAGTTCGGGCGGGAGGGCAAAGTCAAAATCGGACAGCGTCAGCATCATGGGGGCAAAAACGGCCGCAGACCGCGCGGTGGCGCGGCCGGCATAGGTACAATCGGCGAATCCGATATTGTAAGGCTTGGGGCGGCTGCGCCGCCCGGGCGCGCGCGATATCGCCTATTTGCGCCAACCAGCGCGTGCCACCAGGCGCGCGCGCCGACCCGAATCGCCAGCCACGCCCCAGATGCCAGGAACCGCTCCCGACCGAACCCCGGAAACCAACGACAGCCCGCCCGCGGCGCGCGCCGGGGACAAGCCGGGCCGCGCGGGCAAGGCGGCGGCCAAGGGCGCTGCCGCCGGCAAACCGTCCTCGGCCATGGCCCGGCTGCATAAGCTCGGGCTCAAGCGCGATGTCGACCTGGTGCTGCACTTGCCGATGCGCTACGAGGACGAGACCACGCTGCTGCCGATCGCCGATGCCATCGGGCGCGCGGGCATGGGGCTGACGGTGCAGGTCGAGGGCGTGGTCACCTCCAACGAGGTCAGCCTGCGCCCGCGCCGCCAGATGGTGGTCAAGATCGCCGACGATACCGGCGAGCTGACGCTGCGTTTCATTAATTTCTACGGCAGCCAGACCCAGCTGATGGCCGAAGGGGCCTGCCTGCGGGTGCGCGGCGAGCTGCGCGGCGGCTTCTTTGGCGCGGAGATGGTCCATCCCACGGTGCGCTCGGTGACGCCCGGCGAGGCGCTGCCCGAGCGGCTGACCCCGGTCTACCCGAGCACCGCCGGCATCCCGCAGAGCTACCTGCGCAAGGCCATCGGCGGCGCGCTGTCACGCACGCCGCTGCCCGAGACCCTGCCGGCGCCCGTGCTGCAAGGCCCGCTAGCCCAGCTCAAGCTGCAAGCCTTGCCCGAGTGCCTGCGCCTGCTGCACACACCGCCCCAGGATGTGGACGAGCACGCGCTGATCGAGCGCTCGCACCCGGCCTGGCAACGTATCAAGCTCGATGAGCTGCTGGCGCAGCAGCTCTCCCTCAAGCGCTCCCAGGCGGCGCGGCGCGACAAGAGCGCGCCGCCCATGCCGCGCCGCGCGGGCGGCCTGCTGACCGCCTTCCTGGCCGCGCTGCCGTTCAAGCTGACCGGCGCGCAGCAGCGCGTGGTGGAAGAGATTGCCGGGGACATGGGCGCGCCCCACCCGATGCACCGCCTGCTGCAGGGCGACGTCGGCAGCGGCAAGACCATCGTGGCGGCGCTGGCCGCTTGCCAGGCCATCGATGCCGGCTACCAGGCCGCGCTGATGGCACCCACCGAAATCCTGGCCGAGCAGCATTACCGCAAGCTCTCCGCCTGGCTGGAGCCGCTGGGCGTGCCGGTGGTGTGGCTGGCCGGCAGCCTGAAGACGCGCGCCAAGCGCGAGGCCGCGGCCAAGGTCGAGTCCGGCGAGGCCAAGCTGGCCATCGGCACCCACGCGCTGATCCAGGACAGCGTCAAGTTTGCCCGCCTGGGCTTGTCCGTGGTCGATGAGCAGCATCGCTTCGGCGTGGCCCAGCGGCTGGCGCTGCGCGGCAAGGCGGACCCCGATGCCGCCGCCGCGCCGGGTAAGGCTGGCAAGGTTGCGCAAACCGTGCCGCACCAGTTGATGATGTCGGCCACGCCGATCCCGCGCACGCTGGCCATGACCTACTACGCCGACCTCGACGTCTCGGTGATCGACGAATTGCCGCCCGGGCGCACTCCGGTGGTGACCCGGCTGGTCAACGACGCGCGCCGCGACGAGGTCATCGAGCGCGTGCACCACGCCGCCGCCGATGGCCGGCAGGTCTACTGGGTCTGCCCGCTGATCGAAGAGAGCGAGGCGCTGCAACTGCAGACCGCGGTGGAAACCTATGAAACCCTGGTCGCCGCCTTGCCCGAGCTCAAGGTGGGACTGGTGCACGGGCGCCTGCCGCCGGCGGAGAAGGCCGCGGTGATGGAAGACTTCACGGCCAACCGGCTGCAGGTGCTGGTAGCCACCACCGTGATCGAGGTGGGAGTGGATGTGCCCAACGCCTCGCTGATGGTGATCGAGCATGCCGAGCGTTTTGGCCTGGCGCAGTTGCACCAGTTGCGCGGCCGGGTAGGGCGGGGCAGTGCGGAATCGGTCTGCCTGCTGATGTACCAGGCACCGCTGTCGCCCACCGGGCGCGAGCGCCTGGCGACCATGCGCGAGACCACCGACGGCTTCGAGATCGCCCGGCGCGACCTGCAGATACGCGGTCCCGGCGAATTCCTCGGCGCGCGCCAGTCCGGCGAGGCCATGCTGCGTTTCGCCGACCTGAACACCGACGCCTGGCTGGTCGATTATGCCCAGGAGGCCGCCGAGCTGATGCTGGCGCGTTTCCCGGAGGCGGTAGAGGCGCACCTGCTGCGCTGGCTGGGTGGCAGGGAGCATTACCTGAAGGCCTGATGTGATGGCGGGGACTCACTCGGCCCAGGCGGCCAGGTATCGCCTGCGCCGCTTTGCTTGTCATCTCTGACAGAACATCGAATCGAAGGTAAAATCTATCGCTTAACGAAAATTGATAAGTCATGACGCTCACCGAACTCAAGTACATCGTCGCCGTAGCGCGCGAGCGCCATTTCGGCCGGGCGGCCGAAGCCTGCTTCGTGTCGCAGCCGACGCTGTCGGTGGCGATCAAGAAGCTGGAAGACGAACTCAATGTGCAGATCTTCGAGCGCGGCACCTCCGAGGTCTCGGTGACGCCGATCGGCGAGCAGATCGTGGCGCAGGCCCAGCGCGTGCTGGAGCAGACCATGGCCATCCGCGAGATCGCCAAGCAAGGCAAGGACCCGCTGGCCGGGCCGTTGCGGCTTGGCGTGATCTACACCATCGGGCCCTATCTGCTGCCCACGCTGGTCAAGGAAATGATCCAGACCGTGCCGCAGATGCCGCTGATGCTGCAGGAGAACTACACGGTCAAGCTGATCGAGCTGCTCAAGCAAGGCGAGATCGATTGCGCCATCATGGCCGAGCCCTTTGCCGATTCCGGGCTGACCGTGCAGCCGCTGTATGACGAGCCCTTCGTGGTGGCGGTGCCGCGCGGCCACCATCTGGAGCATGCCGGGAAGGTGGATCCCGATGAACTCAAGCAGCAGACCATGCTGCTGCTGGGCAGCGGGCATTGCTTCCGCGACCAGGTGCTGGGCGTGTGCCCGGAGCTGTCGCGCTTCTCGCAGGCGGCCGACGGCATCCAGAAGACCTTCGAAGGCTCCTCGCTGGAAACCATCCGCCATATGGTGGCAAGTGGCGTGGGCATCACGGTGTTGCCGCGGACTTCAGTGCCGGACCTGAAGCCCAACAAGAACGACCTGCTGGCCTACGTGCCTTTCACCGATCCCGTGCCCGACCGGCGCGTGGTGCTGGCCTGGCGCAAGAGCTTCACCCGCCTGCCGGCCATGGAAGCGTTGCGCCGCGCGGTGGCTGCCTGCGACTTGCCCGGCGTCAGCATGCTGGCCGCCAAGGAACTGGCTGAAGCCGCCTGAGCGCGCCCTGCCTGCCGGCGCTCAACGCCGGCGGCACACTTTCCCCGCCTTGTTTTTTCTCCCCCCTCGATTTTTCTGACTTCACTGTGTCTTTGCCCTACGCCATGCTGGCGCGCAGGCATGGCATAGGCCTGCTCTATTTCATAGTTAGAAATAATTGAATTTGAGATTCAATAGCCATCCCGTAGACTTCCTGCATCGACGCATTGCGCGCTGTAACCGACAAGGAGTCGCACATGAAAGGCGAAACCCCCAGCTTGACCGCCGCCGGCGAGCTCCTGAGCGCACTGGCCGGCCGCATGGCCGACTGCCTGGCCTGCTACGCCACGGTGTACTGATATTTCCCAGCGGCTCTGCCGCATCCCGACCCAGCCAGATTCCCCCGTTCCAACCCAAGAAAAATGAGGCCAAGATGAGCAAGGACAAGGACACTCTCACCACCGCCGCAGGCGCGCCGGTAGCCGACAACCAGAATTCGCAGACTGCCGGCCCGCACGGCCCGATGCTGCTGCAGGACGTGTGGTTCCTGGAGAAGCTCGCTCACTTCGACCGTGAAGTCATCCCCGAGCGGCGCGTGCACGCCAAGGGCTCGGGCGCTCACGGCAAGTTCACGGTCACCCATGACATCTCGCGTTTCACCAAGGCCTCGATCTTTGCCCGCGTTGGCAAAGAGACGCCGATGTTCATGCGCTTCTCCACGGTGGCGGGCGAGCGTGGCGCGGCCGACGCAGAGCGCGACGTGCGCGGCTTCTCGGTCAAGTTCTATACCGATGAAGGCAACTGGGACGTGGTGGGCAACAACACGCCGGTGTTCTTCGTGCGCGACCCGCTGAAATTCCCGGATTTCATCCACACGCAGAAACGCAATCCGCGCACCAACCTGCGCGATCCGATCGCCGTGTGGGATTTCTGGTCGCGCCATCCGGAATCGCTGCACCAGGTCACCATCCTGATGAGCGACCGTGGCCTGCCGCAGAACTATCGCCAGATCCATGGTTTCGGCTCGCATACCTTCTCGTTCATCAATGCGGCCAACGAGCGGTTCTGGGTGAAGTTCCACTTCAAGTCGCAGCAAGGCATCGCCAACTGGACCAACGAGGAAGCGGCCAAGGTGGTGGCGGGCGACCGCGAAAGCGCGCAGCGCGACCTGTTCGAGAACATCGAGCGCGGCAACTTCCCGCGCTGGAACGTGCGCGTGCAGGTCATGCCCGAAGCCGATGCGGCCAAGTACCACATCAACCCGTTCGACCTCACCAAGGTGTGGCCGCACAAGGACTATCCGCTGGTCGACGTGGGCGTGCTGGAGCTCAACCGTAACCCGGACAACTACTTTGCCGAGGTGGAGCAGGTCGCGATGAACCCGTCCAACATCGTGCCGGGCATCGGCTTCTCGCCCGACAAGATGCTGCAGGGCCGGTTGTTCTCATATGGCGACACGCAGCGCTATCGCTTGGGCGTGAACCACAACCAGATCCCGGTGAACGCGCCCAAGTGCCCGTTCCACAATACCTTCCACCGCGACGGCGCGATGCGCGTGGACGGCAACCAGGGCGGCAAGCTCAACTACGAGCCGAACCGCGAAGGCGCCTACGCCGCCAGCGAGCGCGCCATCGAGCCGCCCCTGGCCCTGGATGGCGCGGCCGACCGCTTCGACCACCGTGTCGACAGCGATTACTACAGCCAGCCTGGCGCACTGTTCCGCCTGTTCGACGAGGCCCAGCGCCAGCGTCTGTACGCGAACATTGCGGCGGCCATGCAGGGCGTGCCGGAAAACATCGTGCGGGTGCAACTGGAGCACTTCACCAAGGCCGATCCGGCTTATGGCGAGGGCGTCAAGCGCGCGCTCAACCTGAAGTAATGCGCAAGCAATGAAATAGGGCAGTGCGGGTGGCCCCGGCCCGGGGCCACCTTGAAAGCCCGGCAAGGAGAACCATCATGGCCATGTTCAGACTGTTCGTCAGCGAGTTTCAGCAATTGCAGCACGTCGCCCACGACCGTCCCCGCCGCGCGGACGCGGCGCGCCTGCAGCGCAAGCTGTGGCGCACGGAGATCGGGCTGGCGGCGACCGCGCTGGGCGCGGTCGCGATGTTCCTGGACGCGGCCAAGGGTTTGTCTGCCTTTACCGGGTGATGCCATAATGTGCGGGTTGTGCCGCGACCCGTGGCGCGGCAGTTGTCAGAGCCACCCCAGACTGGAGCGTACCTATCATGGCAAAGAAGAATGAGATGAGCGTGAACATCGGCATTTCCGACAAAGAACGCAAGAAGATCGCGGAAGGCCTGTCCAAGTTGCTGGCGGATACCTACACGCTCTATCTCAAGACCCATAACTTCCACTGGAACGTCACGGGTCCGATGTTCAACACCTTGCACCTGATGTTCGAGACGCAATACACCGAGCTGGCGCTCGCCGTGGACTCGATCGCCGAGCGTATCCGTGCGCTGGGCTACCCGGCGCCGGGCACTTACAAGGAATACGCCCGCTTGTCGTCGATCCCGGAGGAAGAGGGCGTGCCCGAAGCCACCGAGATGATCCGCAAGCTGGTCGAAGGCCAGGAAGCCGTGGTGCGCACCGCGCGCTCGCTGTTCCCGGCCATCGACGCCGCAGGTGACGAACCCTCCGCCGACCTGCTGACCCAGCGCATGCAGACGCACGAAAAAACCGCGTGGATGCTGCGCTCGATGCTGGCCTGATGCCCTGAATCGACACCACCGTCGGCCTTCGTGTGCTGCCGGCCATGCGCGCCGCGCCCTGACCGGGTCGCGGCGCGTTTTTCGTTGAATGCCATTGCCTTGCCCGGCCCCGTGCCGCGGGCCCCTCGCCATGTTTGAACGCTTAGCCCTGTACGCGCGCCTGGTGCGCCTCGACAAGCCCATCGGCACGCTGCTGCTGCTGTGGCCCACGCTGTGGGCACTGTGGATGGCCTCGGGCGGCCGGCCGGTGTGGAGCCTGTTCTGGATCTTCGTCATCGGCACCTTGCTGATGCGCTCTGCCGGCTGCGCCATGAACGACTGGGCCGACCGCGACTTCGACAAACACGTCAAGCGCACCAAGGAGCGGCCGCTGACCGCGGGCAAGATTGCCGCGTGGGAGGCGGTGGCGGTGGCGGTGGTGCTGGCGCTGGCGGCCTTCGCGCTGATCACGCCGCTCAATGGGTTTACCAAGTGGCTGGCGGTGGTCGCGGCCGTGCTTGCCGCCACCTATCCGTTCTTCAAGCGGTTCTTTGCCATCCCGCAGGCCTACCTTGGCATTGCTTTCGGCTTTGGCATCCCGATGACGTTTGCCGCGGTGCAGGACCATGTGCCGGTGGTGGCGTGGGTGATGCTGCTGGCCAATGTGTTCTGGGCGGTGGCCTACGATACCGCCTATGCCATGGTGGACCGCGACGATGACTTGCTGCTCGGCATGAAGACTTCGGCCATCACGTTCGGGCGCTTTGATGTCGCCGCCATCATGATCTGCTATGCGGTGTTCCTGGGGCTGATGGCCTGGGCCGGTGCGCAGTTCGGGCTGGGCTGGCCGTACTGGATCGGACTGGCGGCGGCGGCGGGATGCGCGGTGTATCACTACACGTTGCTCCGCGAGCGGGATCGTATGAAGTGCTTTGCCGTGTTCCGGCACAACAACTGGCTGGGCGCTTGTGTGTTTGCCGGGGTGGCGGCGGCCTACGCGTTGCGCTGAGGCTGCGCTCAAGCGTCCTGACGGTTTGCGTCCTTTCCCGCGCGGCGGGAAAGGACGTACCCAACTCAGTCCTTGCCAAACTCCGCGCCCATTTCCGTCGCGCGTTCTGCCGCGGCGTGCATGGCCTTGACGAAGGCTTCGCCGATGCCGGCGGCCTGCATGGCGGTGAGCGCGGCGTAGGTGGTGCCGCCCTTTGAGGTCACGCGCTCGCGCAGCAGGCTGACCGGCTCTTCCGACTGTGCCGCCAGGGCCGCGGCGCCGCGGAAGGTTTCCACTGCCAGCGCGCGCCCTTGCGGGGCGCTCAGGCCGAGCTCCACGGCCGCTTTCTCCATGGCTTCGATGAAGTAGAAGACGTAGGCCGGGCCGCTGCCGGAGATGGCGGTGACTGCGTCGATCTGTGCGTCGCCTTCCACCCACTCGCACTTGCCCACGGCTTCGGCCAGCGCGCTGGCGATGTCGCGGTCTTGCTGCGCCAGCCCGGCTACGGCTGCCAGGCCGGTCATGCCCATGCCGGCCAGCGCCGGAGTATTGGGCATGGCGCGCACCAGGCGGGTGCGCCCGCCGAACCAGCGCTGCATGTCTGCCAGGCGGATGCCGGCGGCCACGCTCACGATCAGGCTGTCGCCCAGGTGCGGCAGCAGCGATGCCGCCGCTTCGCGGAACTGCTGCGGCTTGACCGCCAGCACAAGCACATCGCTCTTGCCAAAGGCGGCGTCGGGTGCGCCTGCCGCATGCACCCCGAGGTCGCGCCGCAGGCGCGCCTGCGCTTCATCGAACGGATCGACCACGCGGATCGAGGTGGCTGGCACGCCCCGGGCGATCAGGCCGCCGATCAGGGCGGTGGCCATATTGCCGCCGCCGAGGAAACCAAAGGTGAGAGTCTTGAGCATATCGGTCTCTTGCTGGAAATCGTCTGGGAAGAAGGGGGCCGGCGTTCAGGCCGGCCTGGCCTGTGTCGCCTCGGGGGCCGTGGCATAGTCGCGCGCGCCGAAAATGGCGGTGCCGATGCGCACCACGGTAGCACCCTCGGCAATGGCGGCCTCCATGTCGGCGGACATGCCCATCGAGAGCGTGTCCACATCCAGCCCGGCAGCGCGCAAGGTGTCGGCCAGGGTGCGCAGCGCGGCAAATGGCCGGCGCTGGGCCGCCAACTCGCTCTGCGGTTCCGGAATGGCCATCAGGCCACGCAGCCGCAGCCCGGGCAGCGCCGCCACGGCGCGTGCCAGCGCGGGCACTTCGTCCGGCGCGACACCGCTCTTGCTGGCTTCGCCGCTGATATTGACCTGCAGGCAGACCTGCAACGGCGGCATGCCGGCGGGCCGCTGCGCCGACAGCCGCTCGGCGATGCGCAGGCGGTCGATGGCATGGACCCAGTCGAACTGCTCGGCCACGGCACGCGTCTTGTTGCTTTGCAGGGGGCCGATGAAGTGCCAGCTTATCTGGTCGCGCAAATCGCCAAGCTGCGCAATCTTGTCCACGCCTTCCTGTACGTAGTTCTCGCCAAAGGCGCGCTGGCCGGCGTCGAACGCAGCCTGCACCGCGGCGGCGGGGAAGGTCTTCGAAACCGCCAGAAGCGTGACTTCACCGGCCGGCCGCCCGGCCTGTTGTGCGGCTGCCGCGACGCGCCGGTTGACGGCTTGCAAGTTGGCGGCGATTACAGACATAATCCGGCGAACATATCAAGAAGTACAACAATAAGTACGACAAAAAGGGTGGGGTCATTATAGATGGACATCGCGCAGCTATTAGCTTTCGCCGTCAAGAACAAGGCGTCCGATCTCCATCTCTCGGCAGACATGCCGCCGATGGTGCGTATCCACGGCGATATGCGCCGCATCAATGTGGCCGCGATGGGCCACAAGGATGTCCACGCCATGGTGTACGACATCATGAGCGACACCCAGCGCAAGCAATATGAGGAACGGCTGGAAATCGATTTTTCTTTCGAGATCGCCAGCCTCTCGCGTTTCCGGGTCAATGCCTACAACACGCAGCGTGGCGCCGCCGCCGTGTTCCGGACCATTCCTTCCAAGGTACTGACGCTGGAAGACCTGCGCGCGCCGGCGGTATTCGCGGACCTGTGCATGAAGCCGCGCGGCCTGGTGCTGGTGACCGGCCCGACCGGCTCGGGCAAGTCCACCACGCTGGCGGCGATGGTGGACCACCGCAACGATCACGACATGGGCCACATCCTCACGGTGGAGGACCCGATCGAGTTCGTGCACACGTCCAAGAAGAGCCTGATCAACCAGCGCGAGCTGGGGCCGCACACGCATTCCTTCGCCAATGCGCTGCGCTCCGCGCTGCGCGAGGATCCCGACGTGGTGCTGGTGGGCGAACTGCGCGACCTGGAAACCATCCGCCTGGCGCTGACCGCAGCCGAAACCGGCCACCTGGTGTTCGCCACGCTGCACACGAGCTCGGCGGCCAAGACCATCGACCGGGTTGTCGACGTGTTCCCGCCCGAAGAAAAAGACATGGTGCGCACCATGTTGTCGGAATCGCTGGAAGCGGTGATTTCGCAAACGCTGCTCAAGACGCGCGACGGCAACGGCCGTACGGCGGCGCACGAGATCATGATCGCCACGCCGGCGATCCGCCACCTGATCCGCGAGAACAAGATCGCGCAGATGTACTCGATGATGCAGACCAGCAGCGGCCTTGGCATGCAGACGCTGGACCAGTGCCTGTCGGACCTGATCAAGCGCGGCATCATCAACTACAACGATGCCCGCGCCATTGCCAAGAACCCCGACTCATTCACGGGCTGAGGCGAGTCCGCCGCATCCGAACCAGGACACCGCCATGCTCGATCGCGAATCCGCCGCCAAGTACATCAACGACCTGCTCGAGCTGATGGTGGGCAACCGCGGCTCGGACCTGTTCATCACCGCGGATTTTCCGCCGGCCATCAAGGTCGACGGCAAGATCACGCCAGTCTCGCAGCAGCCGCTCAACCCCACCCAGGCGCTCGGCCTGGTGCGCTCCATCATGAACGAGCGGCAGGCGGGCGAGTTCGACGGCAGCCGCGAGTGCAACTTCGCCATCTCCGTGCCCAACGCCGGGCGCTTCCGCGTCTCCGCGTTCATCCAGCAGGGCAAGGCGGGCATGGTGGTGCGTACCATCAATACGCGCATTCCTTCGGTGGAAGACCTCGACCTGCCGCTAGCGCTGCATGACATCGTGATGTCAAAGCGCGGATTGGTGATCGTCACCGGCGCCACCGGCTCGGGCAAGTCGACCTCGCTCGCGGCCATGCTCGATCATCGCAATGCGCATTCGTACGGGCACATCATCACCATCGAGGACCCGATCGAATACGTGCACGCGCACCAGAACTGCATCGTCACGCAGCGCGAAGTCGGCATCGATACCGACTCCTGGCACGTGGCATTGAAGAACACGCTGCGCCAGGCGCCCGACGTGATCCTGATCGGCGAAATCCGCGATCGGGAAACCATGGAATACGCGATGCAGTACGCGGAGACGGGACACCTGTGCCTGGCCACGCTGCACGCCAACAATGCCAATCAGGCCATCGACCGCGTGGTCAACTTCTTCCCCGAGGAAAAGCGCCAGCAGCTGCTGATCGACCTGTCGCTCAACCTGAAGGCGATGGTGTCGCAGCGCCTGTTGCCGCGCAAGGGGCAGAAGGGCCGGGTGCCGGCAGTGGAGATCATGCTCGGCACGCCGCTGGTGGCCGACCTGATCTTCAAGGGCGAGATCCATGCGCTCAAGGAAGTCATCAAGAAATCGCGCGAGCAGGGCATGGTGTCGTTTGACCAGGCGCTCTTCGATCTCTACGAGGCCGGCAAGATCACCTACGAAGACGCGCTGCGCAATGCCGACTCGCTCAACGACCTGCGCTTGATGATCAAGCTGCACGGTACCATGGACCGCGAGACCGACCTGGGCGCTGGCACCGAACACCTGAATGTGATCTGAGCACCTGCGGCAGCGTCGCCAAGTACACTGTCCGGTGGTGGGCGCACATCGCCGTCCACCGCCGTGTCACCCGAGGATTCCGTCATGAGCAATGTCTACCAGTTCGAAGCCAGCTCCCTGGCCGGCCTGCCGGTGCCGCTGTCGCAATTCAGCGGCAAGGTGCTGCTGATCGTGAACACGGCCAGCGAGTGCGGCTTTACGCCGCAATATGCCGGCCTGCAGGCGCTGCAGGACCAGTACGCGGCCAGCGGCCTTGAAGTGCTGGGTTTTCCCTGCAACCAGTTCGGCAAGCAGGAGCCGGGCGACGCCGCGCAGATCGGCCAGTTTTGCGAGTCGCGTTTCCACGTCACCTTCCCGATGTTCGGCAAGATCGACGTCAAGGGCGATAACGCGCATCCGCTGTATCGCTGGCTGACCTCGGAGAAGCCGGGCGTGCTTGGCCTGGAAGCGATCAAGTGGAACTTCACCAAGTTCCTGCTGCGCCGCAACGGGACGGTGTTCAAGCGCTACGCGCCCACCACCAAGCCCGAGGATATCAAGCGCGACATCGAGACGCTGCTGGCCGAGCCGGCGTAGGACGCGTCCCGAATCAGCCGATCACCCGATCACCCGGCTAGCCGCTGGTGTGCTGCACTGCACGCAGGAAGCCGTTGAGCGAGCGGTCGGGTGTTTCGTGGAAGCGCTCTTCCAGCATGACGATGCCGCGGCAGCGGTCCAGGCGGAAGCTGCGATAGTCGGTACGCGTGGTGCACCAGGCGGCCAGCAGCCAGCTGTTGCCCCAGAAGAACAGGCCCAGCGGCTGCACGATGCGGTCGGTGGCGCGCTGTTGCGCGTCGGTGTAGTCCAGGCGCAGCAGGCGTTGCGCGCTCATGGCGCTGTGCACTACGTCAAAGGCATCGCGCACCTGCGGCAGGTTGACGAATTCGGGGGCGAACACGCGGCTTTGCTGCGCCGCATGACGCCGCGCGGGCGGCAGCGCCGCCACCAGTTTCTCCAGCGCGGGATCGGCAGCGGCGGCCAGCGCACCGCCGCCCCAGGCCTTGAGCAGCCGCAGCCCGGCTACCAGCGCTTCGACTTCGATCGCGGTGAACATCAGCGGAGGGACGTCATAGTCGGCCCGCAACCGGTAGCCGATGCCCGCTTCGCCCTCGACCGGCACGCCCGACAGCGACAGCGCCTGGATATCCCGGTACACCGTGCGCTCGGACACCCCGAGCCGCTGCGCCAGCAGCGCCGCCGTGGTGAGGCGGCGCCCGCGCAGTACCTGGACGATCTGGAAAAGGCGGTCGGCGCGGCGGCTCATCGAAGCTTCATCTTGGTTCTATGCGGGTATTGGTAACACGATCGCGGTAGCCGACTATCCTACCAGCGGCTGGTGCAGGCCGATGCGATTGCCTTCGCTGTCGATGATATGCGCGATATGGCCGATATCGCCAGGCAACTGCAGCGGGCCGAACACGGTCTTGCCGCCGGCGGCGGCGACACGCGCCAGCAGCGCCGTGAGCTGCTGCGTGTGCAGGTAAGGCAGGCAGCCGTCGGCCGAAGGGCGGAAGCCCTCCCCGGCTACCAGTGCGCCGCCAGGCTCATGGTTGGCAAAGACGGCCATGTCGATCTGCGCCATGGTTTCGCGCTTGAGGGTGGTTTCGAAGGCCTGCTCGTAGAACCGGATGGCACGGGTCATGTCCGCGACAGGAATTTCAAGCCAGTTGATCAGTCCGCTCATGATGGTTTCTCTCAGGGGTGATGGAGAGACGGATCATGCGCGGGGGCTCCTGACAACGTCCTGTCAGCAGGGATCAGCGCGGCATCCATGCCGCCAGCATCGGCACCATCACTGCGGTCAGCACGCCGTTCAGGCCCATGCCGAGCGCGGCGAAGGCGCCGGCCTCCTGGTTGACCTGGAAGGCGCGCGCGGTGCCGATGCCGTGCGCTGCCACGCCGGTGGCGAAGCCGCGCACGGTGTAGTCGGCAATGCGCAGCAGGTTCAGCAGCTTGGTGGCGCTGACTGCGCCGATGATGCCGGTGGCCATCACCAGCACGGCGGTCAGCGAGGGCAGGCCGCCGATCTTCTCGGCCACGCCCATGGCGATCGGGATGGTGACCGACTTGGGCGCTAGCGAGCGCATGGTCTCGGGCGAAGCGCCCAGCAGCCAGGCGATGCCCACGGCCGATACCACCGCCACCAGCGATCCCGCCAGCAGCCCGCCCAGCAGCGGGAACACGTGCTTGCGCAACTTGGGCAGCTGCATGTAGAGCGGCACCGCCAGCGCGACGGTAGCGGGCCCGAGCAGGAAGTGGACGAACTGCGCGCCATCGAAATAGGTCTTGTACGGCGTGCCGGTCACCGTCAGCAGCGTGACCAGGATCGCGACCGCAATCATCACGGGATTGGCTAGCGGCGAGAAGCGCGCGCGCTCATAGACGCGGAACGCGAAGACATAGGCCAGCAAGGTGGCGGTCAGGCCGAGCAGCGGGCTGGCCGCCAGATAGACCCAGATCTCGTTCAGGCGCGGCGTCATGCTTGTTCTCCCGAACCGGCTTGCGCGCCGGCATCCTCGGGTGGGCGGGGCTTGCCCATCAGCGCGCCCGCCACCAGCGCGGTGGTGGCGATCGCCAGCCAGGTGGACACCACCAGCGCCACCACGATCGGCAGCCACTCGCCGCCGATGCGGTGCGCATGCACCATGATGCCGACGCCCGCCGGCACGAACAACAGCGACAAGTGCTTGAGCAGCTCGGACGTGGTCCCCTGGATCACCGGCAGCAGCCGGTCGTCGAACGTGAGCCAGCCGAACAGCAGGATCATGCCGATCACCGGCCCGGGCACGGGCAGGCTCAGGGAATAACTGAGCGCTTCCCCGACGGATTGGAAAACCAGCAGGATGGCGAAGGTCTGGAGCATGCGGGTGCGGGGCGAAAAGAGGCAAGGGTGAATGCCACTGCATGGTAACCCGGCACTACACGTCCAGCCTACCCCAGCATGCGGTCCACCAGCTCGATCCAGTGCATCACCGGCGTGCCGGTGCCGCTTTGCAGGTGCGTGATGCAGCCGATATTCGCCGAGACGATGGCCTCGGGCTTCGAGGCCTGCAGGTTGGCGAGCTTCTCGTCGCGCAGCCGATAGGACAAATCGGGCTGCAGCACCGAGTACGTGCCTGCGGAGCCACAGCACAGGTGGCTGTCGGCACAGAGCTTGACGTCCACGCCCAGGCCCGTCAGCAGGGCTTCCACCTTGCCGCGGATCTGCTGGCCGTGCTGCAGCGTGCAGGGCGGATGATAGGCCACGCGCCGGCCGCTGGTGCCGCTGGTGCCGTCGCTGCCTTTGCTGCTTCGTGCCTCGGAGGCCGCGTCTTGCAGGGCGTCGGCGAAGTTCGGCAGCAGCTCCGACAGATCCTTGGTCAGCGCCGAGATCTGGCGCGCGCGATCCGCATAGCGGGCATCGTTGCGCAGCAGGTGGCCGTATTCCTTGACCATCACGCCGCAGCCCGACGCCGTCATCACGATGGCCTCCGCGCCGGCTTGCACCGCCGGCCACCAGGCATCGATATTGCGCCGCATATTGTCGAGGCCGCCGTCGTGGTCGCCGGTGTGATAGCGCACGGCGCCGCAACAGCCGGCCTCGCGCGCCACCACCAGCTGCACGCCAAGGCGGTCGAACACGCGTGCCGTGGCGGCATTGATGTTGGGCGACATCGAGGGCTGCACGCACCCGTCGAGCAACAACATCTTGCGCGCATGCGTGGTGCGCGGCCATGCGCCGGCGTCGACCGCCTGCGGCACCTTGTTGCGCAGCGCCTGCGGCAACAGCGGACGCACGCGCTGGCCCACGCGCATGGCCGTGCCGAACAGCGCCGGGCGCGTCATGCTCTCGCGCAGCGCCCACCGCGCGAAACGCTCGCGCGCCGGGCGCTGGATGCCTTCGGCCGCAAGGCGGTCGTCCACCACCTTGCGGCCGATGTCGACCAGACGGCCATACTTCACGCCCGAAGGGCAGGTGGATTCGCAGTTGCGGCAGGTCAGGCAGCGGTCCAGGTGCAGGCGTGTGCTTTCCGTGACGGGCTGGCCCTCCAGCACCTGCTTCATCAGGTAGATGCGGCCACGCGGGCCGTCCAGCTCGTCGCCGAGCAACTGGTAGGTGGGGCAGGTCGCGGTACAGAAGCCGCAATGCACGCATTTGCCGACGATGGACTTGGCCTCTTCGCCGTCGGGCGTGTCGCGCAGGAATTCGGCCAGTGTGGTTTGCATGGTTCGGGGACTCTCCGGTGCCTTGGCTGGGGATCGATGCGGTGTGGCGCGGTGCGGCCCGTGGCTCAGAAGCCGGCGTACATGCGCTGCGGGTTGAAGATGCCGGCGGGGTCGAACGTCGCCTTGAGCCGCTGATGGATGGCAGCCACCGGCGCGGACAGCGGCGTGAACACGCCCACGGCCTTGTCGCCGTTGCGAAACAGCGTGGCATGGCCGCCGGCCGCCTTGGCCGCGGCGCGCACGATGGCACTGTCGGCCGCGCTGTCGCTGTCGCTGCCGCCCAGCCACCAGCGCTGGCCGCCGCCCCATTCGATCAGCTGCCCGCCGGGCAGCGCCAGCGGCGCGGCGGTGGTTGGCACGGCAATGCGCCACAGTGCCCGGCCAGCTTGCACCGGGGCAAAGAAGGCGTGGTTCTGCTCGCGCAGCGCGCGCCACAAGGCATCGGCTTGCGCGGCGTCCACGGCTTCGCCGCCAAGCCGCTCGCGCGCGGCGCGCAGCGCGGCCGCCGCGCCCGACAGGCGCAGGTGCAGCACGCCGTCGTGCCAGGCCGAGGCCGCAATCGGCAGGGGCTGGCCGCCCCAGTCGTTGAGGCGATCGAGCGCCGCGGCCTCGTCCAGCGCAAAGCGCAGCGTGGCATCGTCGAAGGGCATCGGCAGCACCTTGAGCGAGACTTCCAGGATCAGCCCAAGCGTGCCGAGCGATCCGGACATCAGCCGCGAGACGTCATAGCCGGCCACGTTCTTCATGACCTGGCCGCCGAAGCTCAGGACGTCGCCACGGCCATCCATCACGCGCGTGCCCAGCACAAAGTCACGCAACGCGCCCACCGCTTGCCGGCGCGGGCCGGATAGGCCGGCGGCCACCGCGCCGCCGATCGTGGCCACGTCACTGGCAGTGGCGCCGGTGCTGAAGTGCGGCGGCTCGAACGCCAGCATCTGGCGACGCTCGGCCAGCGCCGCCTCGATCTCGACCAGCGGCGTGCCACAGCGCGCGGTGATCACCAGCTCGGGCGGGTCGTAGTCGACGATGCCGCTGTAGGCGCGCGTGTCGAGCAGTGCCCCATGCGTGTGCTGGCCGTAGAAATCCTTGCTGCCGCCGCCGCGCAGGCGCAGCGGCGCGCGCGTGTCGGTGGCATGCCGGATGGCATCGCGAAAGGCGGTGAGGGTGGCTTGCTGATCGACTGGCATGGCTGGCATGGTGGCTGGCGGGTGTCGGCTTGAACTCAGTCAGGCGGAAGGAGTGGGACGGCGAGGTGGCGCCCCGGCGCTTGCGCGGGAACCTGCCGGCTCGCGTTCGCTCTCGTCCTGGTAAGGCGGCAGCTCGTTGCCGCAATGCTTGCAGTAGCCGGCATCGGAGTCGTGGCCTTCCGTCAGGCAATGGTTGCAGGTGCGCGTGGTCAGCGGCCGCTTCATGATGCTGGCGGCCAGCTCGGCGCCCACGATGCCGGTGGGGAAGGCGATGATGCCGTAGCCCAGCAGGATGGTCAGCGAGGTGATGAACTGGCCCAGCGGCGTCTTGGGCACCATGTCGCCGAAGCCGGTGGTGGTCAGCGTCACCACCGCCCAGTACATGCTCACGGGGATGCTGGTAAAGCCGTGCTGCGGGCCTTCCACCACGTACATCACGGTGCCGAGGATCACGGTGATGATGAACACCGTGCCAAGGAAGACGAAGATCTTGCGCCGGCTGTTGGCCAGCGCGCGGTACAGGATCTGCGCTTCCTCGAAATACACCGTCAGCTTGAGGATCCGGAACACGCGCAGCAGCCGCAGCAGGCGCACGTCGATCAGGAACGCCAGCTCGGGCACGAAGAAGGCGAGCCACGTAGGGATGATCGACAGGAAATCGACCACGCCGAAGAAGCTGAACACATAGCGCAAGGGGCGGCGCACCACCACGATGCGCATCAGGTATTCGGCGGTGAACAACAGCGTGAACAGCCACTCCAGCACCGTGAACACGCGGCCCAGCCGCAGGCTTACCGCCGGCAGGCTGTCGAACATCACAATCAGCACGCTGGCCACGATGGCCAGCAGCAGGGTGATGTCGAACAGCTGCCCGTTACGCGTGCCGGCCTCGAAGATGATGGTGTACCAGCGCTCGCGCCAGCCGGATTCGGGCTTGCCGAGGCGCTGGCGGGTTTGCGCGCTGCTGCGGGTGCGTTGCGTGGCGTTTTGAGCGGCCATGTTCAGAATCGGGGCAGGTCAGGGTGTGGCAGCAGGCCGCGCTTCACATGCATGCGGCCGTACTCGGCGCAGCGCGCCAGCGTGGGGATGGCCTTGTCCGGGTTGAGCAGGCGCGCCGGGTCGAAGGCCGCCTTGACGCCAAAAAACAGCTCGCGCTCCTCCGCGGAGAACTGCACGCACATGGAATTGAGCTTCTCCACGCCCACGCCGTGCTCGCCGGTCACCGTGCCGCCCAGCTCCACGCAGCTCTCCAGGATGTCGGAGCCGAACAGCTCGGCGCGGTGCCATTCGTCCTGGTCCGCGCCATCGAACAGGATCAGCGGGTGCATATTGCCGTCGCCCGCATGGAACACGTTCATGCAGCGCAGCCCGTACTTGCGCTCCATCTCCTCGATGCGCTTGAGCAGCGTGCCGATATGCTTGCGCGGGATGGTGCCGTCCATGCAGTAGTAGTCCGGCGAGATGCGCCCGGCGGCGGGGAAGGCGTTCTTGCGCCCGCTCCAGAAGCGCAGCCGTTCGGCCTCGCTTTGCGACACCTGGATGCGGCTGGCGCCGGAAGCGCGCAGCACTTCACTCATGCGCTCCACCTCCTCGGCCACTTCTTCCGGCGTGCCGTCGGACTCGCACAGCAGGATGGCGGCGGCGTCCAGGTCATAGCCGGCGCGCACGAATTCCTCGACCGCGGCGGTGGCGGGCTTGTCCATCATCTCCAGCCCGGCCGGGATGATGCCGGCGCCGATCACATCGGCCACCGCGTTGCCACCCTTGGCCACGTCATCGAAGCTGGCCATGATCACTTGCGCCAGCTGCGGCTTGGGGATCAGCTTGACCGTCACCTCGGTGACTACCGCCAGCATCCCTTCGGAGCCGATCACGGCTGCCAGCAGGTCCAGCCCCGGCGCGTCGGGCGCTTCCGAGCCGAACTCCACCACTTCGCCCTCCATGGTGACGGCGCGCACGCGCAGCACGTTGTGCACGGTCAGGCCGTACTTCAGGCAATGCACGCCGCCCGAATTCTCGCTGACGTTGCCGCCGATGGTGCAGGCGATCTGCGAGGAAGGATCGGGGGCGTAATAGAGGTTGTACTGCGCGGCCGCCTCGGAGATGGCGAGATTGCGCACGCCGGGCTGGACCACCGCGGTGCGCGAGCGCACATCCACACTGACAATGCGCTTGAACTTGGCCAGCGACAGTACCAGGCCGGTGGCGATCGGCATGGCCCCGCCGGACAGGCTGGTGCCGGCGCCGCGCGGCACCACGGGCACCTGCAGCGAGTGGCACAGGCGCAGGATGGCGCAGACCTGGTCCTCGTTATCGGGCAGCGCCACGGCCATCGGCACCTGGCGGTAGGCCGCCAGGCCGTCGCACTCGTAGGGCACGGTGTCTTCGGGTTTCCACAACAACGCCGCATCGGGCAGGATTTTCGCCAGGCCGGCGAGCAACGCGCTGCGGCGTGCGTCGTCGGCGACCGGTGAGACTTCGTGCGGGGCGTTCATGGCAACTCCTGTTATGGCCGCCGGCGCCCGCCATGGCAGGGCGGACGCGGGTGGGGAGCAAGGACTATAGCGCAGCCAGGTGGCTGCGCAGCCTCGTGGCAACGTGAATTCCGCATGGTGGGCCGATCAAAATCGCTCATGACGGCATGGGCCCGGAACGTGCCATGCGGGCGGTGGCAGGGACGATCGTCGTGCGCTGGCCGGTACCAATCCAGCTTAGCACCGGCGTGGCGCAAGGCGCCAACAGGGCGCTTTATTGTCCGCGCGGCGCCAGCATGTGCACCATTTCCAGCTTGTCGTGGTAGTCCGGTGCCACATAGAGCGCCTGCGGCTCCACGCCGTAGCGCACGAAGCCCATGGCCTCATAGAGCGCAATCGCTGGCGCATTGATGACGTTGACGCAGAGCGTGACCTGGCGCAGCCCTGGCATGGCGGTGGCCACCGCCAACGCTTGTTCCATCAGTTGCCGCCCGAGGCGCCGGCCGCGATAGCCCGGTGCCACATACATGCCCCAGATAAACGCCTTATGGCGCTGCTTGGCCTTGTCCTCGCGCATCACTCCGACCACGCCGGCCAGCGTGGTGCCGCCCTCGGTGGCTTCCAAGGCGCCGATCACGGCCTTTTCGGGCGTTGCCTCAAGGCGGCCGGCGATGGTGGCCAGCGGCAGGTCGCGCTCTTCCTCGAAGCTGGAACCGAAGGCGGCGGGCGCTTCCAGCAAGCCTTCGAGGCGCAGCGCCTGGAAGGCTCCAGCATCGGCGGGGGTGAGCAGACGGATCTGCATGGGGAGTGTCTCCGAAAGGGGTTGGCCGGACAGCTAGCCAGTCTTACCAGTCCAGGCTGAGCAGCCAGTCGACGAAATACCGTGCCTCCGGCTTGAGCGGCGCCTGTTCGCGCTCGACGATGTAGTAGCCGTGCGGCGACACCGATTCGATGTCCAGCAGCCGCACCATCTGGCCCAGCGACAGCCAGTGCCGGGCCATGCGCTGGCGAACCAGCGCCACGCCCTGGTTGGAGGCGATGGCTTCGAGCATCAGGCCGATGTCGTTGAACTGCGGGCCGGTCTGGGGCTCGGGCCAGTCCAGGCCCGCGGTCTCGAACCAGGGCTTCCAGGGCTCCAGCGGGCTGCGCAGCAGCACCAGGTTGTGCAGGTGCTCGGGTTTGGTGATGGCGCGGCCGTCGATGCGCTCGTAGTACTCGCGCCCGCAGGCCGGAAACACGGGCTCGACCAGCAGCTTGGTGGTCTTCAGGTCGGGGTAGCGCCCGGTGCCGTAGCGGATCTCCACATCGGTGTCTTCCGCCTTCACGTCCAGGAAGGGGATGGCCAGGTGCAGCTCGGTGTCGATGTGCGGGTACAGCGCCGTGAACTCGGGCAGGCGCGGCACCAGGTGCTGGCGGCCGAAGGTGGGCGGGATCGCCACGCGCAGGCGGGTGCGCAGCTTGTTGTACTCGGGCCGGGCCAGTTCGTTGAGCGCCTTGAGGGCATCCTGCACGTTGCGCAGGTAGCGCGTGCCAGCGGCCGTCAGCCGCAGCGCGGCATTGGCGCGCACGAACAGGTCCTCGCCCCACAGCTCTTCCAGGTTCTTGATGCGGTGGGACACCGCGCTGGGTGTGACCGACAGCTCCTCGGCCGCGCGCGCGAAGCTGCCCAGCCGGGCGGCGGCTTCGAACGCGATCAGCAGGTGCAGCGGCGGGACGCGGTTGAACACGGATGCCATGCCGCGCGAGCCCTTAGCGTACCGGGCGGAAGATCTTGCCCGGGTTGAGGATGTGGTTGGGATCGAGCGCGTTCTTGATGGCGCGCATCAGGTCGAGCGCGTCTTCGCCGTGCTCGCTGACCAGGAAATCCATCTTGTGCAGCCCCACGCCGTGCTCGCCGGTGCAGGTGCCGCCCATGGCCAGCGCGCGCTCCACGATGCGCTGGTTGATGGTTTCGGCCTCGGCGAGTTCCTCGGGCTTTTCAGGGTCGGTGAGGATCGCGACGTGGAAATTGCCGTCGCCCACATGGCCCACGATGGGGCAGGGCAGGCTGGACGCGTTGAGGTCACGCTCGGTCTCGGTCACGCAATCGGCCAGGCGGGAGATCGGCACGCACACGTCGGTGGTGACCGCCTTGCAGCCCGGCTTGAGCTGCAGCATGGCGAAGTAGGCGGTATGGCGCGCGTTCCACAGGCGGCTGCGGTCTTCCGGCCGCGTGGCCCACTCGAAGCCCTGGCCACCATTGTCGGCGGCAATCTGCTGCACGGTCTCGGCCTGCTCCTTGACGCCGGCCTCCGTGCCATGGAACTCGAAGAACAGGTGTGGCGCCTCCGGCATGGACAGGTTGTCGTGCCGGTTGATGGCGCGGATGGCCAGCGCGTCGACGAACTCCACGCGCGCGACGGGCACGCCCAGCTGGATGGTCTCGATGGTTGCTTGCACCGCGCTGCCCATGCTGGGGAAGCTGCAGATGGCCGCCGAGATGGCTTCGGGCTGCGGGTACAGCCGCACCGTCACCTCGGTGATGATGCCCAACGTGCCTTCGCTGCCGATCATCAGGCGGGTCAGGTCGTAGCCGGCGGAGGACTTGCGGGCGTGGGTGCCGGTCTTGATGATGCGGCCGTCGGCGGTGACCACCGTCAGCGCCAGCACGTTCTCGCGCATGGTGCCGTAGCGCACTGCGTTGGTCCCGGAGGCGCGCGTGGCGCACATGCCGCCCAGCGAGGCATCGGCGCCCGGGTCGATCGGGAAGAACAGGCCGGAGTCCTTGATTTCCTGGTTCAGCTGCTTGCGGGTCACACCCGGTTGCACCGTCACGTTCAGGTCTTCGGGTTGTACCGACAGCACCTTGTTCATCTGCGACAGGTCCAGGCTGATGCCGCCGGCCACCGCCAGCAGGTGGCCTTCGAGCGAGGAACCGGCGCCGTAGGCGATCAGCGGCACACGGTGCTCGTTGCACAGGCGGGCCACTTCGGCCACTTCCTCGGTGGTGTGGGCGAAGACCACGCCGTCCGGCGCTGCCGGCGGGAAGGGTGACTCGTCGCGGCCGTGGTGGTCGCAGACGCCGGGGGAGGTGGAGAAGCGTTCGCCGAAGCGGGCCTGCAAGGCGTCACGCACGGCGGCGGGCAGGGGTTGGCGCACCAGCGCGGCGTGGGCAAGGGGTTGGTTCATGGCGTCTCCGGCGGGTCTGTGGGGGCCGGGGACGCGCAGCGCTGGCCATGGCAAGGCCGCGCTGAACGGCGCCGGTAATCGCACCCGGTAGCGTATCAAGCGAATCCCGTTATTCTACGCCGCACCCGGGGCGGCTCGTTGGGCGGGCGCCGCAACCGCCACCCGGCGCCGGGCAGGGCGCTAACGCGAAGGGCCGGATGCGCGCCATAATGCTGGATTCGCCAACGCAGGAGACCCGCATGGGCCATCGCCTCTCCAAGATCGCCACCCGCACCGGAGATGCCGGCACCACCGGGCTTGGCGACGGCAGCCGCACCAGCAAGGACAGCCTGCGCATTGCCGCCATCGGCGATGTGGACGAGCTCAACTCGAACCTTGGCGTGCTGCTCACCGAGACGCTGCCCGACGATGTCCGTTCGGCCTTGCTGCATATCCAGCACGACCTGTTCGACCTTGGCGGCGAACTCTCCATCCCCGGCTACGTGCTGGTCAAGCCCGAGCAGGTGCTGCAGCTGGACGAATGGCTGGATCACTACAATGCCAACCTGCCGCGCCTGGCCGAGTTCATCCTGCCGGGCGGCAGCCGGGCCGCGGCGGTGGCGCATGTGTGCCGCACGGTGTGCCGGCGCGCCGAGCGCGCGCTGGTGGCGCTGGGCGCGCAGGAAGCCCTGAACGAGGCGCCCCGCCAGTACCTGAACCGCTTGTCCGACCTGCTGTTCGTGCTGTCGCGCGTGCTCAACCGGGCCGGCGGGGGCAGCGATGTCCTGTGGCAGCGAGGCCGTTAGCCGCCCCTGTTTTAAATGACTTAAGAAGCACAAAAACCACACTTGGCGCGCAACGTCTCCTAACACCCTTCAACTTGGCCCGCCAGCCTGCCGTTGATCAGAGGGAGAAGCCGAGGAATTTAGTCGGAATTGCACTTCCGGCCCTTGAAATGGCCCCGGACGGCCACATTTCGGCCTCAGGATGAATTGCAGTCCCCGCGGATAGCGGGGCTCAAGAGGAGAGAATAATGGGTAAGATCATCGGTATCGACCTCGGTACCACCAATAGCTGCGTCGCGATCATGGAAGGCAATACGCCCAAGGTGATCGAAAATGCCGAAGGCACGCGTACCACCCCGTCGATCATCGCCTACATGGAAGACGGCGAGATCCTGGTGGGCGCGCCTGCCAAGCGCCAGGCGGTGACCAATCCGCGCAACACCCTGTATGCGGTGAAGCGCCTGATCGGCCGCAAGTTCGAAGAAAAGGAAGTGCAGAAGGACATCGGCCTGATGCCGTACACCATCGTCAAGGCCGACAACGGCGACGCATGGGTGTCCGTGCGCGACCAGAAGCTGGCACCGCCGCAGGTGTCCGCCGAAGTGCTGCGCAAGATGAAGAAGACCGCCGAAGACTACCTCGGCGAGCCGGTGACCGAAGCCGTGATTACCGTGCCGGCTTACTTCAACGACTCGCAGCGCCAGGCCACCAAGGACGCTGGCCGCATCGCAGGCCTCGACGTCAAGCGCATCATCAACGAGCCGACCGCGGCCGCGCTGGCCTTTGGCCTGGACAAGAACGAAAAGGGCGACCGCAAGATCGCCGTGTATGACCTGGGTGGCGGCACGTTCGACATCTCGATCATCGAGATCGCCGACGTTGACGGCGAGAAGCAGTTCGAAGTGCTGTCGACCAATGGCGACACCTTCCTGGGCGGCGAAGACTTCGACCAGCGCATCATCGACTACATCATCGGTGAGTTCAAGAAGGACCAGGGCGTCGACCTGTCCAAGGACGTACTTGCGCTGCAACGCCTGAAGGAAGCCGCTGAAAAAGCCAAGATCGAACTGTCGAGCTCGCAGCAGACCGAGATCAACCTGCCGTACATCACGGCGGATGCCTCCGGTCCTAAGCACTTGAACCTGAAGATGACCCGCGCCAAGCTGGAATCGCTGGTCGAGGAACTGATCCTGCGCACCATCGAGCCGTGCCGCATCGCCATCAAGGACGCCGGCGTCAAGGTCAGCGAAATCGACGACGTGATCCTGGTTGGCGGCATGACCCGCATGCCCAAGGTGCAGGAACAGGTCAAGGAGTTCTTCGGCAAGGAAGCGCGCAAGGACGTGAACCCGGACGAAGCCGTCGCCGTTGGCGCCGCGATCCAGGGCTCCGTGCTGTCGGGCGACCGCAAGGACCTGCTGCTGCTGGACGTGACGCCGCTGTCGCTGGGCATCGAAACGCTGGGTGGCGTGATGACCAAGATGATCACCAAGAACACCACCATCCCGACCAAGCATGCGCAGGTGTTCTCGACCGCTGACGACAACCAGCCGGCCGTGACCATCAAGGTGTTCCAGGGCGAGCGTGAAATGGCCACCGGCAACAAGCTGCTGGGCGAGTTCAACCTCGAAGGCATCGCGCCAGCCGCACGCGGCACGCCGCAGATCGAAGTCTCGTTCGACATCGACGCCAATGGCATTTTGCACGTGGGCGCCAAGGACAAGGCCACCGGCAAGGAAAACCGCATCACCATCAAGGCGAACTCGGGCCTGTCGGAAGACGAGATCCAGCGCATGGTGAAGGACGCCGAGGCCAACGCCGAGGAAGACAAGAAGGCCCGTGAGCTGGCGGATGCCCGCAACCAGGCCGATGCGCTGATCCACTCGACCAAGAAGGCTGTCACCGAATACGGCGACAAGCTGGAAGCGGGCGAGAAGGAAAAGATCGAAGCCGCGATCAAGGAACTGGAAGACGCCGCACGCGGCGGCGACAAGGCCGAGATCGATGCCAAGGTCAGCGCGCTGTCCGAAGCCAGCCAGAAGCTGGGCGAGCGTGTCTATGCGGACATGCAGGCCCAGGCCGGCGAAGCAGGTGCGGCGGGCGCCGCGGGCGCCGCGGGCGCAGCCGGTGCCGGTGCTGCCGGCGCGGGCCATCAGCAAGCCCATCCGCAGGACGATAACGTCGTGGACGCCGAGTTCAAGGAAGTCAACGACAAGAAGTAATGGAAGAGCGGGGCGGGGGCGCGGTGCGCAACACCAGCGCCAGCCCCCATCCCGACGCCGGGCGACGGACATTGGACCAAGCGGGTTACCGCCGTCGAATGCCTCGCTCGGCTTTTTTGCTATTTCGCCCGGGCGGGCTTTGGACGCTTCCGGGCCCATCAGGTAAGCAGCCACCATGGCAAAACGTGACTTTTACGAAGTGCTCGGGGTGGGCAAGAACGCCGGCGACGACGAGATCAAGAAGGCCTATCGCAAGCTGGCGATGAAGCACCACCCGGACCGCAATCCGGACAGCAAGGATTCCGAAGAGAAGTTCAAGGAGGTCAAAGAGGCCTACGAGATGCTTTCGGACCCCGAGAAGAAGGCAGCCTACGACCAGTACGGCCACGCCGGCGTCGACCCCAACATGGCGGGCGGCTTTGGCGGCGGCGGCCAGGCCTACGGCGGTTTCGCCGAAGCCTTCGGCGACATCTTCGGCGATATTTTCGGCCAGCAAGGCGGCCAGGCTGGCGGCGGACGCCGCGGCGGCGGCCCGCAGGTGTACCGCGGCGCCGACCTGCGCTACAGCATGGAAATCACGCTGGAGCAGGCCGCCCACGGCCACGATGCGCAGATCCGGGTGCCCCACTGGGACGAGTGCGAGCATTGCCACGGCAATGGCGCCGAGCCCGGCACCAATGTCGAAACCTGCCCGACCTGCCATGGCGCGGGCCAGGTGCGCGTCTCGCAAGGCTTCTTCTCGATGCAGCAGACTTGCCCCAAGTGCCACGGCACCGGCAAGCACATCCCCAAGCCGTGCACCAAGTGCCACGGTCAGGGCAAGCTGAAGTCGCAGAAGACCCTGGAAGTGAAGATTCCCGCCGGCATCGACGAGGGCATGCGCATCCGCTCCTCGGGCAATGGCGAGCCGGGCATCAACGGCGGCCCCCCGGGCGACCTGTATGTGGAAGTCCACATCAAGCAGCACGCGGTGTTCGAGCGCGATGGCGACGACCTGCACTGCCAGATGCCGATCTCCTTCGCCACCGCGGCGCTGGGCGGCGACCTGGAAGTGCCTACGCTGGGCGGCAAGGCCAGCTTCCCGGTGCCGGAAGGCACCCAGCCCGGCAAGACCTTCCGCCTGCGCGGCAAGGGCATCAAGGGTGTGCGCTCGGGCTACCCCGGCGACCTCTACGTGCACGTGAACGTGGAAACGCCGGTCAAGCTGACCGAGGCGCAGAAGGACATCCTGCGCCAGTTCGACCGCTCGGTGCATGAAGGTGGCTCGCGCCACAGCCCGCAGGAGCAATCCTGGCTCGACAAGGTGAAGAGCTTCTTCAGCTGATCCGGCCTGGAGCATGCGGCCGGCCACGCTTTGATGCGTGGCCGGCTTTTTTGTTTTTTGGGCGCCGCTCAAACCGTTGGCTTCGTTTCAAGCGGCTCCTGGCCAAGCCACCCTCGTGCGCGGCCCTCTGCCCCTGAGGGGATAGGGCCGCAGACAGGGCGGGCGCGCGATAATGCGATGTCGCCCGCCTCCCGGCGACCTCAATTACGCTGGTGATTTCCCGTGGCAGTTTCCCCGATCCGCACGTTCCCCTTCCCGGCCAACGCCGAGCCTTTCGTCCTGCTCGACAATGCCACTGCCGCGCTGGGCGAGGCGGCATCGCGCCTGTACACCGGCTTTGCCCGTGAAGACGTGCTGCCGGATGCCTGCGCGCTCGGCACGCTCGATGCCTTGCTGGCCGATGGCTGGCGCCAGGGCTGGCACGCCACGTTGTTTGCGCCTTACGAATTCGGCGGCCCGCTGATTGGCGTGCCGGTCCATGTCGATTGCGCATTGCCCTTCCACGATGGCGCGCTGCGCCTGCTGTGGTTCAGGGATATGCATCGGCTGGACAAGGCGCAGGTCGCGCAATGGCTGGCGCCGTCCTCGGGTCAGCAGGCCGGCTTGATGGATGTCCTGGCCGACACGCCGGAGCCGGCTTTCCATGCCGCCATCGCTCGCATCCACCAGTGGATCGAAGCTGGCGACACCTATCAGGTCAACTTCACGCAGCGCCTGCGCTTTGCCGAGTTTGGCGATCCGCTGGCGCTCTATGCCGCCTTGCGTGCCGCCCAGCCAGTGCCTTACGGCGCGCTGGTGCGGCTGCCGGGCGATGGCTGGGTGCTGTCGCTGTCGCCGGAATTGTTCGTCCGGCATGACGGCCAGGGCCAGTTGCTCACCCGCCCGATGAAGGGTACGGCGCCGCGCACGGGCGACGACGCGCGCGATGCCGAGGCCGCGCTGGCGCTGGCGGCCGACGCCAAGAACCGCGCCGAGAACGTGATGATCGTCGACCTGCTGCGCAACGACCTGGGCCGCGTCGCGGTGCCGGGTACGGTCGCCGTGCCCGATCGCTTCGTGGTGCAGCCCTTCGGCCAGGTGCTGCAGATGACCTCCACCGTGACCGCCATGGCGCGCGCCGGCACCAGCCTGGCGGATCTGATGCGCGCGCTGTTTCCCTGCGGCTCGATCACTGGCGCGCCCAAGCGGCGCACCATGGAGATCATCGGCGAGCTGGAGAGCGCGCCGCGCGGCCTTTACACCGGCTCGCTCGGCTGGATCGATGCGCCCGGCGAAGGGCAAGCGCAGGCATGGCCGGGTACCTTTGCGCTGTCGGTCGCCATCCGCACACTGGTATTGGGCGCGCAGGGCGCCGACGGACTGCGCGCGGGCGAGATGGGGGTGGGCGGCGGCATCGTGCATGACAGCGACGCCGCGGGCGAATTTGCCGAGTGCGGCTGGAAGGCACGCTTCCTGACCGCGCACGATCCGGGCTTCACTTTGTTCGAAACCATGCGGGTGGAAGACGGAGCGTGCCAGCGCCTGGACCAGCATCTGGCGCGGCTGGCGGCTTCCGCTGCGTGCTTCGGCTTTGGGTTTGAGCACGCTCGCACGTTGGCGTTAGTGCAGGCGGCCGTGGCGGATCTCGGTGCCGGCACCTGGCGTCTGCGGCTGGCGCTGGACAAGGCGGGCAGCCTCACCGTTGCCCACGGCCCGGTGGCGCCGCTCACCGCGGCCCCGGTGCGCGTGGTGCTGGCAGCGCAGGCGCTGCCGGTCGCGGACGCGTTGCGCCGCCACAAGACCAGCGCGCGTGCTGTCTATGACGCCGGCTGGCAAGCCGCCGAACGCGCCGGCGCCTTCGACAGCCTGTTTTTCAACGCCCGCGGCGAGCTGCTCGAAGGCGGCCGCAGCTCGGTGTTCGTCAAGGTGCAAGGCGAGTGGCTGACGCCGCCGCTGGCCGCCGATATCCTGCCCGGCGTGATGCGCGACGCGGTGCTGGGCGATGGTGCACGCTACCTCGGCGGGACGGTGCGCGAGGCGGTTGTCACACGGGCCATGCTGCTGAGCGCGGAGGCACTAGCGCTGGCGAATTCGCTGCGGGGCGTGCTATCGGCGGCGTTGCCGGCAACAGCCTGAGCCAGGCGTTCAGGGGTGGCGCGTATCCAGCCGTCCGTCGCCGAGCTTCCAGCGCACCACGCCCGGCAGGTTGATCAGCTCGCGGTCGTGGCAGACCATCACCACGCTGCGGCCCTCGGCGGCCAGGCCCTGCACCAGGCCGATCACCTGTTCGCGTGCGTGGCCGTCCAGGCTGGAGGTGGGCTCGTCCAGCAACAGCAAATCGGGCTCCAGCACCTTGGCGCGGGCCAGTGCCACGCGCTGCACCTCGCCGCCGGACAGGCGATCCGGGGCGGTGTCCTGGACGTGCGTGATGCCGGCCCAGCCCAGCGCGGCACCCACGCGCCGCCTGACTTCGTCATCGGGCATGCCGCGCGCCTTCAGGCCATAGGCGATGTTCTCGCGCACCGAAGTGCGAAACAGGTAGGGATGCTGATGCAGGTAGGCAATGCGCTGGCGCAGCGCGGCGGGCATCGGATCGAGTGCGGCGTTGCGGGGCTTGCCGTCCGCGCCGGTCCAGGCCACGGTTGCGCCGGGGGCGCGCTCCAGCCCCGCCACCATGCGTAGCAGCGTGCTCTTGCCCGCGCCATTGACACCGGTCAGCACCACCAAAGCGGCGCGTGGGAAGACAAGCTCGGCAATATCGAACAGCCGCCGCGCGCCCACCTGGCGCTGCAAGCCGCGCACCGTCAGCAGCGGCGGCAACTGGGAAGGTGGCAGCGCCTGCCCGTCAGGCGTGCGTCGCGCGGGCAGGGTGCTCATCGGCGAAATCCTCCCGCGCCTTGCAGCCACGCCAGCATCACATTGACGAGCACTGCCAGTGCGATCAGCACAACGCCCAGCGCGATACCCTGGGCGAATTCTCCCTTGCTGGTTTCCAGCGCGATGGCGGTGGTGATGGTCCGGGTGGCGCCTTCGATATTGCCGCCGATCATCAGCGCCGAACCCACCTCGGCGATGACCCGCCCAAAGCCCGCCACCAGCGCGGCCATCAGGCCGAAGCGCATCTCGCGCAGGACGGTGAAAAAGGTCCGCCAGCGCCCGGCGCCCAGCACCCAGGCGGTTTCACGCAACCGCGCATCCGCCCCCTGCAAGGTGGACAGCGCAAACGCCAGCACCACCGGGAAGCCAATCACCGCTTGCCCGAGCACCATGCCGCCGCGGGTAAACAGCAGGGAGAAATTGCCCAGCGGCCCGTGGCGGGTGAACAGCAGGTAGAGGACCAGCCCGACCAGCACGGTTGGGAAGGAGAGGCAGGCCTGCGCCACCACCACCACCACACGCCGCCCGAGAAAATCGTGGCTGGCGATCAGGTAGGCCGCGCCGATGGCGGGCACGGCGGCAATCGCCAGCCCAAGCACGGCCACCACCAGCGAGGTCCACACGATGAACCAGATGGCGCCGTCACCGCTGGCCAGAAGCGCAAAGGCCGCGACGGTGGCGGCACCGATCTCCATCGCCGGCGCGCGCTCAGGCCGAGAAGGTGTGCTCGACGGCCGGGAAGCTGCCGTCCTTCACGGCCGCCACGTAGGCGCGCACGGCGGCCTCGATCGAGCCGGCGCCCTCCATGAAGTTGCGCACGAACTTGGCCTTGCGGCCTGGGTAGACGTTGATCATGTCCTGCAGCACCAGCACCTGGCCGGAGCAATCCGCGCCGGCGCCGATGCCGATGGTCGGGATGGTCAGCAGGCCGGTCACCACGCCAGCCACGGCCGCCGGCACCGCTTCCATCACGATCAGCTGGGCGCCCGCGGCTTGCAGCGCGAGTGCGTCGCGCTTGAGCTGCGCCGCGCTTTCATCGGTCTTGCCCTGCACCTTGAAGCCGCCCAGCGCGTGCACCGACTGCGGCGTCAGGCCAATGTGGCCGCACACCGGAATGCTGCGCTCGACCAGGAACTTGACGGTGGGCGCGAGCCAGTCGCCGCCCTCGAGCTTGATCATTTGCGCGCCGGCCCGCATCAGGGCCACGGCGCTGGTGAAGGTGGCTTCCGGGGTGGGATAGGTGCCGAACGGCAGGTCCGCCACCAGCAGCGCGCTCTGGTTGCCGCGCGCCACGCATTCGGTGTGGTAGACAACTTGTTCGAGCGTCACGGGCAGCGTGGTCTGCTGGCCTTGCATGACATTGCCAAGGGAGTCGCCGACCAGCAGCACCTCGACCCCGCAGTAATCGAGCAGCGCGGCGAAGCTGGAGTCGTAGGCGGTTAGCATGGCGATTTTTTCGCCTGCGGCGCGCATCGCTTGCAGCTTGGGGATGGTGACGGTCTTGCGGGAGGGATCGAGGAGATAACTCATGACGTTGGGCCGGTAGAGAGACGGGAGCCGGGCCTGCCGCAATGCCGCAGTGCGTTCATGATCAGTGCATCAACGCATCTGTATCCGTGCGGCAAGGCCTTTGCCCCTTTCAGTTCGTACTGCGCGAGGCGCTCGGCCCCGGGGATGGGGCCACTAGATTCGCGGCAGCGACTGCTGTCGTTATGGTGAAGGCTGGCAGGCGGGAGAACCTGTCAGGGCGCAGCGAGATTGAGAAAGGCCTTGCGGCCACGCATGTTTTCGATGCGCGACAGTAGTGTACGGAAATCGGCGTCGTTGTCTACAGGACTGAAGTGGGCGGTGTCGACGATCATGACCGGCGCCTCGTCGTAGCGGTGGAACAGCTCACCGTAGGCATCCGACAACCGCTCCAGATAGGCATCGTCGATATTGGACTCGCCGGGCGCGTTGCGCCGGGTGATGCGCTCGCGCAGCAGGGCGGGCGAGGCCTGCAGCACGATGACGAGGTCCACGCGCTGGCCCTGGGCAGGCAGGCGCGCGGCGAGGGCGTCGTACAGCGCCAGTTCGTCCTCGGGCAGGGTCAGCCCGGCGTAGAGGCGGTCCCTGGTGTACAGGAAATCGCTCACCATGCGCTGGCCCGCCAGCAGTGCCGCCTGCCAGGCCTTGAGCTGCTGCGCGCGCTGGTTCATCAGCGACAGCTGCAGCGGCAGCGCGTATCGCGCGGGCTCGCGGTAGTAGCGTTCCAGGAAGGGGTTTTCACGTGCCGCATCGAGCAATTCGCCGGTGCGCAGGGTTTGCGCCAGGCGTTGCGCGAGCGCGGTCTTGCCGGCTCCAATGGGGCCTTCCACCACGATGCGGCGCAGGTGTTCGAGCATGGGCGGGTCCGGTCGGCTAGGGGGAACTAACTACACAGTACAGGGCGGATAAAGCGGGGCCGGCTTGCCGCTGCCGGCCATGGCTTCAGGACTCGCCGCGCGCGTCCAGTTGCCGCGTGCACTTGCAAAAGGAGACCTTCTCGACGCGCTGCGCGCTGACCGCGGCCAGGTAATCCGCCGCGCGGCCAAGGCCGGGGACAACCAGTTCGGCATCCAGCTCAAGCAGCGGTACCAGCGTGAAGGCGCGTTCGGCCAGGCGTGGATGCGGCACCACCAGCTTTTCGTCCTGGTGGATTTCATCGCCAAAGACCAGCAGGTCCAGGTCGAGGGTGCGTGGTGCATTGCGGAAAGGCCGCTCGCGGCCAAACTGATCCTCGATGTGGTGACAGATGCGCAATAGCTGGGCGGCGGTGAACGAGGTCTCTACCTTGACCACCGCGTTGTAGTAGTCGTTGCCCGTAGCATCGACCGGGGCCGTGCGATAGAGCGACGATCTCGCCAGCACCGTGATGCCGACCTGCTGGGCCAGGCACACGATGGCATCTTTCAGAGCCTGCCGGGCGTCACCCAGGTTGGCTCCGATGCCGATAAAGGCAAGTGTCATTACGATTCCTCCGGCTGGACGCGTACCTTGCCGGTTTTCCGGTCTGCAGTGGAGCCGGATTCCTGGCTCGCGTCCATATCACTCCGCGGAGAAACTTTATCCGATTTCCGCGGACTGCGCCGACGGCGCTTCTTCCGTGCCGGGCCGCCGCTGTCGCCGCCGTCGCCATCTCCGGCGGGCTCAAAGCCTTCGGCATCGCCCGCGCCGCCGCTGCCGCCACCTTGCTTGCCGGCGCCGCGCACCGGGCGCACCGCGTCGATCAGGTCCTCACGGCCGTGGCTATCGGCATCCTGGAAGTCTTGCCACCATTTCGCCAGCTCGGCCGGCTGCTCGCCGGATTCGCAGCGCAGGTAGAGGAAATCGAAGCCGGCGCGGAAGCGCGGCGATTCGATCAGGCGGAACGGCATGCGGCCCACGCGCTTCTCGAAGCGCGGCTGCATGCCCCAGATGTCCCGCATGTCGGTGACAAAGCGGCGCTGGATGGCGAGCTGGCCGGTCTGGCGCTCCAGCACGTCGTCCATGGCGATATTGAGCGCGGCAATGGCGTGCTCGCCTTCCTCGCGCAGCGTGGTCCAGCGCTGCAGCACGTGGTGCCATAGCAGCGCGGCAAACAGGAAGCCCGGCGAGACCGGCTTGCCGACCTGCACGCGCTGGTCCGTGTTGTCCAGCGCCAGTTGCACGAAGCGCTGGCCCATCGGCTGCTCCAGCGCGACATCCAGCAGCGGCAGCAGGCCGCGGTGCAGGCCTGCCTTGCGCAGTTCCTGCAGCGACGCCCAGGCATGGCCCGACATCAGCAGCTTGAGCATCTCATCGAACAGGCGCGCGCTGGGCACATTGTGGATCAGCGAGGCCAGGTCGGCGATCGGCTGGCGGGTGTCCTCGTCGATCGTGAACCCGGTCTTGGCGGCGAAGCGCACCACGCGCAGCATGCGGATGGGGTCCTCGCGGTAGCGCGTGACCGGATCGCCGATCATGCGCAGCGTGCGCGCGCGGATGTCCTCCATGCCCTGGTGGTAGTCGTACACCAGTTGCTGGGCGGGGTCGTAGTACATCGCGTTGATGGTGAAGTCGCGGCGTTCCGCATCTTCGGCCTGCGAGCCCCACACGTTGTCGCGCAGCACGCGGCCCGAGGCATCGATCGCGTGGGTCTTGCTGTCGAGCTCGGCGCGCTTGAGGCGGCGCCCTTCGGGCAAGGTCTCGCTGGCGACCGCGTCGACCAGCGCGCGGAAGGTGGAGACTTCGATGATTTCCTGCTCGCGCCCGCCATAGAACGTCACGTGCACGATCTGGAAGCGCCGGCCGATGATGCGCGAGCGGCGGAACAGCGCCTGCACCTGGTCAGGCGTGGCGTTGGTGGCGACGTCGAAGTCCTTGGGCTTGATGCCTAGCAACAGGTCGCGCACCGCGCCACCGACGATAAACGCCTCGTAGCCTGCCTGCTGCAGCGTGGAGGTGACCTTGATGGCGTTGCGCGAGATCAGCGACTGGTCGATCTGGTGCTCTGCATGCGCAACGATATTCGGCGCATGGGCGCGCTGGCCGCGGCGTTTGACGGGGCGCTGCTGGGTGCCCGGCTTGCCTAGCAGCCGGTTGATTAGCTTTTTGATCACGTCAGAACAGGTCCATGATGCGCCAGCCTGACGCGGCGGCGTGGTGACGCAGGCGATCGTCCGGGTTGGCGGCGATCGGCTCGCTGACCTTCTCCAGCAGCGGCAGGTCGTTGGCCGAATCGCTGTAGAAGGTGGTGTTTTCGAAGGCATCCCATTGGGTGCCCATGCTCTTTAGCCAGGCTTCCACCCGGGTTATCTTGCCCTCGCGGAAGCTGGGAATGCCAGCCACTTCGCCGGTGAAGGCGCCATCGGGCTTGCCGTTGACGGTGGCCGGCTCGGTGGCGATCAGGTGCTTGATACCGAAGGCCGCCGTGATCGGGGCGGTGACGAAACTATTGGTGGCGGTGACCACGGCGCACAGGTCGCCGGCGTCGAGGTGCTTGTAGACCAGTGCGCGCGCCTGCGGCGTGATGACCGGATCGATCACTTCACGCATGAACTGGCTGCGCAACGCTTCCAGGCGGTCGCGCGGATTGGCCGCCAGCGGCGCCAGCGCGAAACGCAGGAAAGCCTGGATATCCAGGGTGCCAGCCTTGTAATGGCCGAAGAACTCGTCGTTCCTGCGGCGGTAGAATTCCTCGTCGACAACGCCCAGGCGCACCAGGAAGCGGCCCCATTCGTGGTCGCTGTCGGTCGGGAGCAAGGTGTGGTCGAGGTCGAACAATGCCAGATTCATGGGCGGCGATTTTACATTAACGGGACTGTGAGAGCTTTCTTAACGTCTCTGGATGCCAACAAAGGCAAGCACGGTGCATGCCATGGGTCACGCGCGCTGGCGCGCAGGCCCTGGCTCACTCACGCAACTCGGCAAACATTTCCCGCAGCAGGGGCAGCGTGACGGCGCGCTTGCGCTCCAGCGAATAGGTGTCCAGCGCGTCCAGCAGGGCCATCAGGCTCGGCATGTCGCGGTATTTGCGCGTGACCAGCCAGTGCGGGATTTCCGGTGAAAGCTGCAGGCCGCGCTCGCGCGCGGCCTGCACCAGCGCCGCCATCTTGTCCTCGTCCGACAGCGGAGCCAACTGATAGACCAGGCCCCAGCCCAGCCGCGTGCGCAGGTCCTCGCGCACCGGCATGGCCAGCGGCGCCTGGCTGCCGGCCACCACGATGGCGGTGCGCACATGAGCCCGGACCTCGTTGTACAGCGAGAACACGGCGATCTGGCGCGCTTCGTCGAGCAGCTCCACATCGTCCACGGTGTAGAGCTGGCAGCTCGGGTCGAAGATGAAGTCCGACAAGGCGTGATGCGGGCTCAGGTAGCGGCAACGGATGCCGGCCTGGTAGCCGCTGTCGCAGACCGCATGCAGCAGGTGGGTGCGGCCCGAGCCCACTTCGCCCCACAGGTAGATCAGGCGGTCGGCGGCCCGCTCCTGCGCCACCGCCGTGGCCAGGTCGCGCAGGCGCTGCACCGGCTCGCGGTTGACCGCAACGAAAAAATTCTCGAAGGTCGAGGGCGGCGGACTGCCAAGTTCAAGCGATAGCTGCTTGGGACGCTGAAACATGACTTATCGGTTACTTTGGGTGCGGATCATCTGTCAGGTAAACGCGTCGCGGCTGGCAGGCGCTGACCGCCTGTTGGGCGCGGGCAGAACGGCCGGTGGCTGCCGGAATCATCTTCATCGGGAATGGCTGCGGACAATACTTCATGACACGGAACACCGGAAACTGGAAGCCGGAAGCCCGTATCCGTTAAAATTGCAATTCTACTGGACTCGCGGCCGCAAATCGCCGTCGTGAGCGCCGCATTCCTCACTTCATACTCCAGGAAAAGCAGGTTCCCATGAGCGCATCCCCCACTTCCGGCCAGGCAGGCCTCTCCTACCGCGATGCCGGCGTCGATATCGACGCGGGCGACGCGCTCGTCGATCGCATCAAGCCGTTCGCCAAGCGCACCATGCGCGAAGGCGTGATGGCCGGCATCGGGGGCTTCGGCGCGCTGTTCGAGCTGTCCAAGAAATACAAGGAGCCGGTGCTGGTCTCCGGCACCGACGGCGTGGGCACCAAGCTCAAGCTGGCCTTCCAGCTGAACCGCCACGACACCGTGGGCCAGGACCTGGTCGCCATGAGCGTCAACGACATCCTGGTGCAGGGTGCCGAGCCGCTGTTTTTCCTCGACTACTTCGCCTGCGGCAAGCTCGACGTGGAAACCGCGGCGACCGTGATTAAAGGCATCGCCCACGGCTGCGAGCTGTCCGGCTGCGCGCTGATCGGTGGCGAAACCGCCGAAATGCCCAGCATGTACCCCGATGGCGAGTACGACCTGGCCGGCTTCGCGGTTGGCGCCGTGGAGAAGAGCCGCATCATCGACGGTACCACCATCGTGCCGGGCGACGTGGTGCTGGGCCTGGCTTCGTCGGGCGCGCACTCCAACGGCTACTCGCTGGTGCGCAAGATCATCGAAGTGGCCAAGCCGGACCTGAACGGCGATTTCCACGGCCAGCGCCTGCAGGACGCCATCATGGCGCCCACCCGCATCTACGTGAAGCCGCTGCTGTCGCTGATCGAGACCCTGCCGGTCAAGGGCATGGCCCACATCACCGGCGGCGGCCTGACCGAGAACGTGCCGCGCGTGCTGGCGCAGAACGTGACCGCCGTGCTGCAGCGCGACGCCTGGACCCTGCCGCCGCTGTTCCAGTGGCTGCAAGCCCAGGGCAACGTTGCCGATGACGAAATGCACCGCGTGTTCAACTGCGGCATCGGCA
Organism: Cupriavidus sp. YAF13; assembly: GCF_052113425.1. Lineage (NCBI taxonomy): Bacteria > Pseudomonadati > Pseudomonadota > Betaproteobacteria > Burkholderiales > Burkholderiaceae > Cupriavidus > Cupriavidus sp. YAF13. The sequence goes on from NZ_JBFRDD010000023.1 coordinate 42,739, forward strand.
TGGTGGTGATCGTCGCCAAGGAAGACGCCGACCGCGCCATTCGTCATCTGCAAGCCGCTGGCGAGGCCGTATGGCAGATCGGCGAAATCCGCGAGCGTGAAGAAGGCCAGGCACAGACCATCGTGGCCTGAGCGGTCCCGCTCCAATAAAAAAAACGGCGCATGCTTAGGCATGCGCCGTTTTTTTTTTGCCCGTCGGGCGCAGACCGTCGATCTACGGTCTGCGGAGTGACTCCGTCGCGCCCAGCTTCGCCAGCGCCTCCCCAGTCACCCGGCAAATTCGCCAGTCCGGCATCACGTCCGCACCCATTGCCCGGTAGAAATCAATGGAAGGTGTGTTCCAGTCCAGCACGCTCCATTCAAAGCGGCCGCAGCCGCGTTCCACCGCCAGCGCCGCAAGATGCTTGAGCAGAACCTTGCCCAGCCCATGGCCGCGCCAGGCGGGGTCGACATAGAGGTCTTCCAGATACAGCCCGGGCTTGGCCAGGAAGGTCGAGAAATTGTGGAAGAACAAGGCAAAGCCGACGGCCTGCGGGACCTGGGTGCCGGGGACCTCCACGAGCACAGCCTCGGCATGCGGGCGCGGGCCAAACAGCGCCTCGCGCAGTTTTTCCGGCGTGGCTTCGACCAGGTGGGTGAGTTTCTCGTATTCGGCCAGTCCCTTGATCAGCGCGAGCAAGGTTTCGCAATCGTCGGAAGTGGCGGGGCGCAGTACGAAATCGGTGGCAGACATGGCGGATTTGACGTCTTCGGCAAGATACAAACGACGATTATCGCTTATCCGTCACACCTGCCCCCCAGTGACGCTACGCTTGCCCGATCCGCGCCAGCCGCGCTACCTGCGCGACGTAGTCCGGCGCCAGGCAGTCCACAACCTCCCGCTCGGGCGTGCTGCGCAGCCAGGTCAGCTGGCGCTTGCAGAGCTGGCGGGTGGCGGCCAGGCCGCGCTCGCGCATGGTGTCGAAATCGGTTTCGCCGTCGAGGTATTCCCACACCTGCCGGTAGCCGACGCAGCGGATCGAGGGCAGCGTGGGCTGCAGGTCGCCGCGCGCGCGCAGCCGTTGCACTTCCTCGATAAAGCCGCCAGCCAGCATGGCGTCGTAGCGGGCGGCGATGCGCGCGTGCAGCACGGCGCGGTCCGACGGCTCCAGCGCGATCACGCGGTAGCGCCGGTCGGCGGCGCCGGCAAAGGCGCGCTCGTCGGCCTGCCGCGCCAGCAGCGCCGACATGGGCTGGCCGGACAGGCGGTGGATCTCCAGCGCGCGCTGGATGCGCTGGGCATCGTTGGGCGCGAGGCGGGCCGCGGTGACCGGATCGACCTCGCTCAGCATGGCGTGCAGCGCCGGCCAGCCGCGCTCGGCGGCTAGCGCGTCCAGCTCGGCGCGCAGGGCCGGATCGGCTTGTGGGAGGTCGTTCAGGCCCTGCGTCAGCGCCTTGTAGTACAGCATGGTGCCGCCGACGATCAGCGGCTCGCGGCCGCGCGCGCGGATCTCCACGATCAGCCGCTCGGCGTCGGTGACGAACTGGGCGGCCGAGTAGCTATCGGCCGGGTCGATGATGTCGATCAGGTGGTGCGGCACCGCGGCCAGCTCGGCGGGCGAGGGCTTGGCGGTGCCGATGTCCATCTCGCGGTAGACCAGGGCCGAGTCCAGGCTGATGATCTCGACCGGTGTCTGTGCGGCCAGCGCCAGCGCCGCGGCGGTCTTGCCGGAGGCGGTGGGGCCGAGCAGGCAGACCACCGGCGCGTGGCCTGATGCGGACGCGGCGGTGCCGCTGGATGAGGCGGTTGTCATCAAGTCGTCGGGCACGCGGCTTACTGCCCGCGCAGGAACAGGCGGTCGAGTTCCGCCACGGTCAGCTGCACCCAGGTGGGCCGGCCGTGGTTGCACTGGTCGGCGCGCTCGGTCTGCTCCATCTGCCGCAGCAGCGCGTTCATTTCTTCCAGCGTGAGCTTGCGGTTGGCGCGCACCGCGCTGTGGCAAGCCAGCGTGGCCAGCAGCTCGTTCTGGCGTTCGACCAGCACGCGCGAGCCGCCGAAGGCTTGCAGGTCGCGCAGCACGTCGCGCGCCAGGGCTTCGGTGTCGGCCTGCTTGAGCAGAGCGGGAATCGCGCGGATCGCCAGCGTGGTGGGCGAGACCTGCGCGATGTCGAAGCCGAGCAGGGTGAGGGTTTCCTGGTGCTCCTCGGCCGTGCCGATCTCCACGGGGCTGGCTGTGAGCGTAACCGGGATCAGCAGCGACTGCACCGCGAGCTCGCGCGCTTCGAGCGCGGTCTTGATCTGCTCGTAGAGGATGCGCTCGTGGGCAGCGTGCATATCCACCAGCACCAGGCCGCGCGCGTTTTGCGCCAGCACATAGATGCCGTGCAGCTGCGCGATGGCATAGCCCAGCGGGCTGGCCTCGTCTTCGGGAAGCTCCTGGCGGGGCATCTGGTCCAGCAGGCCGGGCGGGTCGTTCTCGCGCGCGGCTTGCGCATCGGCCAGCCAGGCCGGGGGCGTGGCGCCCGGGCCGGCCGGTGGGACATAGGCGGCGGGGCCGCGTGAAAACCCGCCGCCCGGCTGGATCGCGTCGCGCACCATGCCGAGGTAGGCCTGCCGGGGCTGGGCCACGCCGAGCTCGGTCTGCCGTGCGGCGGCCGTGTAGTCGACCCATGGGCGCGGGCTGCTGCCGCCGCCCATGCCGCCCATGCCGCCGCTTCTGCCCGATCCGCCGAAGCCGCCGACGCTACCGGAGCCGCTGGAGCCGCCGCCAAAGCTTCGCGCGCCCGGGAATCCGCCGGCACCGCCAATCGGCTCAGCCGCCGCCGGATCGTCCGCGCCGACCGACGTATGCAGGCTGTCGCCTTGCTCGCCGGCCTGCCGCGCCAGGCAACGCTGCACGGCGTGGTAGACAAACTGGTGCACCGAGCGCGATTCGCGGAAACGCACCTCGATCTTGGACGGGTGCACGTTCACGTCCACCATCTCGGGCGGCAGGTCCATGCACAGCACGTAGGAGGGGAAGCGGTCGCCGTGCAGCACGTCCTGGTAAGCGCTGCGCACCGCGTGGGTCAGCAGCTTGTCACGCACGTAGCGGCCGTTGACGAAGAAGAACTGCTGGTCCGGGCGCCCGCGCGAGGCGGTGGGCAGCCCGGCAAAGCCGTACAGGTGCAAGCTGCCGGCCTCTTCATCCAGCGGCAGCCGGGCGTTGGCGAAGTCGGCGCCCAGCACCTGGGCGGTGCGCGTGGCGACGTCGCCGGCGTTCCAGTGCTCCATCGGCTTGCCATTGTGATGGACGGAGATGGCCACGTCCGGGCGCGCCAGCGCCGCGCGCCGCACCATTTCCAGGCAGTGGCCAAACTCGGTTTGTTCGGATTTCAGGAACTTTCGGCGCGCTGGCGTGTTGAAGTAAAGGTGCTGCACGTCGACGGTGGTGCCCACGCCGCCGGATGCGGGCTGTACCACGCCGGTGTTGGCGATCACCTGCATCGCGTGGGTATCGCTGGCGGTGCGGCTGGTCAGGGTCAGCTCGGACACCGAGGCGATCGAGGCCAGCGCTTCGCCGCGAAAGCCGAGCGTCAGCACCGCTTCAAGTTCGTCCAGCGAGGCGATCTTGCTGGTGGCGTGGCGCTTGAGCGCGACCGGCAGCTCATCGGCGGGAATGCCGCAGCCGTTGTCGGCAATCACGATGCGGCGCACGCCACCTTCCTCCAGGCGGAGGTTGAGCTGGGTGGCGCCGGCGTCCAGCGCGTTCTCCAGCAGTTCCTTGACCACGGAGGCGGGGCGCTCCACCACCTCGCCGGCCGCGATCTGGCTGATCAGCTGGTCGGGCAGGGGGCGGATGGGACGGAGCGGCTGGGCGGGGTGCGGGGCTTGGGCAGGCATGGGCGGAATTATACGTGGGTGCGCCGCCTGGCCCGTGGGCGTGCGATGGATGAAAAGTGGTTGGGCAAGGTGACTTTGGCGCCTGTCCGGTCTTGTATGATGTCGGCAAATTATCGAACGGGGATCGAATTGGATATCGCATTGCAGTTCATCGACATGCTGCTGCACGTCGACAAATACCTAGGCACCGTCATCCAGAACTACGGTGCGTGGGTCTACGCCATCCTCTTCGCCATCGTGTTCGCGGAGACCGGGCTTGTGGTGCTGCCTTTTCTCCCGGGCGATTCCCTGTTGTTTATCGCCGGCGCCTTCTGCGCCACGCACGCCATGAATGAATGGGCGCTGGTCGGCCTGCTGCTGGTGGCGGCGATTGGCGGCAATACTGTCAACTACTTTGTCGGCAGTTGGGTGGGGCCGAAAGTGTTCGACGGCCATTGGCGCTTCCTGGACCAGCAGGCGTTGCGCAAGACGCACGATTTCTACGAGCGCCATGGCGGCAAGATGCTGGTGATGGCCCGTTTCCTGCCGATCGTGCGTACCTTCGCGCCGTTCGTGGCCGGCGTGTCGCAGATGACTTTTGCCAAGTTCCAGCTGTTCAACGTGATCGGCGCGGCGGCCTGGGTGCTGGGCCTGGTGTTTGCCGGCTACTTCTTCGGCAACCTGCCGTTCATCAAGCAGTACCTGAACCTGATCGTGCTGGCGGGCATCGGCGCGGCTGTGGTGCCGCTGGTGCTGGGTGGCCTGTGGAAGCTGGTGCGGGGCGGCAAGCGCCGTCCTTCCTGAGCCAGCGGGGGCGGGCCTCGGCCTGCCCCCGCCTGAGTTTCAGGTTACTTTCAGCTTACGCTGCGGCTCATCATGCGCAGCGCCGGCATGCGGTCGCGGATCTGGGTGGTGTCGGCCGCATCCGGGCGCGCCATCACATACGCTTCCAGGTCGGCCAGCGCCGGGCGGAAGCACTCCAGGTTGGCATACGCCAGCCCGCGGTCGCGCACCTCCTCGATCGAGCCGGGCAGCAGGATCACCAGGCGGTTCTGCACCGCCAGCAAGCGCTGCCAGCGCGACTCCTGCAGATAAATCGACTTGAGATTGCGCAGCACGCGCGCCACGATCTCGCGGTGGCTGGCCACCTGCAGGAACAGGCCCAGCGGCACCTCGTTGGGATCCGCGATGCCCTCGCGCTCCAGGTGCGGGTCGAGCATCTCCTGCAACTGTTCCTTGGACAAGGTCTCGCCGGTGAGCGGGTCCACCACCACCTCGCCCGCCGGAATCGACATCCGCACCAGGAAATGGTTAGGGAAGGACACGCCCTTGAGCGGCAGCCCAATATGCTGGCCCAGTTCCATATAGAGTACCGCCAGCGAAATCGGGATGCCACGCCGCTGCTTGAGCACGACGTTCAGGTACGAGTTGTCGGGGTCGTAGTAATCGTTCGCGTTGGCGCCGAAGCCCAGGTCGCGGTAGAAGAAATGATTGAGCAGGCGCATGCGCTGGATGGCCGGCGTACCTTCGGCGACGCGGCGTTTCAGGCGTACCGCGAGCATGTCGAGCGCTGCGAGCTCGGCCTGCAGGTCCAGGTCCGGATAGGCATCCTGGGCGATCGAGAGCACGGTCTCTGTCAGCGGGATACCGTTCTCGTCTGCCACGAGACTGGCAAAGTATTCCAGGACTTTCGTGGTTGTCATTGCGGCGTTCCTGAATGCGGCCTGGCGGCTGTTCCGGATGAATGCTGGCGGCGTGGCGTGCCTTCCCGGACGGTAGGGTGTTGGTACCGTCCGCGGTCGCGCGCCTGGGCAGAACCGCTTCATCTCATTCTGACACAACCTCAGTAGCCTTGACCCTGCACCGCGCGCTGCCGCAACCCTTGGCCCGCGCCGTCTGGCGCTGGCGAAAAGGGCAGGTTTGGCAGGCGGGGGCTTGTTAGCCGGCTCTCCGCTTGAAAGCGGAGTATCTCAGCCCCATGAGCCACAGTGTACCGAAGTAGACGACTGCCGCAAGTACCAGGCACGAGGCCAGCAGGGCGATACGCAACAATGGCGTGGCACCCAGGGCGACCCAGTCGAAGTTGCGGGCGAACCACAACAGCATGCCCGCCAGCAGCGTGACGGCGGTCAGCAACTGGGCCAGGAACAGCCACCAGCCCTTGGCCGGCGAGTAAAAGCCGCGCTTGCGCAGGCCCAGGAACAGCAGCAACGCGTTGACGGTGGCGCCGAAGCTGATCGACAGCGCCAGGCCCGCATGGCCAAAGCGCGGCACGAAGACGTAGTTGGACAACTGCGTGATCACCAGCACCAGCAGGGCGATCTTGACTGGGGTGCGGATGTCCTGGCGGGCATAGAAGCCCGGCGCCAGGATCTTGATGAGGATCAGTCCCAGCAGGCCGATGCCGTAGGAGACCAGCGCCTGGCGGGTCATTTCCACCGCATGGGCGTCGAACTTGCCATAGTTGAACAGCACCGCCGTGAGCGGCGCGCCGAACACGAACAGCCCGACCGCGCACGGCACGGCCAGCAGGAAGGTCAGGCGCAGGCCCCAATCCAGCAGGCCAGAGTATTCGGCCCGGTTTTCCTCGGCGCTGGCTTTCGACAGGCTTGGCAGCAAGATGGTGCCCAGCGCCACGCCCAGCAGCGCGGTCGGGAATTCCATCAGGCGGTCGGCATAGGTCAGGTAAGACACGCTGCCGGCGGCCAGGCGCGAGGCGATATTGGTATTGATGATCAGGCTGATCTGGGCCACCGAGACCGCCAGCAGCGCCGGCGCCATCTGTCGCATGACGCGGCGCACGCCCGGCTCCGCCCAGGCCGCGCGCAGGTTAAAGCGCAGGCGCGGCATTACGCCCAGGCGCCGGAGCGCCGGAATCTGCACCGCCAGCTGCAGGATGCCGCCCACCAGCACGCCCCAGGCCTGCGCGTAGATCGGCTGCGCCATATGCGGGCCGACAAACAGCGCGGCGATGATCAGGCAGATATTGAGCAGCACCGGGGTGAAGGCCGGCATGGCAAAGCGGCGCCAGGTGTTCAGGATGCCGGAGGCCAGCGCCACCAGCGAGATCAGGCCGATGTAGGGAAACATCACGCGCGTCATGAAGACCGCCGCGTCATAGGTTTCTCCGCCATGCTGGCGAAAGCCGGTGGCGACCACCATCATGACCACCGGCGCACCGATCACGCCAAGCAGCGAGACGCCCATCAGGACCCAGGTCATGACCGTGGCAACGGCATCGATCAGCGCGCGGGTCTCGGTCTCGCCACGCTTGCTGTGGTATTCACCCAGGATGGGCACGAAGGCTTGCGAGAATGCGCCCTCGCCGAAGATCCGGCGCAGCAGGTTGGGGATGCGGAACGCCACGTTGAAGGCGTCGGTCATGTCCGAGGCGCCAAAGGCACGCGCGATCAAGATCTCGCGGATGAGGCCTGTGATGCGCGACAGCATCGTCAGGCTGCTGATGGTGGCGAGCGCTTTGAGCAGGTTCAAGATGGTTCGGCGGCAAGGGGTGGCGGCGGCAGCGTCGGTCGGACCGCCGGTGCGAACCGGGTTCAGACGCCGGGCGCGCGCCAAAGTTGCATCGAGGCCACGCGAGGGCGGGGCCGGTGTGGCGCGTATTATACGGTTTGGCCCCGCAGGCGCCCGGATATGCACGTATATCGGCGTTTGCTTCGCCCTGCTCGAGATGAGGTGTGGCTCGGCTTGCCAGCCGCTTTTTCTTGTGTGTATAATTGCCGATTCACAAGGCTAGTTGCGTTCCGGATTCGTGTGCCAGTGCATCCCGGGTCGCTTGATGTGCACTTAATTGTGTCCGCGGTTTGCTCCGTCCTCCCGTCGGGCACGCATCTGAATTCAGGAAATCTACTTAAATGGCAAATTCCGCACAAGCTCGCAAGCGCGCGCGCCAGGCCGTCGCCCAGAACGCCCACAACTCCAGCCTGCGTTCGCGTCTGCGTACCGCAGTGAAGGCTGTTCGCAAGGCAATCGAAGCCGGCGACAAGGCTGCTGCTGCCGAGATCTTCAAGAACTCGCAATCGATCATCGACGCTATCGCCGACAAGAAGATCGTGCACAAGAACAAGGCTGCACGCCACAAGTCGCGCCTGTCGTCGGCTATCAAGTCGATGGCTGCCTGATATAGGCACTGGTGCCGGGCGCAAGCCAGGCACCTTCCGGCTGTTCGCCGGCCATTGCGTGGCCGCGCCGCCTCGGCGGTGTGCCACGGTCCTGGTCAGGTTGTCGGCCGGCAGGGTGGATCGCCTTACGGGGTAGTCCAGCCGATAAAAAAGCTCGTCATTTGACGAGCTTTTTTTGCTTTGTACTTGGCTTCGTGCTTTGGGCTGGCACCTGTCCTGAGGGTGTGTGCGGCTAGCTGCGGCCATGCCGCAGCTGCTTCAGTGCGAGCTCACTCCAGCGAGCAGGCCTCGACCAGTTGCAGGTTGTTGTCGCGCGCGAAGTTGAGGACGAAGTCGAGCGCTTTGGGTTCAATGTCGCGCAGCCGCGCATCGACCACCACGCTCTTCAACCCGCCGGCCATCACTGGCCGCACGTAAGGTGAGTAAGTGATGCGGGGGTCGCCGGTGTCGCCTTCGGGGCGGAATTGCGCCATCACGCCGCACAGTCGTTCAGCCCAGTCGCTTGGGCGGAAGGTCTTGCCTTCCTTGGTGATGCCTTGGATGAAGTATTCGCGAACTGTGGGATTCATGAGACTGCGGGGATAAGACGGGTGACTCGACGGTAAACCCGCCAGACTGACCAAACGGAAGCCCGTTTGACGCGGCCAGGAAACGATTAGTTCGTTTCATTCCGGCCGTGGCGGCGGGGGCGTCGGTGTCGGCGGGGGCACTTTTGATGCCGGCAGCGGGCGGTGGCATGGGTATGCCGGGCCCCGCGTGAATCAGCCAGTATTATATCTTATATAAGACTCGCGCATAAGCCTCCGTGCCGGGCGAGGTGCCGTGCACGCTCGCCAAAGCCACAATAATCCCTTATGATTCTTACAGTTAAATTGCGTAAGCGACGCGAAAGGCGGCTCCGCGGCATGGTCAGGTCATGAACCCTTCATGGCGGCATGCCACCACCGAGCCGCCTTCTTTGTTTTATGAGCCCAACTTCGATCAAGCATTACCTCCAGTTCAGCGACCTGACTCCCGACGAGTACGAGTACCTGCTGGACCGCGCACGGATTCTGAAGACCAAGTTCAAGAACTACGAGACATGGCATCCGCTGCACGACCGCACGCTGTCCATGATCTTCGAGAAAAACTCGACTCGTACGCGCTTGTCGTTCGAGGCCGGCATCCACCAGCTCGGTGGCCATGCCGTCTTCCTCAACACCCGCGACTCCCAGCTGGGGCGCGGCGAGCCGATCGAGGACGCGGCGCAGGTGATCTCGCGCATGGTCGACATCATCATGATCCGCACCTTCGGCCAGGAAATCATCGAGCGTTTCGCCGCGCATTCGCGCGTGCCGGTGATCAACGGGCTGACCAACGAATACCATCCCTGCCAGGTGCTGGCCGATGTCTTCACTTACATCGAGCAGCGGGGCAGCATCCGCGGCAAGACCGTCGCATGGATCGGTGACGCCAACAATATGGCCTACACGTGGATCCAGGCCGCAGAGCGCCTCGGCTTCACGTTCCATTTCTCGGCGCCTCCCGGCTACCAGCTCGATCCGGTCATGGTGCCGGCAACGGCCGCTCATCTGGTCAAGGTGTTCGACGATCCGCTGACCGCTTGCCAGGGTGCCGACCTTGTCACCACCGACGTGTGGACCAGCATGGGCTATGAGGCCGAGAACGACGCGCGCAAGCGCGCCTTCCAGCACTGGATGGTGACTACCGCCATGATGGATCGCGCCGGCGACGATGCCCTGTTCATGCACTGCCTGCCTGCCCACCGCGGCGAGGAAGTCGAGGCCGCCGTGATCGACGGCCCCAAGAGCGTGGTCTGGGAAGAGGCTGAGAACCGCCTGCATGTGCAGAAGGCGCTGATGGAATACCTGCTCTGCGGACGTTACTGACCGTTGGCGGGGTGGCGCCACGATTGGCGCACATGCGGCGCGCCAATCCGGTGCCCGCATGCTCGCCCGGCTCGCCAAGTGCCGCCCAAGCCGGGGCGGACGTGTCAAAATAGCGGTCTTTCCGCATCCCTTTTTCTCGCGTGACTGGCTTTGTGGCTAGCCGCGCTTACTTTTCGCATCGAGTCGAACATGAGCGATATCAAGAAAGTCGTGCTCGCCTACTCCGGCGGGCTGGACACTTCGGTGATCCTGAAGTGGCTGCAAGACACCTATCAGTGCGAGGTGGTCACCTTTACCGCCGACATCGGCCAGGGCGAGGAACTCGAACCTGCCCGCCAGAAGGCGCTCAAGTTCGGCATCAAGCCGGAAAACATCTTCATCGACGACCTGCGCGAAGAGTTCGTGCGCGATTTCGTCTTCCCGATGTTCCGTGCCAATGCCGTCTATGAAGGCGAGTACCTGCTCGGCACCTCGATCGCGCGTCCGCTGATCGCCAAGCGCCAGATCGAAATCCTGCGCAGCACCGGCGCCGACGCTGTGTCGCACGGCGCTACCGGCAAGGGCAACGACCAGGTTCGCTTCGAGCTGGGCTACTACGGCCTCGAGCCGGGCGTGAAGGTCATCGCCCCGTGGCGCGAGTGGGACCTGCTGTCGCGCGAGAAGCTGCTGGCCTACGCTGAAAAGGCCGGCATCGAAATCGACATGAAGCACAAGAAGGGCGGCGCCCCGTACTCGATGGACGCCAACCTGCTGCACATCTCCTTCGAAGGCCGCCACCTGGAAGACCCCAAGGCCGAGGCCGAGGAAGACATGTGGCGCTGGACCGTGTCGCCGGAGAACGCACCGGACGCGGCCGAGTACCTGGACGTCGAGTTCGAGGGCGGTGATATCGTTGGCCTGAACGGCAAGCGCATGACCCCGGCTGAAGTGCTGACCGAGCTGAACCGCCTGGGCGGCAAGCACGGCATCGGCCGCCTCGACCTGGTGGAAAACCGCTACGTCGGCATGAAGAGCCGTGGCTGCTACGAAACCCCTGGCGGCACCATCATCCTGAAGGCCCACCGCGCTATCGAGTCGATCACGCTCGACCGCGAAGTGGCTCACCTGAAGGACGACCTGATGCCGCGCTACGCCAGCCTGATCTACAACGGCTACTGGTGGAGCCCGGAGCGCCGCGCGCTGCAGGTGCTGATCGACCACACCCAGGCCAAGGTCAACGGCTGGGTCCGCGTCAAGCTGTACAAGGGCAATGTGATCGTGGTCGCCCGCGACTCCAAGGACACGCTGTTCGACAAGACCATCGCGACCTTCGACGATGACGGCGGCGCCTACAACCAGGCCGACGCCGGCGGCTTCATCAAGCTGAACGCGCTGCGCATGCGCATCGCCGAAAACGCTCGCCGCCAGCGCGGCGAGTAAGCCGGCCGCAGGCAGGCAACAGAAGAGGGGCCGTCATGGCCCCTTTTTTGCGCCGCCTTGCCCTGCGGTATTCCCGATTCAGTCATCCAGAACCAAGAGCATCAAGGAGAAATAGCGTGAGCCAGTTCGACAACGTATCCGTCGTCAAGAAAGCCAACCTGTACTTCGACGGCAAGTGCGTGAGCCACACCGTGCTGTTCCCGGACGGCACCCGCAAGACGCTGGGCGTGATCTTCCCCGCCGCCCTGACCTTCAACACCGGCGCCCCGGAAATCATGGAAATCAATGGTGGCGTGTGCCGCGTCAAGCTGGCTGGCGAAGACCAGTGGCATACCTATGGCGCCGGCCAGCAGTTCAATGTGCCCGGCGACAGCAGCTTCGATATCGAAGTGACCGAAACGCTGGACTACGTCTGCCACTTCGGTTGATCACGGCAGCCCGGACGGCTTAAAGCACCACCGGCTCGGGTTCGATACGCACGCCGAAGCGGGCCTGTACCGCATCGGCGATGCGGTGCGCCAGCGCCAGCAGCGCCTGCCCGGTGCCGCCGCCGTGGTGTACCAGCACCAGCGCCTGCTTGCCATAGACGCCCACCGGGCCGTCGCTGACCCCCTTGAATCCACACTGGTCGATCAGCCAGCCGGCTGCCAGCTTGTAGCTGCCGTCAGGCTGGGCATGGCTGACCAGGTTGGGATACCGCATCAGCAGCGCGTCGCGCTGTTCGGCGCCCACCACCGGGTTCTTGAAGAAGCTGCCGGCATTGCCGACCTGGGCCGGGTCGGGTAGCTTGCGCGAGCGGATCGCGATCACCGCGTCGCGGATACGGTCTGCCGTGGGGTGCGCCGCAGGATCTTGCGCCAGCTCGCGCGCCAGTTCCGCATAGCCCAGCACTGGCTGCCATGGCAGCGGCAGGCGCAGGGTGACGGCGGTGATGATGTAGCGGTCCCGCCCCTCACGCTTGAACAGGCTGTCCCGGTAGGCGAACTGGCACTGCTCCAGCGTCAGGTGGACGAATTCGCCGCTATGGCGGTCGAACGCGCGCAGGCTGTCGAAGCGCTCGCGCAGCTCCACGCCGTAGGCGCCGATGTTCTGGATCGGCGCGGCGCCCGCGGTGCCGGGAATCAGGGCCAGGTTTTCCAGGCCCGGAAGGCCGTCGGCGATAGTGCGGCAGACCAGCGCATGCCAGTTCTCGCCAGCACCGGCCGTCACCATGTGGGCGGCATCCGCCGAGGCCACCGCGTAGCCGGGAATCTCCATCAGCAGCACCAGCGCGTCAAGGTCCTGCGTAAGGACCACATTGCTGCCGCCGCCGAGCACCACCAGCGGCAGGCCTTGCGCGCGGGGATCGGCCAGGGCGGCCAGCAGGTCGGCTTCGCTGCGCACGTGCACCGCAAAGCGCGCGCGCACGTCGAATCCGAATGTATTGTGGCGGCGCAGGGGATAAAATTCGAGGAAATCTGCCATGCAAGGGAAAGGTGAAGCGGCCCGCCGGGGTCGACGGCACCGGACTGCAGGGTAGGCTGGATTATACGTAAGCGCCGCCGCCAGCCGGCGCGCGCCCGGTACAAGCAACAAGCAACACGCAGCAAGACAAGGAGAATGCAATGCCGTCGTTTGACGTAGTGTGCGAAGCGAACATGATCGAGGTGAAGAACTCGGTCGAGCAGGCCAACAAGGAAATCACGAACCGCTTTGACTTCAAGGGTTCGGATTCACGGGTCGAGCACAAGGAGAACGAACTCACCGCGTTCGCCGATGACGATTTCAAGCTCGGCCAGGTCAAGGACGTGCTGATCAGCAAGATGGCCAAGCGCAATGTCGATGTGCGCTTCCTCGACTACGGCAAGACCGAGCGCATCGGCGGTGACAAGGTCAAGCAGGTCATCACCATCAAGAAGGGTGTCACCGGCGATCTGTCGAAGAAGATCGTCAAGATGATCAAGGACAGCAAGATCAAGGTGCAGGCCAGCATCCAGGGTGACGCCGTGCGTGTCACGGGGACCAAGCGCGACGATCTCCAGAGCGTGATCGCGCTGCTGCGCAAGGACGTCCCCGAAGCGCCGCTGGACTTCAACAACTTCCGCGACTGATCCTGTCGCCGGCAGGCGTGGCAGCCATGCTGCCGCGCGCCTGCTTTTTCTTTAGCGCGCCTGCGGCAGGCCGCCGATCTTCGTGCCGGCCTTCAGGCCCTTCTGCGCAAACCATCCCTTGTTCATCTCCAGCGCGTAGCGCACGGCCGCGCGCGGGCAATGGTTGTTCTCAGTCTGGGGCGCCATGTCTTCGATATTGACGATGGACCCGTCATCGGCCAGGAAGGCGATCGACAGGGGCAGGTCGGTATTCTTCATCCAGAAGCAGTGTCCGGCTTTCTCTTCGAACACAAACAGCATGCCCTCGTTGGCGGGCATGGTCTTGCGGTACATCAGGCCAAGCTCGCGGGCTTCCGGCGTGGCGGCGATTTCCGCCTTGATCGCGTACATCCCAGCGGTGAGTTGCCTGACCGGCAAGCTGGCCGGGGACTGGGCACAGGCGGCGGCCATGGCGGCGAGCGCGCAGCCGCTGACGAGCAGGTTCTTGAGCAAAGGGCGCATGAGTTGGAGCGGCGAATGACGGTTCGGGACAGCCGCCAGCATAGCGCAGCTACCGCGCGAGCGGCACGGACAAATATTCCACTTCGTTGCAGCAGGCCCTACCGTCGCGAGCAAGAAAAAAGGCAGGCGCCTTGCGGGCGACCTGCCTTGCTTGCCGGGCACGAAGCCCGGCCTGCCTGCAAACTCTTACTTCGTTGCAGCAGCTTCAGCCTTGGCAGCCGGAGCAGCGTCAGCCTTGGCAACCGGAGCAGCCTTGGTCTTGTGGTGAGCGTGCTTCTTGGACTTCTTGGCGCTCTTCGTCGCGGGCTTTGCAGCCGGTGCTTCGGCGGCAGGCGCTGCAGCAGCCGGCGCTGCCGGTGCGGGTGCGGCGGCTTGGGCGAAAACGCCGGTGGCGAACAGGCCGGCAACCAGAGCAGCGATCAGTTTGTTCATGCTTAACAACCTCGAAGGTAAATCGATTCGGAAGAGTTGACTCGTATGCGACGCGTCAGTGTCAAAAACGAAACGAGGCGGGGAGCCGTTGACCCACGACTTGTTAATATTTGTAACTTTTTGCGCGAGGGCGTGCGTGGCGGCGCTCCGCAGGGCTGGTCGCCGCCCCCGAGCCGTCCCCGCGCACGATCGCGCGGGGACGTGGCGCGACTACGGCTTCCAGGCCGAGCGCGCTCGGGTCGATCTCGCACCATTGCCCTGGCGCGAGTCCGAGCGTACGCAGGTCGAGCATGCCAATCTGCACGCGCACCAGGCGCAAAGTCGGAAATCCTACTGCCGCGGTCATTCGGCGCACCTGGCGGTTCTTGCCCTCGCGGATCTCGAGTTCGAGCCATTGGGTCGGGATGGCGGCGCGAAATCGCACCGGCGGATTGCGTGGCCACAGAAAGCCTGGCTCGTCGATGCAGCGCGCTCGCGCCGGCAGCGTGCGGAAGTCTCCCAGGTCGACGCCATTGCACAGGTGCGCCAGGGCGGCTTCGCCGGGCACGTTTTCGACCTGGGCCAGATATGTCTTGGGCAGCTTGTGATGCGGATCGGCAATGCGCGCCTGCAAGATGCCGTCATCGGTCAGCAGCAGCAGGCCTTCGCTGTCGGCGTCGAGCCTTCCCGCCGGATACACGCCGGGCCGCTGCACGCAGTCGGCGAGAGTCGGGCGCGACGGGTGCGCGGAGAACTGGCTCATGGTGCCGAAGGGTTTGTTCAGTGCGATCAGCGTCATCGAGAGTATTGGGGCCTGGCGCGCGGATAGGCGCATGAATAGCGTCAGTATGGGGCGTCAGTATGCCGTAGCCCACGCCGGGCGGCGCGGGTCCGGCCAGGATGGCGGATCATGAAATTTTGTTGCATAATACAAAACGGTCTTATGTCTTATATAAGACTTGTGTGCGTGTGACGCATAGCCGGGTAGTCCGCGTGTGGTGCGCAGCGGCATCGCCCGCGCCAATCGCCGTTAAAATGCCCACGCGCCACCCAAATCTCGCCGTCTGGTCACGAATCCGGCGGCTCGTTGCAACCCCCCCGTTCCGTACTGGAGACGTCATGTATCAACACATCAAGGTTCCGGCCGGCGAAAAGATCACGGTCAACCAGGATTTTTCGCTGAATGTTCCGGACAATCCGATCATTCCATTCATCGAAGGCGACGGTACGGGCCTGGATATCACCCCGGTGATGATCAAGGTGGTCGATGCGGCCGTGGCCAAGGCCTACGGTGGCAAGCGCAAGATTTCCTGGATGGAGATCTACGCCGGCGAGAAGTCGACCAAGGTGTATGGCCCTGACGTGTGGCTGCCTGAAGAAACCCTGGAAGTCCTCAAGGACTACGTGGTGTCCATCAAGGGCCCGCTGACCACGCCGGTTGGCGGCGGCATCCGCTCGCTCAACGTGGCCTTGCGCCAGCAGCTGGACCTGTACGTCTGCCTGCGCCCGGTGGCGTACTTCAAGGGCGTGCCCTCGCCGGTGCGCGAGCCGCAAAAGATCGACATGGTGATCTTCCGCGAGAATTCGGAAGACATCTACGCCGGCATCGAATGGGAAGCGGAAAGCGACCAGGCCAAGAAACTGATCGCCTTCCTGCAGAACGAAATGGGCGTGAAGAAGATCCGTTTCCCGGATACCTCGGGCATTGGCGTCAAGCCGGTCTCCAAGCAAGGCACCAAGCGCCTGGTGCGCAAGGCCATCCAGTACGCGATCGACAACGACAAGCCGTCGGTGACCATCGTGCACAAGGGCAACATCATGAAGTTCACCGAAGGTGGCTTCCGTGACTGGGCCTACGAGCTGGCACAACAGGAATTCGGCGCCGAGCTGATCGACGGCGGCCCGTGGTGCAAGTTCAAGAACCCGAAGACCGGCCGCGAAATCGTCATCAAGGATGCCATCGCCGACGCCTTCCTGCAGCAGATCCTGCTGCGCCCGGCCGAATATTCGGTGATCGCCACGCTGAACCTGAACGGCGACTACATCTCCGACGCACTGGCGGCCCAGGTTGGCGGCATTGGCATTGCCCCGGGCGCCAACCTGTCGGATTCCGTGGCCATGTTCGAAGCCACCCACGGCACCGCACCAAAGTACGCCGGCAAGGACTACGTGAACCCGGGTTCCGAAATCCTCTCCGCGGAAATGATGCTGCGCCACATGGGCTGGACCGAAGCCGCCGACCTGATCATCTCCTCGATGGAGAAGTCCATCCTGTCGAAGAAGGTCACCTATGACTTCGCCCGCCTGCTCGAAGGCGCGACGCAGGTGTCGTGCTCGGGCTTTGGGCAGGTGATGATCGACAATATGTGACCGTAGTCCGGGCTGTCTCAGCCTGAACCGAAACCCCGGCGACGCAAAGGTCGCCGGGGTTTTTTTTCATCCCGTCGTATCAGGAGATACTACCCGGCAAGTGTGCAGCCAGGTCGACATAAAAAAAAGACCGAATAGGACACATAAGGAAAATGCTCTCCGCACTTGCAGAAATGTCCGATTGATTTTGGTGCTGTATCGCGCATAAGTAGGGAGGCGCCAAACGCCTATCAATCAATCCATGGGAGAACGTATGCACAACGTGAAGCAGTTGACCGCAACTTGGGAGGCCAAACCATGATGCGCAGAGTTGCGTGTGTGGGCGACAGGCTTTCACCAGATGGCGTCATCCTCCCGTATGACGGGCCAGTTTTCACCATTGGCGACGGTGCCGGCCACCAGGTAGCGCTTATCGGTGGGCAAGCCTACTGCGAAGCCTGCAAGACCACCGGCATCCTTGCAAAGGCTGGCGGACCGAGCCGTATTAGCTTCATGGGCGAGACGGCGGCTGATGGCGATATCGTGCTCTGCAAGTGCCCGACACATCCGAGCATTATCGCCACTCTCGCCGGCGAGACTTGGTGCGACGACGAAGCCGAGAGTGCTGGAGTGGCAAGCGTGCAGGAAGTTATCGCGGGCACAACTGATTTCCCAGTGGCGCCCTTCTTGGCCTCTAATCCCCGTTACGACCAACAGGTGCAACTTCTGGACGAAAACTCCGGCCAACCCCTGGCACGCCGGCGCTACCGCCTGACAGGCGATGGCGGATCGATCGAGGCGCGAACAGACGACAGCGGTATGACCGAGCGCATTTCGAGCGATACCGCAGCGACCATGACGCTGGAAATATTTGGGGAGGATGCCTGATGCAACCAATCAAGACGATACAAATTCCATTGACTCCGATTGAGAAGCGCGCGCCTGTGAAGGTCTATCTGCTGCGGCCTCGCGGGACTCTGTATTGGGGTGGGGCCGGACTAGATGGCGACTACGTGCGGCCACAACTCGAGGCGTTCCGGAGGGCAGGGATTGCCCACTGCTTTGCAGGCATCACAAACTCGGCGACTATCGATCTTCCCAAGGACTATGAGTTCGTAGGCACGCTGATCGATGCCATCCGATCCGGCCTAGCCATCCGCTCGCGCGATAACGGGGAATGGACAATTACGAGTGGCATGGCAGCAGAGGCATCCCAATTCAATCTGATCGGCTATAGCTATGGCTCCCTCCTGGCCGCTCAGACTGCATGGTCTTATGCCCGGGCCGGGCACGTGATTGACCATCTAGTACTGGTGGGTTCACCCATCGAGGCCGGGTTTCTAGCGGATCTGCGTAGCCACAAAAGTATTCGCAAGACCACCGTGATCAATCTGACCGAACATGGAGATCCAATCTACGCGGGGATGCCGTGGGCCGAGCTTGCTGTGGCGGCTCCGCTGCTGGGCAAGCAAATGATCGCAGGCAAAGGAGAAGGGCATTTTTACTATGCGCATGTGGTGCCAGACAGTCTGCGCCGTTGGGCCGCCTTGGCGCAGCAAGTGGCCGCCGAGGGGCTCAGATGATACAAACTAGGAGCAGGGTTGGGAGTGCGGTGGATTGCATCGCCATTGGCCTTGCGCTCTTGGGTTTGGCCTTTGCAGTCTTTACCTTTCTCACTCCTATCACTCGCGCGCAGGTCACTACCGGCTCATTGGTTGTTGTTACTGCTGTTGTGCTTGCAACTGCGTGTCTGCTGACGCTGATTGGCTTGATTCTGGTACTGCTAGCGCTCATGCGGCGCTCTCCTGACCGATGGCGAAGCCTTGCGGCCTATTGCGTCGGGCTTGCGTTGTTCGTGGGGGCATTTGTGCTAGCTGGTTCCTGGGTTGGGCATCACCTACCCCCACGGCAGACTAGCGCTGCCGCCATAGTCGGCAATCTCGATGTAAGTGCTTAGCCATCTTTCCACAGGCCGACGGCGCGCCGTTCGGGCCTGAGTGGCTGCACCATGCGCTCATGGGCGGCTGGGCCGACCATCGCGAATGCCACGTTGGCGGCGACTTCCTGTTGATCTACTGGCTGGATAGTGCCGGCACTGGAGGGCAAGATATTTTGCGCCTAATGACGTACATTTCGGGGTGTTTGAATGTGCGGAAACAGCCAAAATTATGCAAAAAGCCACCAAAGAGCTACAAAAACGACCGGAAATCAATGAGGAATCGAAGTGGCAGGCTAAAAGGCGCGACCAGCGAGCCAAACAAAAAGCCCGGCATTGACCTGGCCGGGCTTTTTGTCGGATGCGTTACGTGCTGCTGTCCAGCCTGCGTGCTTTGGGGCGGGGCAGGCCGATCCCGTTCCGGGGATGATCCCCCCGCATCCTGTCGTGGCCACCTCAAGCTCTACCGGCTGGTGCGGCCGCGCACCGAATCTTCAGGCGTGATCCTGGATATTGGTGGCTTGTTTGCCCTTGGGGCCCTGGATGATTTCGAAGGATACGCGCTGACCCTCTTTCAGGGTCTTGAAGCCATTCATCTGGATGGCCGAAAAGTGCGCAAACAGTTCTTCTTCGCCGTCGTCCGGCTTGATGAACCCAAAGCCCTTGGCGTCATTGAACCATTTGACGATACCGCTTGCCATAAACTCCCCCAACAAAAAAAGCAGGATACGAGCGGGGGAAAGCGCCGCGGCCAGTGGGTGCCCGGCTAGTGTTCTTCCGCGCTGCCCGGACGGAACCGGGTCGGGCGCAAAGGCACGACTGTGCGGGCACCGCGTGGCGGCCAGTTTGATGTGCTGACTCGCCGCCGCTGGATTCGTGGGCCTCCCTGCTCACGGATCACTCAGTCCGGACTATTGCTTGGCTCGCGTAACCAGACGTGAATGTGCGAACGATTCTTCTGTCAAACCTGCGCACTGTCAAGTTGGCAGATTCCCCACTCCTGGTAGGGTGTGGCGGGAAAGGAACGGCTGTAGATGGTATTTTGGAGGGAAAGGGTGCACCGCAAAGGCGTGCGCCTTCCCGTTCAAGTGACCCACGAGTGAACCCGGATGCCTTCGGCGTCCACGGAATCTGGATGGCCGCTGCATCGGCCTCTTGAATCCGGTGTCTTTTCCCCAAATTGCAGAGTTGTGCGTAAGGGTTAGAATAAAGCCATGGCTACACGGCTGGCAAATGTCCCACAACGCGAAGCAGGCACCGTACTGGAGCGGAAAGAGCAGGCGCTCAAACCACCCGCCATGTACAAGGTGTTGCTGCTGAATGACGACTTCACCCCGATGGAGTTCGTCGTGATGATCCTGCAGCAGTATTTCAGCAGGGACCGGGAGACGGCAACGCAGATCATGTTGACCGTCCACCGGGAGGGTAAGGGGGTCTGCGGCATCTATACCAGGGATATCGCGGCAACGAAGGTCGAGCTGGTGTCAACCCACGCACGGCAGGCGGGTCATCCGTTGCAGTGCGTGATGGAGGAAGCATGATTGCGCAAGAATTGGAAGTCAGCCTGCACATGGCGTTTGTTGAAGCCCGGCAGGCACGCCACGAGTTTATAACCGTGGAGCACCTGCTACTGGCGTTGCTTGACAACCCCACGGCAGCGGAAGTCTTGCGCGCCTGCGCAGCCAATATTGAGGATTTGCGCACCAGTCTGAAGAACTTCATCGCGGACAACACACCCGTGGTGCCTGGTACCGACGAGGTGGATACCCAGCCTACGCTGGGCTTCCAGCGCGTCATCCAGCGCGCCATCATGCATGTCCAGTCCACTTCCAACGGCAAGAAGGAAGTGACCGGGGCCAATGTCCTGGTGGCGATCTTTGGCGAGAAGGACTCGCACGCGGTGTACTACCTCCAGCAGCAGGGCGTGACCCGGCTGGATGTGGTCAACTTCATCAGCCATGGCATCCGCAAGGACCAGGCCGAGCCCGCCAAGCACGGCGACGGCACGGCCGAGGGCGAAGGCGGTGATGGCAAGGAGAGCCCGCTCGAGCAGTTCACCCAGAACCTGAACACGCTGGCCAAGGCCGGCAAGATCGATCCGCTGATTGGCCGCGAGAGCGAAGTCGAGCGGGTGGTCCAGGTGCTGTGCCGCCGGCGCAAGAACAACCCGCTGCTGGTGGGCGAGGCGGGTGTCGGCAAGACCGCGATCGCCGAAGGCCTGGCCTGGCGCATCACCAAGAACGAAGTGCCCGACATCCTTGAAAAGGCGGTCGTGTACTCGCTCGACATGGGCGCACTGCTGGCCGGCACCAAGTACCGAGGGGACTTCGAGCAGCGCCTCAAGGGCGTGCTCAAGTCGCTCAAGGACAATCCGAACGCGATCCTGTTCATCGACGAGATCCACACGCTGATCGGCGCGGGCGCCGCTTCGGGCGGGACGCTGGACGCCAGCAACTTGCTCAAGCCGGCATTGTCGTCGGGCCAGCTCAAGTGCATCGGCGCGACCACCTTCACCGAATACCGGGGCATCTTCGAGAAAGACGCGGCCCTGTCGCGCCGTTTCCAGAAGATCGACGTGGTGGAGCCCTCGGTCGACCAGACCGTGCAGATCCTGCGTGGCCTGAAGTCGCGCTTCGAAGAGCACCATGGTGTCAAGTACGCGGCAGCGGCGCTGACTGCGGCGGCCGAGTTGTCGGCGCGCTTCATCACCGACCGCCACCTGCCGGACAAGGCCATCGATGTGATCGATGAGGCCGGTGCAGCCCAGCGCATCCTGCCCAAGTCCAAGCAGAAGAAGACCATCGGCAAGGGCGAGATCGAGGACATCGTTTCGCGCATCGCGCGCATCCCGCCGCAGAGCGTCAACCAGGATGACCGCAGCAAGCTGCAGACCCTGGATCGCGATCTGAAATCGGTGGTGTTCGGCCAGGAGCCGGCCATCGAGGCGCTGGCTTCGGCCATCAAGATGTCGCGCGCTGGCCTTGGCAAGACGGACAAGCCGATCGGTTCCTTCCTGTTCTCCGGCCCGACCGGGGTGGGCAAGACCGAAGTGGCCAAGCAGCTTGCCTTCATCATGGGCATCGAGCTGCTGCGCTTCGACATGTCCGAATACATGGAACGCCATGCGGTGAGCCGGCTGATCGGCGCGCCGCCGGGATACGTGGGCTTTGACCAGGGCGGCCTGCTGACCGAGGCCGTCACCAAGAAGCCGCACTGCGTGCTGCTGCTGGACGAAATCGAGAAGGCGCATCCGGATATCTTCAATATCCTGCTGCAGGTGATGGATCATGGCGCGCTGACCGACAACAATGGCCGCCGCGCCGACTTCCGCAACGTGATCATCATCATGACCACCAACGCGGGAGCGGAAACCATGAACCGCGCCACCATCGGCTTCACGTCTTCGCGCGAGCAGGGCGACGAGATGGTCGACATCAAGCGCATGTTCACGCCGGAGTTCCGTAACCGGCTGGATGCCATCATCAGCTTCCGTTCACTCGACGAGGAGATCATCCTCCGCGTGGTGGACAAGTTCCTGATGCAGCTTGAGGAGCAGCTTCACGAGAAGAAGGTGGAAGCCAGCTTCAGCGACCACCTGCGCAAGTTCCTTGCCAAGAAGGGTTTCGACCCGCTGATGGGCGCGCGGCCGATGCAGCGCCTGATCCAGGACCTGATCCGCAAGGCGCTGGCTGACGAACTCTTGTTCGGCAAGCTGGTGTCCGGTGGCCGGGTGGTGGTGGATCTCGACGAGCAGGACCAGATCAAGCTGGATTTTGCCGAGGCTGCCGCGGAACCGCCGGAAGCACCGGAAAACGAGAAAGCGGAAGTCTAGGACGAAGCGCGAAGGGCAGGCAGAGCGGACCTTGCCTGCAATTCGTGCTATCCTCGGGCAAAATACAGGGCGGCAGCGATGCCGCCCTTTTTGTTTTGGCCGGGTGCGGCTGCGGACCGCAGCTGTGTGCCCGCCATCCGTCTGAGTGCCTGATGTCCCAATCCCAACGCTCGCGGCTGCGCCGCCTGCTGCTCAAATCGTTGCCATTTGGCGCGATGCCCCTGATTCCCGTGCCTGGCCTGGCTGCCCTGGGTGGCGATGCCACGACAGGCGCGTCCGGCCGTCCGATCGCCATGGTGTTGCCGTTCCCTCCGGGAGGCAGCGTCGATATCGTCGCACGCCAGTTGCAGCCCGGCCTGAAGAGCGGGCTCGGCCAGACGGTGGTGATCGACAACAAGCCCGGCGCCGGTGGCCTGGTTGCTTCGAGTACCGTGGCCCGGGCTAAGCCCGACGGCAGCACGCTGTTGATGGCGTTCGACACCCATGCCATCAACCCGTTTGCTTACAAGAACCTGCCCTACGATACCTTCCGCGACTTCACGCCGATCTCGCAACTGGTGCGCTTTCCGCTGGTGATCGCGGCCAACCCGTCGTTGCCCGCGTCCAACGTGAAGGAGCTGGTCGCCATGGCGCGGCTGAAGCCGGAGAGCGTCCGCTACGCGTCTTCCGGCATCGGCAGCCTTAACCAGCTCGCCGCCGAGGCGCTGGCGACCGAGGCCGGCGTGCGCTTTCTCCACGTGCCGTACAAAGGTGGCGGCCCGGCGGTGCAGGCGGTTCTGTCCAATGAAGTCGACGTATTTTTCTCCAGTTATGCGGCGGTGCAGGCGCATGTGGCTGCCAAGACGATCAAGCTGCTTGGCGTGACCGGCACAAGCCGCCTGCGCCAGTTCCCGCAGCTGCCAACCGTGGCCGAGCAAGGCTATCGCGGTTTCGAAGCCTATTCATGGATCGGCGTGTTTGGCCCGGCCGGGTTGCCGGAGCCGACCGTGGCGCGCCTGCACGATGCCCTGGTTCAGTCGTTGCGGCAGCAGCGCGTGATGGATGCGCTGGCCATGCAGGGCTTCGAGATCGTGGGCGGCAGCCCCGCCGAGCTGGCCAGCCTGGTGCGCCACGAGCACGACAAATGGCAGGCAGTGGCGCGCAAGGCCAATATCCAGTTCGACTGAAGCGAGAGGGTGCGATGACGATGGAACCGCTAGACCACGCCGTGATGGTGTGTCCCGATCTTGACGCCGCGGCGCAAGCCTGGCGCGGGTTTGGCTTCACGCTGACGCCGCGCGGTTACCACACGCTCGGCTCGCAGAATCATTGCGTCATGCTGGCGCGCGACTATCTTGAGCTGCTGCATGTCACCGCGCCCAGCCCGACGCGGCAGTATTACTGGGATGCACAGGAGGCCGGGGGCGGCTGCGCGGGGCTGTCCTGCAAGAGCAGCGATACCTTCACCGACGCGGCACAGCTGCGCGGCGGCGGCTGGCACACTTCGGACCCGATCGAGTTCTCGCGGCCGGTGCGGCTGGACGATGGCACGGAGCACCCCGCGACCTTCCGCGTCGCCGCGATCGACGATGCGCCGGGCGCGCGCTACTTCATCTGCGAGCACCGCACGCCGGAGCTGCTGTGGCGTCCGGAATGGACCACGCATGCCAACGGCGCCATGGGCATCGCTACGATGTTCCTGGTGGTGGCGCCATCCCTGGTCGAGGCTGCCGGGCGTGCCTACGCCGAACTGACCGGCGGCGAGATGACGCAACTGAGTGATCACATCTGCAGCCTGGCGCTGGATGGCGCCACGCTGGTGGTGACCACGCCGCAGGCGCTTGCCGCCGCGACCGGCACCGAGCATGTGCGCCGCGCCGTGCCGGGGTACGCCGCCATCCGGCTGCGCACCAGCGACCTGGCCGCAGCTCGCCGCGGCTGGCGCGAGGCGTGCGTCGGGGCGCTCGACCTGGGGCCCGATGAGAGCCTGATTCCTGCCGCTCTGGCCGGCGGCGTGGCGCTGCTGTTCGAGCAGGCGCGCTAACGCCGTATCGTCAAGCGCGCCGTCTTTCCCGCTTAGCTGCCGCTCTTGGCGTGATGCACGCCGGTTGAGCCGAAGCCGCCCGCGCCCCGCACGGTGTCTTCGGAGAACACTTCCACGGTCTTGAACACGGGCCGCAGCACCGGCACGAACATCATCTGCGCGATGCGCTCGCCCGGCTGGATCACGATCGGCTCGGTGCCGGGCGCATTGCGGTTCCACACGCTCACCATGATCGGGCCCTGGTAGTCGGCGTCGATCACGCCGATCGAGTTGCCCAGCACCAGCCCTTTCTTGTGGCCCAGGCCCGAGCGCGGCGCGATGGTGGCCGCCATGTAGGGGTTGCCCATGTGCACGGAGATGCCGGCAGGCACCAGTTGCGCCGGGCTGCCCGGCTCGATGGTGAGCGCGGCGTCCAGGCAGGCGTGCAGGTCGATCGCCGCCGCCATATCGCTCTGGTAAGCCGGCAGGCCCCATTCATGCAGGCGTGCGTCAAGCACCTTGATTTCGACGGTGGGGTTGGCTTCGAATGTCATGGCTGGTCGGTCCCGGGAAAACTAAAACGTTGGCAACCTGAGATGATAGCCGAGCTTGGTCGCCCCCCAGCCGCCCTTAGCTGCCCTTAGTGGCCCGACAGGTCGAACGCCTGCGCCAGCAGCTCGTAGGTGCGCAGCCGCGCCGCGTAGCTGGCGGCCACGCTCAGCACCACCAGCTCGTCGGCGAGGAAGCGCTCGCGCAGGGCCAGCATGCGCTGCGCCACCTGTTCGGGCGTGCCGCAGATGGTGCGCGGGCGCTCGCGCTCGACGATCAGCCGGTCGCGCTCGCTGAGCTCGTGCTGCGCGGCCTGCGCGAGCGAGGGGATCGGCGCGTTGACGCCATAGGCCATCTGCAGCCGGCGCAGGTCCACGGCGCGCTCCAGCTCCGCCGCCTCGGTCTCGGTGTCGGCACAGATCACGAAGATCGCCGCCGCGCTATAAGGCCGCTCGTCATAGCCTGCCTCGAAATCGCGGCGGTACTGCTGGGCGACGGCGTGGCCCGCATGCGGATTGATGAAGTGGGCAAAGGCAAAGCGCAGCCCCAGGCGTGCCGCCAAGGCGCCGCCGAAGTCGCTCGATCCCAGCACCCACAGCTCCGGCCGCGTATCGATCTCGGGCTGCAGCACCACGCCCTCGGCGATATGGCCGGGCGGCATCTCGCCACGGAACAGCCAGGACAGGTCCCGCACTTGCTCCTCGAACTGGTCGCCCCGGTTGTACTGGCCCATGGCCACCGCCTGCGCGGTCCGCATGTCGCCGCCCGGCGCACGCCCCACACCAAGATCGATGCGGCCCGGGAACAGGCCCTCCAGCATGCGGAACTGCTCCGCCACCTTGAAGGGGCTGTAGTAAGGCAGCATGACGCCGCCCGAGCCCAGCCGGATGCGCTTGGTGACGCTGCCCAGGCGCGCCAGCATGACTTCCGGCGCCGGATTGCACACGCCGCGCAGCCCGTGGTGCTCGGCGCACCAGTAGCGGGTGTAGCCCAGCGCGTCGGCGGCCTGCGCCAGTTCCACGGTGGCGGCCAGCGCATCGCGCGCGTTGTGGCCGGCGATGACCGGGCTCTGGTCGAGCACCGAGAGGCGCAGTTTGGGTTTGCTTGCGGACATGTTCAGGGCCGGGGCCGGGTGATGTTCGGGGGCTGGGCGCGCCGATTCAACGGCGCGCGGGCAGGCGCTGGGCGATGGCCGCGACCAGGTCGCGCGCCAGCGTCAGCTTGTCGGCGCGCGGCAGGCGGGTCATGCCTTGGGCATCGAACAGCACGATCTCGTTGTCGTCCATGCCGAAAGTGTGGTGGCCGATATTGCCCACCAGCAGGGGCACGTTCTTGCGCTGGCGCTTTTGCTCGCCATATTGCTCGAGCTTTTCGCTCTCGGCGGCAAAGCCCACGCAATAGGGCGCGTTCGGCTTTGCGGCCACGGCGGCAAGGATGTCGGGGTTCTGCACAAAGTGCAGTGTCGGCGTGTCGCTATCGTTGGCCTTCTTCAGCTTCTGGCTGGCGACTTCGGCGGGACGCCAGTCGGCCACCGCCGCGACCGCAATAAACACATCGGCGCCTGGCAGGCTCGCCATCACCGCATCGTGCATCTGCTGCGCGCTTTCCACGTCGGTGCGGGCTACGCCGCGCGGCGTGGGCTGGCCCGTCGGGCCGGCCACCAGCACCACGTCGGCGCCGGCCTCGCGGGCCGCGCGCGCGATCGCAAAGCCCATCTTGCCAGAGGAACGGTTGGTAATGCCGCGCACCGGGTCGATGGCTTCAAAGGTGGGCCCGGCCGTGATGACTACGCGCCGCCCGGCCAGCGGCTTGGGTTGGAAGAACGCGATGATGTCGGCAAGCAGTTCCGATGGCTCCAGCATGCGGCCGTCGCCGACTTCGCCGCACGCCTGATCGCCGCTGCCGGGGCCCAGCAGGGTCACGCCATCCTTGCGCAACTGGGCGGCGTTGCGCTGGGTGGCGGGGGCCTGCCACATCTGCAGGTTCATGGCCGGTGCCACCAGCAACGGACAGTTGCGGGCGATGCACAGGGTGGTCAGCAGGTCGTCGCACAGGCCGTGCGTCAGCTTGGCGAGGAAATCGGTAGAGGCGGGCGCGACCAGGATGGCGTCGGCTTCGCGCGAGAGATCGATATGGGCCATGTTGTTGCCCACGCGCGCGTCCCATTGGGAGGTGAAGACCGTGCGACCGGAGAGTGCCTGCATGGTCACCGGCGTGATGAACTGGGTGGCGCCTTCGGTCATGACCACCTGCACGGTGGCGCCGGCCTTGGTTAGCAGGCGGACCAGCTCGGCTGATTTATAGCAGGCGATGCCGCCGGTCAGGCCAAGGACGAGATGCTTGCCTCGCAGATCCATGGATATGCTCTTCGCTTGAAGTGGTTGTCCGGTTGTCCGGTTGTCCGGTTGTCCGGTTGCCGCGGCAGGCGGCAGCGCTTGCCGCCCCCGCGCCGGAGAAACGTCAATCATACCGGCTTGCCCGCGCGCGCGTTGGCGGCGCTGCCGGCGCGCCGTGCGCGCCGCCATCCGGCCAGTCAGGCAGCACCATGAAAAACGCCCGCATGACGCGGGCGCGGTCGGAACGTTGGTGTGGCCTCAGTGCCGGCGGACGCGGCGCAGTTCATCCACGATCAGCAGCACAGCGCCCACCGTGATGGCGCAGTCAGCCACGTTGAAGGCTGGCCAATGGTAGTTGCGCACGTAGAAGTCGAGGAAGTCGACGACATGGCCGTACACCACGCGGTCCACCACATTGCCAATGGCGCCGCCAAGGATCAGCGAGATCGCGAAGCAAAACAGGCGTTGCCCGGTATGGCGGTACAGCATCCAGACGATGAACAGCCCCACCACCACGCCAAGGCCGGTGAAGAACCAGCGCTGCCAGCCGCCGGCATCCGCCAGGAAGCTGAAGGCGGCGCCCTTGTTATAGACCAGCACCAGGTTGAAGAAGCGCGTTACCGGACGGGATTCGCCGTAGGCGAAGGTCCGCACGATGACGATCTTGAAAAACTGGTCCAGCATGATCACCAGCAGGGCGAACGCCATCCACAGTAGCGGGGTGGTGTTGCTGCCCTTGGTGCCCTTGCTGCTGGCGCGTTTGGTGCCGCGCGCGGTGCGCGTGGTGGTGGCGGCCATCAGGCGTGGCTCCTGTGTTCACCGGCGCCGAACAGGTTGCTGTCACAGCGGCCGCAAAGGGTGGGGTGGGCCGGGTCGCGGCCGACGTCGGCTCGGTAGTGCCAGCAGCGCTCGCACTTGGCGTGCACCGACGGCGTCACGGTGACCAGCAGGTCGCCGCCTTCCGGCGCTGGGGCCACCTTGGCAGCGGAAGTCAGCAGCACGAAGCGCAGGTCGTCGGACAGGCTCTGCAGCGCGGCCAGCACCGGGCCACCGGCCTGGATGGTGACTTCGGCTTGCAGCGAGGAACCGATCTCGCCGTCCACGCGCACCGCTTCGAGCTGCTTGGTGACTTCGGCGCGGGCTTCGCGGATCACGTGCCACTTCTGCAGCAGGTCGTCGGCCTGGTCGATCGCCGGCACGTCGTAGTAGGTGCTGGTGAAGATGGTGTCGGTGTGCTCCGTGCCATGGCCGAAGATCTGCCAGGCCTCTTCAGCGGTGAACGACAGGAACGGTGCCATCCAGTGCAGCATCGCCTGGGTGATGTGGTACACGGCGTTCTGCGCGGCGCGGCGTTCCTTCGAGTTGGCCGCGGTGGTGTAGAGGCGGTCCTTCAGCACGTCCAGGTAGAAGCCGCCCAGGTCTTCCGAGCAGAAGGTCTGCAGCTTGGCGACCACCGGGTGGAACTCGTAGCCGTCGTAGTGCGACAGGATTTCCTGTTGCAGGCGCCCGGTCAGGGCCACCGCGTAGCGGTCGATTTCCAGCCATTCCGACGCCGGCAGCGCGTGCTGCGCGTGGTCGTAGTCGGCCAGGTTGGCCAGCAGGAAGCGCAGCGTGTTGCGGATGCGGCGATAGCCTTCCACCACGCGCTTCAGGATCTCGTCGGAGATCGACAGCTCGCCGGAGTAATCGGTCGAGGCCACCCACAGGCGGATGATCTCGGCGCCCATCTTGTTCGACACGTCCTGCGGCGACACCGTGTTGCCGACCGACTTCGACATCTTGCGGCCTTCGCCGTCCACCGTGAAGCCGTGGGTCAGCAGCGCCTTGTAGGGCGGCTTGCCATACAGCATCGAGGCAGTCAGCAGCGACGAATGGAACCAGCCGCGGTGCTGGTCCGAGCCTTCCAGGTACAGGTCAGCCAGACGGCCGTCGGGCAGGTCGGCCGATGCGTCGTACAGGTCTTCGCGGTGGGAGCCACGGATCACCGTCCAGTGCGTGGTGCCTGAGTCGAACCACACGTCGAGCGTGTCGCGGTTCTTCTCGTACATGGCGGCTTCTTCTCCCAGCAGTTCCTTGGGGTCGAGCGTCTGCCAGGCCTCGATGCCGTGCACTTCCACGCGCTTGGCGATTGCCTCCAGCAGCTCCGGCGTGCGCGGGTGCAGTGCGCCGGTTTCCTTGTGCAGGAAGAAGGCCATCGGCACGCCCCACTGGCGCTGGCGCGACAGGGTCCAGTCGGGCCGGTTGGCGATCATGTTGTGCAGGCGCTGCTTGCCCCACGCCGGGTAGAACTCGGTTGCCTCGATGCCGGCGAGCGCGGTTTCGCGCAGGGTCGGGCCGTTGGTGCCGTCTTCATTGACCGGATCCACGTCCATGCCCGCGAACCACTGCGAGGTGGCGCGGTAGATGATCGGCGTCTTGTGGCGCCAGCAGTGCATATAGCTGTGGGTGTACTTGTGCGAATTGAACAGGTTGCCCGAGGCCTTCAGCACTTCGACGATCTTGGGGTTGGCGTCCCAGATCTTCTCGCCGCCGAACAGCGGCAGCGTGCTGGCGTAGACGCCGTCGCCCATGACCGGGCTGATGATGTCCCTGTCGTTCATGCCGTGCGCCTTGCACGACTGGAAATCCTCCACGCCGTAGGCCGGCGCCGAGTGCACGATGCCGGTGCCCGTATCGGTAGTGACGTAGTCGCCCAGGTAGATCGGCGACAGGCGGTCGTAGCCCGCGTCCATCTTGGACAGCGGGTGGTGGAAGCGGATCTCCGACAGCGCTGCGCCGGTGGTGGTGGCCAGCACCGTGCCTTCCAGTTCATAGACCTTGAGCTGCTCTTCGACGCGCTCGGTGGCCAGGATCAGGAAGCCGCGCGTGGTATCGACCAGCGCGTATTCGACTTCCGGGTGCATGTTCAGCGCCTGGTTGGACGGGATGGTCCAGGGCGTGGTGGTCCAGATCACGACCCAGCCCGGCTTGGCGGCGAGCTGCTCGGCCGGCAGCTTGAAGGCATGGGCCAGCTTGTCGGTTTCGGCGAAGGGGAAGCCCACGTCGATGGACAGATCGGTCTTGTCCTTGTACTCGACCTCGGCCTCGGCCAGCGCCGAGCCGCAGTCGAAGCACCAGTTCACCGGCTTCAGGCCGCGGAACACATAGCCCTTCTCCATGATCTTGCTCAGCGCGCGCAGCTCGTCGGCTTCGTTGCTGTAGTTCATGGTCAGGTAGGGATGTTCCCAGTCACCCAGCACGCCTAGGCGCTCGAAGTCCAGCTTCTGGCGGGCGATCTGCTCGGTGGCGTAGGTACGGGCGCGCGATTGCACTTCCTGCACCGGCAGGCCTTTGCCGAACTGCTTTTCGATCTGGATCTCGATCGGCATGCCGTGGCAGTCCCAGCCCGGCACATAAACGGCATCCAGCCCGGTCAGGCCGCGCGCCTTGACGATCATGTCCTTGAGGACCTTGTTGACCGCATGGCCGATGTGGATGTCACCGTTGGCGTACGGGGGGCCATCGTGCAGGATGAACTTCTTGGCGCCCTTGCGAGCGGCCCGGATCTTCTTGTAGAGCTGCTTGTCCTGCCATTGCTTGACCCACAGCGGCTCGCGCTTGGGCAGGTCGCCGCGCATCGGGAACGGGGTCTCGAGCAGGTTGACCGGGTACTTGCTTTTTTCGGGCTTGGCGCGTTTGTCGTTGGACATGTCGATTCTCGGGGCAATTCGGTTGGCGCGCGGCACTAGCTCGGCTGGGTGCGGGCGCGCGGTACAGCGTGGACCGGCTGCGGAGGGTGCCGCGGGCTGGCTTCGGGTTGGGGTAGCGACCCGGGTCCCGCCGCGCGGGAACGGGGCGCTAGCTAATTCGGTCGGTGGCGGAGGTGGCGAAGTCGCGGCTGCCCGCGGCCGGGGGCGTGCCCTCGGGCGAGCCCGGCACGGTCAGGCCGAAGAAGGCGCGCGCGTCCGCGCTGTCCTTGGCAATGGCGGCGGTCAGCGCCTCCAGGCCATCGAAACGGGCTTCGTCGCGCAGCTTCTTCATGAACTCGACCCGCACCAGCTTGCCGTAGACGTTCTGACTGAAGTCGAACAGGTGCACTTCCAGCAGCACCCGGCCGGCATCTTCGATGGTCGGGCGCACGCCGATGCTGGCCACACCCGGTATGGCGTGCTCTGCCAGCCCGTGCACCTGCACCACGAAGATGCCGTTGACCGCCGGCCGCTTGTGGGAAATACGCAGGTTGATGGTGGGAAAGCCCAGGTCGCGACCGAGCTTGCGGCCGTGGACAACGTGCCCGCTGATGGCATAGCCATGGCCAAGCAGGCGGCGCGCGTGTTCGAGATCACCATCGCCGAGCGCCTGCCGCACGGCGGAGCTGGAGATGCGCACGCCGCCTTCGGAGACCGAGCCCATCTGCTCCACGTCGAAGCCGAACTGGACGCCGGCTTGTTGCAGATAGGCGAAATCGCCGGCGCGCCTGGCACCAAAGCGGAAGTCGTCGCCGACCAGCAGCCAGCGCGTGTGCAGGCCATGCCAGAGTACGTTTTCGACGAATGCTTGCGGGGACTGCGCCGCGAAGTGTGCGTTGAAGTGCTCAACGACAACACGGTCGACACCGTTGCGGCGCAGGCTTTCCAGCTTGTCGCGCAGCAGCGCAATGCGCGTTGGCGCCTTTTCCGGCGTGAAGAATTCGCGCGGATGCGGCTCGAATGTCATCACGCATAGCGGCAGCCCGCGTGCATCCGCTGCAGCGCGCGCGCGGGCGAGCAGGGACTGGTGGCCGCGGTGCACACCGTCAAAATTGCCGATGGTGAGGGCGCAGGGCGCCCGGCTTTCGGCGTTGGGCAGGCCACGGAAGACTTTCACGAGGACGGCAACAGGCGTTTGGGTAAAGCGAGCATTATAAGGCGAATGGTGGACAAGTTTGGCCTGGCGGCGGTGGCCGGCATGCCCGGACTGGCGTTTTTGTGCACGGATCGACTCATTGTCATGGCGTTGTGCTCCAAAAGGCGGCATGATACGGCGGATCGCACTCGCTGCCCCCAGCCCTCCCTTGAACGCGCTGCTAAACCGAATCCTGCCGCCGCCAGGGCCTCCGCTCGATACCGAAACGCGGGCCAAGCTGCTGGCGACCATCCATCGCGTCTCCCCCACCGCCATCGTCGCCTCGGTGGTGCTTCCGGCATTGACCGCGATCGCCTTCTGGTCGGCCGCCGATCACAGTGCCCTGGTGGGCTGGTGCGGCGTCATGCTGGTGCTGACCGCGGCCACCAGCTGGTTCTACTTCGGCTACCTGCGCGATTGCGCCACCATGAGCCGCTCGGCACACACGCGCAAATGGTGGGCCAATATGCGCGCGATGGCCTTCCTGACCGGCCTGACCTGGGGCAGCTCCGCGCTGCTGCATCTCTATACCGGCTCCACCGTTTTTTCCAGCGTGCTGTACCTGCTGGCGCTTGGCGTGCTGGCGGGCGGCGTTACCGCGCAGTCGCCGGTGCCATCCAACCTGGTCTACGCCGGCATCCCGATCCTGGTACCCAATATCCTGCTGGCCGAGTACGCCTTCCCGGGCCATGGCACCTATGTGCAATTGCTGCTGGTGGTCTACGCCATCATGCTCACGCGCCATGCGCTGAACCTGCAGCGCACGCTGGTGCGGGCCATCCAGCTGGAAAGCGACAGCCGCAGGCTGGCCAAGCAATTCCAGGAGGAGAAGGAGAGGGCGCTGCATGCCAGCGAGGAAAAGTCGCGCTTCCTGGCCGCCGCCAGCCATGACCTTCGCCAGCCGGTGCATGCGCTGGTGATGCTGGTGGAGGCGCTGCGCGCCCGCAACAAGTCATCCTCGCTCCATCCGCTGGTGGAGCAGGTGGCCGCCGGCACCCAGACCATCGACCTGCTGTTCCGCTCGCTGCTGGACCTGTCCAAGCTCGAGGGCCGCAAAGTGCTGCCCACGCTGGAGCCGTGCGAGCTCAGCCATCTGATCAGCGAGGTCATGAGCCAGTTCGCCGCCGACGCGCGAGAAAGCGGCCTGACCTTGACCCCGCGCGTGCCCGAAGAGCTGTACGCCATGGCCGAGCCGGTGCTGCTGCGCCGCGCGCTGTTCAATCTTGTGCAGAATGCCCTGCGCTATACCCGGCGCGGCGGCGTGCTGGTGACCGCGCGCGAGCGCCGCAAGCATATCCGCGTGGAGGTGTGGGACACCGGAGCAGGGATTACGCCCGAGCATCTGCCGGACATCTTCTCGCCGTATTACCAGGTGCACAACCCGCAGCGCGACCCGTCCCAGGGCCTGGGACTCGGGCTGGCGATCTTCAAGGAATGCGTACGGCTGATGCGCGGCACCTACGGCGTGCGCTCCGTGCCGGGCCGGGGATCGGTGTTCTGGTTCTCGCTGGCGCCGGTGGCGGCCGAGACCGTGGCAACCATCCGTACCGTGCGGGCCAACGCGCAGGCCGAGGATGCCAAGCCCGACCACCTGCGTGGCACCGTGCTGGTGGTCGACGACGACACCCAGATCCGCAAGGCATGGATTGCGCTAATGGAGGCGTGGGGCATCCAGGTAGCCTGCGCCGCGCACGGCGCGGATGCCGACCGCCTGTTCCTCCAGGGACTCAAGCCGGACATCATCTTCTGCGACCTGCGCCTGCCTGGCAGCGAAAACGGACTGGACCTGCTTGAACGCTGGCAGAACACGCAGCCGCAGGCGCGCAGCGCGCTCTTGTCGGGCGACCTGAAATCCGCCGCGCTGGCAGCGGCCGAGGAGGCAGGCTACTTCGTGCTGCCCAAGCCGGTCGACCCGGCTGCATTGAGACTGTTGCTGCGGCGCTGGCTGCGGCCCGCCTGAGCGGCGAAGGCATAAAAAATGGGCCGGCGCATGACGCGCAGGCCCATTTTTTATTTGCCGCCTGCCCAGTCAGCGTGAGCCGCAGGCGTCGCCGGTGCGCGTTACTGGCGCAGGCGGAATCGCTCCATGCGCGACATGACCTGCATGCGGGTGCGCACGCTGAGCCGCTGCAGGATGGCCGAGACGTGTTCCTTGACGGTGTTTTCCGTCAGGCCCAGCCGGCGCGCGATGACCTTGTTGGGCAGGCCTTCCAGCACCAGCGCCAGCACCGAGCCCTGGCGCGGGGTCAGGCCCAGTTCCGCCGGCGTGACCGGAATACCGTGCGCCGGCCCGAAGGATTGAGCACGGCCGCTGAGCGCTTCGTCCGACGGGAAGGAGGTGTCGCCGGCCAGCACCTTGCGCACGGCGGCGGTGAATGCGTTGGCGTCCAGGTGCTTGCCGACGAAGCCACAGGCCGCGAGCGCGCGCGCGCGGCCCACGATCTCAGGCGTAGCCTCGGCCGACATAAAAATAAAGCGAGCGGAAGGTACCAGTGTCTTGAGCGCCTGCATGGCGTCGAAGCCGGTACCATCGGTCAGCCAGATATCCAGCAGCACGATGTCAGGCCTGAGTCCTTGCTGCAAGGTATTCAACGCTTCTTTGGCGCTTCCAGCAGCATGGACGGCGATGTCGGGCATCACTTCCGCCAAAAACGCGGTTGTGCCAGACAAGGCCATAGGATGATCATCGACCACCAACAAGGTCGGTGCAGCGTTCGACATGCGATTTCCCGTCTAATTTCCCAGTTCGTCCTTGTTGTCACTTGAAGCCGTGTTAACGGACTGCGCGTGGACGATAGCAGCCACTCTAGCAGAGCGGGCGAGGCGTCACAATCCACCGCACGCGGGTTCACGTTGCGTATAGGCCATGCGAAATGGCGCTGCGGCGAGGGTTTCGCGTGTTTTAAGTGCCTAATGCGCTCGCTTTGGTCGTGTACTGGCCCCGACTTGGTAGAATTGCGCGATGAAAAATATCGTTATCCTGATTTCCGGGCGAGGCTCCAATATGGAAGCCATCGTCAGCGCCTGCGCCGCCGAGGGCTGGCCGGCGCGCGTAGCGGCGGTCTTGTCCAACCGGCCAGACGCCGAAGGTCTGAAATATGCCGCCGACCACGGCGTGGCTACCGGCGTGGTGGACCACAAGCTTTATGATGATCGCGCCACTTTTGATGCCGCGCTCGCCGCTGCCATCGACGCTTTCGCGCCGGACCTGGTGGTCCTGGCCGGATTCATGCGCATCCTGACGCCGGGCTTTGTCGACAAGTACGCCGGGCGCATGCTGAATATCCATCCGTCGCTGCTGCCGTGCTTTCCGGGGCTGCATACGCACCGGCAAGCCATTGAGGCGGGCGTCAAGGTCCACGGCGCCAGCGTGCATTTCGTCACGCCCGAGCTTGATCACGGCCCCGTCATCGTCCAGGCCGCGCTTGACGTGCTGCCGGACGACACGCCCGAGAGCCTGGCCACGCGCCTGTTGCCGTGCGAACACGTTATCTACCCGCGCGCTGTGCGCTGGTATGTCGAAGGCCGGCTGCAAGTGCGTGCCGGCGTAGTCCGGGTCGAACCACCCGAATCCCAGCTGTTTACGGCCTTTGCTGCCGCTACGGAGGTGCAGTCATGAGCCGCAATACCGCAGGGGCCCGCCAGCCCGTCCGCAACAAGAACAAGGATCACAAGGGCACGCCCATCCGCCTGTCGCGCTCGCGCGATGCGAACGAGGGCCAGGCCCCGCAGCAAGGCCGCGGGCCGCATGGCGGGCTGCATGCCGTCCATATCCAGCATATCGACCGCCTGCTGGGCAAGGTGCTGATGTTCACGCGTCCGTCCGACGTGGTGGTGAGCTACTACTTCCGCGAAAACCCCAAGCTGGGCCATCGCGAGCGCGGCATCATCGCCGAAGCCGTGTTTGCCGTGCTGCGCCGGCGCGTGGAGTTTGCGCAGTTCGCCGCCAGCGGCACGGGAGCTTCGCAGCGCCGCCTGGCCTTGCTGGGCCTGGCCGCCACGCTGGGCCGCGACGTACTGACGCCGTTCTTGCTGCCGGAAGAGGGCGAATGGCTCGATCGCCTGACCACGATCGAGCGTTCCAGCCTGGCGCCGCGCGTGCGCGCCAACCTGCCCGAATGGCTGTTCGACCAGCTGGCCGCGCGCCACGACGAAGCCTTTGTCGAAGCGCTGGGCGACGCCTGGCTGCGCCCGGCGCCGCTGGACCTGCGCGCCAACCTGGTCAAGACCACGCAGGAGGCCGCGCTGGCCGAACTGACCACCGCGGGGCTGAAGGCCGAGTTGACGCCGATGGCGCCGTCCGGCATCCGCCTGGCCGGCAAGCCGGCGCTCAACCAGCTGCCGCTGTTCGTCAACGGCCTGGTCGAAGTGCAGGATGAAGGCAGCCAGCTGCTGTGCAACCTGGTCGCGCCCAAGCGCGGCGAGATGGTGGTCGATTTTTGCGCGGGCGCGGGCGGCAAGACGCTCGCCCTGGGCGCGCTGATGCGCTCCACCGGCCGCCTCTATGCATTCGACGTGTCCGAGAAGCGCCTGTCCAATCTCAAGCCGCGCCTGGCGCGCAGCGGATTGTCCAATGTGCACCCCGTGCTGATCGACTCCGAGCACGACGCCAAGATCAAGCGCCTGGCCGGCAAGATCGACCGCGTGCTGGTGGATGCGCCTTGCAGCGGCCTGGGCACGCTGCGGCGCAATCCGGACCTGAAGTGGCGCCAGTCGCCGCAATCGGTGCTGGAGCTGACCGTCAAGCAGGCGGCCATTCTCGAGTCCGCCGCGCGCCTGGTAAAGGTGGGCGGGCGCGTGGTCTACGCAACCTGCAGCGTGCTGGAGGCCGAGAACGAAGGCATCGTGCGCGGTTTCCTGGCCTCGCACCCGGCCTTCCGCCTGGTGCCCGCCGCGCAGGTGCTGGCCGAGCAAAAGATCACGGTGCCCGGCTTGCCGGAAGATGCCGAGATGCTGGCGCTGTACCCGCACCTGCACCAGACCGACGGCTTCTTCGCCGCCGTGCTGGAGCGCGTCAGCTAACGCCCGATCGGTCAGGCGGCTGCGCCCGGGGAGGCATCCCCGTGGTGCCGGCCGACTGGCGATTTTTCCGCGCTGGGGCCGTTCGGCCCCAGCCGCCTCTCCCGTTCTCCCTTTCTTTCCCATCCGCGATCCCTGCCGTCACGCATTGCGCCTGCGCCGCTCGGCCTGCGCGCACGCCGCGAGGATGTCCGGTGCGTGCCAATGCCAGATACGCGGCGCTTGATGGACTAAGCCCTCTGGGCGGCCCGCCATCCTTTGTGGCGCGCGGACGGACCCCGCAAGGGCGCGCGACGGTGCGGGGAAACCGGCCATGAATGTTGCCAGCGCAAGGCTGGCCGGCGCACACCCGCTCCCGGCTACGTGAAGGCCGCCATCGTGGAGCGCAGTCCGCCTCCATTCGCATCCCCCATTCGCACGAATGGAAAAAGATCTCAAGTTCAGTACATTTAAGGCGGTGCAACTTGTCTTGTCGGGTAATGCCGTCTAAGTTGGCAAGACAACGCGCGCCAGGCAAGCACATCGGCGCGCAACCGTGCAGGGTGGCTCGGCGCCGGCACAATTTTCGGATGGGGTTTCAGAACGCGCCGGTCCCGCAACGGGGGGCGGCCCGCTCGGTTGGGAGGCGGGATGTTGCATTCATTCTTCTTCGATACGGCTGCGCGGCAGCCCGGCGACCACGCCTTGTGGGTCGACGGCCGCTTTTACGCTTATGAGGAACTGCGCGCACGCGCGGGCCGCGTGAGTGCCGCGCTGGCGGCGTATGCAGGGGACGGGCGCCGCAACTGCGTCCTGTTCGCGCACCGCAGCGTCTCGGCGTACACCGGCCTGCTCGGCGTGCTCGCGGCGGGCATGGCCTACGTGCCGTTGCACCCCAAATTCCCCTTGGCACGCAACGCCGCCATTGTCGAGCGCTCGGGTGCGCGGGTGATGCTGGTCGATCACGCATGCGCACCGCAGCTTGAGGCGCTGATGCCGTTGCTGCCCCCGGATTTGCACATCGTCCTCCTGGATCCGGAGTCGCTGCCGGAAACCGGGTGTCCGGGAGGCAGCGCGCGCTTCGCCCCGCTGCCTCCGGCGCTTTTCGTGCATGACCCGCCCGGCCAGCTTGCCGCCGTCTCGGGAGACGATCTTGTCTACCTGATCTTCACCTCCGGCACCAGCGGGCCGCCCAAGGGCGTGATGATCCCGCATGCCAGCGCCGTGGCCTATGTCAGCGCGCAGATGCAGCGCTTTCCATGCGAGCCCGGGGCGCGCTTCAGCCAGTTCGCCGATCTCACCTTCGATTTCTCGGTGCATGACATGCACGTCTGCTGGGCGAACGGCGGCTGCCTTTATGTGCCCGCGCTGCAAGACCCGCTTTACCTGGCCGGTTTTATCCAGGAGCACAGGATTACCCATTGGGCCAGCGTGCCCTCCGTGCTGGCGCTGATGCAGCAGTTTCGCAAGCTCACGCCTTGCGCGTTTCCCAGCGTGCGAATGACCTTGATGGGGGGCGAGGCCTTGCCCAAGACGCTGGCGCGGGCATGGTCGCGGGCGGCGCCGAACACCCGCATCGTCAACGGCTAC
Organism: Cupriavidus sp. YAF13; assembly: GCF_052113425.1. Lineage (NCBI taxonomy): Bacteria > Pseudomonadati > Pseudomonadota > Betaproteobacteria > Burkholderiales > Burkholderiaceae > Cupriavidus > Cupriavidus sp. YAF13. Next base: position 81,483 of record NZ_JBFRDD010000023.1, read on the forward strand.
GGACCCACCGAGGCGACGGTGATCATGCTCACCTTCGAGTTGACCGAGGCGTTTCTTGCCGATGCGTCGCGCCCCGCGGTGCCGCTCGGCAAGCCATATCCCGGGGTCGAGCTGATGATCGTCGACGATGCGCTTGCGCCGGTGCCGCCCGGTGCGCAGGGTGAGCTGCTGATTGGTGGCGCGCAGCTTGCCAAGGGCTATCTCGGTGCCAACCCGCTCGACGCGCAGCGCTTCTTTACCCGCGCCTATCCCGAGCGGGCGTGCAGCCGTTGGTACCGCACCGGCGATGCTGTGGCCGAATCCCCCGACGGCTTCCTCTATCACGGCCGCATCGACATGCAGGTGAAGATTCGCGGCAACCGCGTGGAATTGCAGGAGATCGAGCAGGTGGTGCAGGCTGCCAGCGGCAGCACGCAGTGCGCCGTGCTGGCGTGGCCACTGGATAACACCGGCAAGCCGATGGGGCTGGTCGCCTTTGTGCAGGCATCGGGCGACGCCTCGCCGGGCGAGCTCGGCGCGCGCCTGGCGCGGATCCGCCAGGCGTGCAGGCAGAGCCTGCCGGTCTACGCGCAGCCGGATCGCATTGTCTGCGTCGACGGCCTTCCCATGAACGTGAACGGCAAGATCGATCGCGGCCAGTTGCAGGCGCGCTGCGAGCGCCTGGCCGTTGGTGGCGGGGATGCACGGCAGGCGAGCCGCAAGGCGTTTGCGCCATGACGCCGCTGCATTTCGACGGATGTTTTGGCTGGTACCACCCGGCCCAGGGTCAGCGCGCGGTACTGCTGTGCAATGCGATCGGGCACGAAGCCTTGTGGACGCATGCCGGCCTGGCGCGGCTGGCGGAGCGGCTCGCGGCCCAGGGCGTGCCTGTGCTCAGGTTCGACTATCCAGGCACCGGTGACTCCGCCGACCTTGACCATGCCGGCGTGCCGGGCGCGTCCTGTGTCGACGCCTGGCTTGCCGGGATCGATGCTGCTGGCAAGTTGCTCAGGCGCTTGTCCGGTGCCCAGGAACTCGTGCTGCTGGGCGTGCGCGGGGGCGCCTTGCTGGCGGCACTGGCTGCCGGGCGCGGCGTGGCCGGGCGGCGCGTCGATGCGCTGGCCCTGCTCGCGCCCGTGGCGAGCGGCAGGCTGCTGGTGCGGGAGATGAAGATGATCGCGCAGACCTGGCGCTCGCTCGCTTGCCGCGCTGTGGAGCCGGAGCCGGGGCCGGTGCCTGGCGCGGGCCAGCAATCGGGCATGGACATCCTGGGAATCCATTTCACCGATGCCGCGATCGATGGCCTTGGCGGCATCGACCTGCTCAATGCGCCTTGCGCCCCCGCCCCGCAAATTCTGATCGCGGGCGGCGAGCCTCAGATGGCCCCGCTGGCGCGCCACTACGGCACGCTGGGCGCGCAGGTGCGGATGGTGCCTTTCCCTGACCTGATCGGCTGGCTGCAGGACCCGTTGCATGGCACGCCACCGGATGCGACCTTCACGGAGGTGGCCGGCTGGATTGCCGCCATGGCGCCAGCGGCGCCAGTTGGCGAGCCCGCTCCGGCTGGCCGCGCGATGGCAGCGGGAACGGTTTCGTGCCTGCGCGCCGGCGAGTGGGCGGAAACGCCGGTGCGCTTTGGCCAGGGCCTGTTCGGCATGTTGTGCGAGCCGCGCGGGCCGCGCATCGAGCGGCCGGCCGTGCTGATCAACAATTCCGGCGGCACGCATCACGTCGGTGCCGGCCGTTGCGGGGTCATGCTGGCGCGCCGGCTGGCGGCACGCGGTGTTGCCTCGTTCCGCATCGATGTGCGGGGCATCGGGGACGCATCGGTTGGCGCGCAGGCCATCGCGGCGGTGCCGGCCGATCCGGAGGGGTACCGCGATGCTGTCGCTGCCTGCGACTGGCTGCTTGCTCACGGCCATCGCGAGGTGGTGGCTTTCGGCGTGAGCTACGGCGCCAATGTCAGCTTGCACACCGCGGGCGCGCACCCGGGCGTGGTGGGCGCCGTGCTGGTCAACCTGCAGCGCTTGTTGCGCCGGGAGACCTTTACCCGGCCCCGGTGGCTGATCCATGGCCGCAGCGCACCTACGGCAGAAGAGGGCGCGCCCGGCATCGATGCGGCATCGGTCCTGCCCAAGCCTGCCGTGCACGAGCAGCAGGAGATCGAGGGCTTGCTCCAGTCGCTCGACGCGCGCGGCACGGCGCTGCGCCTGCTGTTCGGGCCGGACGATCCCGGGCCTTTCGAGCTGGCGCGGTTCTTCGGGCCGACGCTGGCCGGCCTCGCCGGCTTCTCGCAGTTGCAGATCGAGACCATCGATGGCCTGGACCACGGCATGCTCAACCCGCCCGGGCGGGCGCGGGTGATCGACTATTGCGTCGACCTGTTATGCGGCCGCTTGCATCCCGGCGCGGACCTTCGGGATCGGCTGCAACGCATTGCCGAGCCGTGGCGTCGCCCGCCGGATTGCCGGTGAAGGTGCGGCGGACAGTGCTCGGCCTCGGCGTATAGGCCCGCTTGCCCGTTTGCCCGGCGCCAATCCTGCGCCGTGCGGAGCAGGGCGGCTAGAATGGCTGACTTTTTGGCTGCGGGGCATGCAGTAACGTCATGCAGTGTCCCGCTTACCTTGCCAGGGACCGCCGATCCGGACCGGATGGACCCTGCCAGCCACGGCAGAACATGAATCCCATTTCCTTGAACGAACTCCATGTTGCGCATCCGGCCTTTGGCAAGATGCTCGATGACCTGATCCGCGACGCGGGTGGCCCTGGCTTCATCTGGCAATTGGCGGTCCTCGCCGCTTGCCTGGCCGTGGCTTGGCCATTGGCTAGACTGATCGTCAAGCGCCTCGAAGCCCGCTACGCCGGATCCAGCTTCTCCCTGCGTTTCGCCGCCGCCAGCCTGGAGCGCGCGATGTTCCCGTTGTTCGGCTGGCTGCTGGTGACGGGTGCGCGCTTCGGGCTGGAGCCGATGATGTCCATCAGCGTGCTACGGCTCGCATTGGTGCCTCTTTCCGGCATTACCTTCCTGTATTTCGCCTTCTACATCCTGCGTCGCGTCATGTCGGGCAATGGCCAGTTGCATGGCATGCTGCTGCTGGTCGAAAAAGTGCTGACGACCCTGGTTTGGGCGGCGATGGCGCTTTATGTGCTGGGTTTGCTGTGGGATGTGGTGAATTGGATGGACGGCATCCGCTTTTCGCTGGGCGGCAAGCAGAAGATCAGCCTGGCGGACACACTGGTGGCCATCGTTTGGATCCTGGTCACCGTGCTGGTGGCGATGTGGTTCGGCTCATGGCTGGAAGAGCGCCTGATGCGGTCGACCGGGCTGGATAGCAACCTGAAGGTGGTTCTGAGCCGGATTTCAAAGGCGCTGCTGCTGCTCGTGTCCCTGTTGCTGAGCCTGTCGCTGGTCGGCATCGACCTCACCGTGTTGTCCGTGTTCGGTGGCGCGCTGGGTGTTGGCCTGGGGCTGGGCTTGCAAAAGATCGCCAGCAACTACATCTCCGGATTCATCATCCTGCTGGACCGGTCGGTCAAGCTGGGCGACCAGATCACCGTCGACAAGTACACGGGGATCGTTTCTCAGATCCGGACGCGGTACACCGTGGTGCGCAACGGCGATGGCGAAACCCTGGTGCCGAACGAGCAACTGGTGGCGCAGGCGGTGCAGAACCATTCGTTCTCCAATACCCATGTGCGCGTGGCGACACGTGTGCAGGCCGATTACGCGGCGGATCCCGAAGTGGTGCTCGCCTTGCTCGTGGAGGCCGCCCAGGATATTCCGCGCTTGATGCCGCAGCCGGGCCCGTCGGCATTTCTGGTGTTGTTCGGCGACAATGGCATCGAATACGAGCTTGCCGGCTATATCGCCGATCCTCAGAATGGTAAGCTGGGCGTGCAATCGGCGATGAACCGGGCGATATGGCGGAAGTTCAAGGAGCATGGCATCTCGATCCCGTATCCGCAGCGAGAGGTGCGGGTGCTGGGGAAAGTGGAAGTCGACGGCAATGGTGGCCCCGTAAAAGAAGTGCAAGGGGCACATATCGATTTGCCGGGTGTCCGCAGGGGATCGGCATCCTGAGCGTTCACGGGGCGTTTAGGCCACCTTATGGAACAATCCGTGTTGCTTAGCGTCAAACTGAGGGAAAAAGCGGATGTCCGTGCGATGCGGTTCCGGTAGAATCCAGGGTAGTTGCGGGTTCATTCGGAAAGCACGTTTCGTTCGGGTGAGTTTGTTTGACCTCCAGCCCCACACCAGACAGCCGCCAGATTGCAGCGGCTCGTGTCCAGTCCGCCGGCAGGCAGCAGTTTTGCCCATGGCGCCAGGCGCGCGTGCCTTGGGGACTCCGGCGAATGCCGGGGTTTCAGGCAGGTGCCGTATGACGCAATCATTGAATTTGCAGTCCTTTTTCTGCACTTTGTTTGCGGCTCGCCCTGTCGTGCCGCACTGAATGCCCCTGTTTAATCGACGGAGAACAGTTTGTTCGACACTATTCTTGACTGGGCCGCTAATGGCCTCGCCAACTGGTCCTGGTGGGAGATTGTGATCTACACCCTCGTGGTGACGCACATCACCATCGCGGGCGTAACCATCTACCTGCACCGCTGCATGGCGCACCGGTCGCTGGACCTGCACCCTATCGTTTCGCATTTCTTCCGTGGCTGGCTGTGGCTGACCACCGGCATGGTCACCAAAGAGTGGACCGCCATTCACCGCAAGCACCACGCCAAGTGCGAGACCGAAGACGATCCCCACAGCCCGCAGACCCGCGGCATCCGCAAGGTGCTGCTGGAAGGCGCGGAGCTGTATCGCGCCGAGTCCAAGAACAAGGAAACCATCACCAAGTTCGGTCATGGCACGCCCAACGACTGGGTCGAGCGCAATGTCTACTCGCGCTTTGGCTGGCAAGGCGTTGGCCTGATGCTGATCATCGACGTCGCCCTGTTCGGCGTGATCGGCCTGAGCGTGTGGGCCGTGCAGATGCTGTGGATCCCGATCCACGCCGCCGGCATCATCAATGGCCTGGGCCACTGGTGGGGCTATCGCAATTACGATTGCGAGGACGCTTCGACCAATGTCTCGCCGTGGGGCATCATCATCGGCGGCGAAGAACTGCACAACAACCACCACACCTACCCGACGTCGGCCAAGTTCTCGATCAAGTGGTACGAGTTCGACATCGGCTGGGGCTACATCCGCGCCATGCAGGCTGTTGGTCTGGCCAAGGTCAAGAAGACCCCGCCGAAGGCGCGCCTGGTGGATGCCCGCCCGGTTGACCACAACACGCTGGAAGCCATCATTGCCAATCGCTATGACGTGATGGCGCGCTATGCCAAGGCGGTCAAGAGCGCCTACAAGCAGGAACTGGAAAAGCTGAAGGAAGCCCGTATGGCCGAGTACAGCAGCTTCAAGCCGGCTCGCAAGTGGTTCCACCGCGAAGAAGCCAAGCTGGCCGATCCGCAGCGCCAGCAACTGGCCAGCATCGTGGAGCAGAACAAGTCGCTGCATACCTTCGTGGAAATGCGCCGCGAGCTGGCCGCGATCTGGGGCCGCTCCAACCTGACGCGCGAACAGCTGCTGGCGCAGCTGCAGGCCTGGTGCCACCGCGCCGAGGCCAGCGGCATCCAGGCACTGCACGATTTCTCGCTGCGCCTGCGCCGTTATGCCTGATGCGGGCTGATGCCCGAGCTGGCGTGGCCTGATACAATTTAGCTCGCCCAAAAGCCCCGCCTCTGGCGGGGCTTTTGTTTTCGCTAAACTCCCCCAATATCAGGGTCAGCGGCGACAAGCGGATACCAAGCGGAATTCCGAGGCGCGCTGTCCAAGAGGAGTATCGGAGATGACCCCCCAAACGATCAAAGCCGTCGAGTTCGAAAAGCCGAACCTCTCGACGGAGTCCCCCGAAGGCGGCAGCTGTGTCGCCCACGCCTGGGCCAAAGTGCCTCCTGTGCTGTCGGCACAGGAGCGCACGGCGCTCAAAGCGCGCATCAAGACCCTGCTGAAACAACGCAATGCGGTGCTTGTCGCGCACTATTACGTTGATTCCGACCTGCAGGACCTGGCCGAGGAAACCGGCGGCTGCGTGTCGGACTCGCTGGAGATGGCGCGCTTTGGCCGCGATCATCCGGCCAAGACGCTGGTGGTGGCGGGGGTCCGATTCATGGGCGAGACCGCAAAGATCCTCAGCCCGGAAAAGACCGTGCTGATGCCCGACCTGGACGCAACCTGCTCGCTTGACCTGGGCTGCCCGTCCGACGAATTCGCCGCGTTCTGCGACGCGCATCCCGATCGCACGGTGGTGGTCTATGCCAACACCAGTGCCGCCGTGAAGGCGCGCGCCGACTGGATGGTGACTTCGAGCATTGGCCTGAAGATTGTCGAGCACCTGCACGCGCGCGGCGAGAAGATCCTGTGGGCCCCGGACAAGCACCTGGGCAGCTATATCCAGAAGCAGACCGGCGCCGACATGCTCTTGTGGCAGGGTTCCTGCCTGGTGCATGATGAGTTCAAGGGCATCGAGCTTGACCTGCTGCGCCGGGAGTTTCCCAATGCCAAGATTCTGGTGCATCCGGAGTCGCCGGCCAATGTGGTTGAGCAGGCCGATGTGGTGGGCTCGACTTCGCAGCTGATCGCGGCGGTAAAGGAGCTGGACGCGCGCGAGTTTATCGTTGCGACCGACAACGGCATCCTGCACAAGATGCGCCTGGCCGCACCCGACAAGCATTTCATCGAAGCCCCCACTGCCGGCAACAGCGCGACCTGCAAGAGTTGCGCGCACTGCCCCTGGATGGCGATGAATGCACTGACCAATCTGGCTGAAGTGCTGGAGAAGGGTCATAACGAAATCCATGTCGACGCGGATATCGGCCGCCAGGCCGTGACCTGCATCGACCGCATGCTCGACTTCGCCGCGCAGCAGAAGGCCAATGTGCGGCCCAAGGCCGACCTGGCCAGCGAGCAGGCCTTGTTCAAGGGAATCGGCCCGGCATGAGCAGCAATCCAAACCTGAATTCCGTGAATTCGAACGTCAACGCTATTTTTGACAGCTATGGCCCGGCGCTCGCCGAGGCGCTCCAGGCCAATGTCAGCGCCGCCATTGCCGAAGATGTCGGCAGCGGCGACCTGACCGGCCTGCTGGTGCCCGCCGGCAAGCCGGCGCGGGCACGCGTGATCGTGCGCGAGCAAGCCGTGCTGTGTGGCCAGCCGTGGTTCGAGGCGTGCATGCGCGCGGTCGATCCCGCGCTACAGGTCGTCTGGAAGCAGGCCGAGGGTGCCCGCATGGCGCCGGACTCGGTGGTCTGCGAGATTACCGGTCCGGCTCGTTCGCTGCTGACCGCGGAGCGGCCGTCGCTGAATTTCCTGCAGTTGTTGTCCGGCGTGGCGACCGCCACGCGCCGCTATGCCGACCTGGTCGAAGGTACCCGGGCGCGCGTGCTCGATACCCGCAAGACGTTGCCGGGCCTGCGCCTTGCGCAGAAGTACGCGGTCAGGGTCGGCGGTGGCGACAACCAGCGCCTGGCGTTGTATGACGGCATCCTGATCAAGGAAAACCACATTGCCGCGGCCGGCAGCATCACCGCCGCCATGCAGGCAGCAGCCGCGCTGGATGCTGGTGTGTCGGTCCAGGTCGAGGTGGAAAGCCTGGCCGAGCTGGAAGAGGCATTGGCGGCTGGCGCGAAATCGATCCTGATCGATAACTTTACCGAGGCGATGATGCGCGATGCCGTGCGTATCAACGCCGGGCGTGCCTTGCTGGAGGTCTCGGGCGGGGTCAATGCAGACACGATCCGTGCTTTTGCGCAAACCGGTGTGGACCGGATCTCGGTCGGGGCGCTAACCAAGGACGTGCGCGCGACGGATTATTCGTTGCGGATCATCGAATAATCGGGATTGGTCGGAGCATGAAAAAAGCGCGCCTTGGGCGCGCTTTTTTCATGGCGAGATCCAGGCGCGGGCTTACTTCACCCGTTCCCGCTTGAACACGGGCTGCATCACCGTGGGCAGCGCCTTCGGCAACGTCTCGGGATAGTCACGGCTGAAATGCAAACCACGACTTTCATGGCGCGAATACGCGCTATCCACGATCAACGAGGCGACTTCCACCAGGTTGCGCAGCTCCAGCAGGTCGCGGGTGACACGGAAGTTGGCGTAGTACTCCGCGATCTCCTCGCGCAGCAGGGTGATGCGGTGCTGGGCGCGCTCGAGCCGCTTGCTGGTGCGCACGATGCCCACATAATTCCACATCATGCGGCGCAGCTCGTCCCAGTTGTGCGAGACCACGACTTCCTCGTCGGCATCCGCAACCCGGCTTTCGTCCCACTGGGGCAGGGTGATGTCCGGTTGGCCGGCCTTGTCCTGGCCGGCAATGTCGAGGGCTGCCGCGCGCCCGATCACCATGCATTCGAGCAGCGAATTGGAGGCCAGGCGGTTGGCGCCGTGCAGGCCCGTGCAGCCCGTCTCGCCCACGGCATAGAGATTGGCCAGATCGGTGCGGCCCGCGGTGTCGGTGACCACGCCGCCGCAGGTGTAGTGCGCGGCCGGCACCACCGGGATGGGCTCGCGGGCGATGTCGATGCCAAGTTCCAGGCACCGTGCGTGAATGGTCGGGAAGTGCTCGCGCAGGAAGGATTCGGGCTGGTGGCTGATGTCCAGGTGCACGTAATCCAGGCCGCGCTTCTTCATCTCGAAGTCGATTGCGCGCGCCACCACGTCGCGCGGAGCCAGTTCGGCGCGTTCGTCGTGCTCTGGCATGAAGCGGGTGCCGTCGGGCAGCTTCAGCAGGCCGCCTTCGCCACGTACCGCTTCCGAAATCAGGAAAGACTTGGCGTAGGGGTGATACAGGCAGGTCGGGTGGAACTGGATGAACTCCATGTTCGACACCCGGCAGCCCGCACGCCAGGCCATGGCGATGCCATCGCCGGTGGCGGTGTCGGGGTTGGTGGTGTAGAGATAGACCTTGCCCGCGCCGCCTGTCGCCAGCACGGTGTGGGTGGCGGTAATGGTCTGCACTTCGCCACTGGCGTCGTCCAGCACGTAGAGGCCGTAACAGCGGTTGCCCGGCAGGCCAAGCTTGCTCGAGGTGATCAGGTCCACCGCGAAGTGGTCCTCGATGATCGTGATATTGGGGTGCTGGCGCGCCTGCTCGCTCAACGTGGACACGACGGCATGGCCGGTGGCGTCCGCCGCGTGGATGATGCGCCGGCGGCTATGGCCGCCTTCGCGCGTGAGGTGGTAGCCGAGTTCCGCCTGGTCATCGCGGGTGAACGGCACGCCGCGGTCGATCAGCCACTGGATCGCTTCGCGCCCGTGCTCGACGATATAGCGCGTGGCGCTGTCATCGCAAAGGCCAGCGCCTGCCACCAAGGTGTCCTGCGTGTGCTCATCGTGGCTGTCGCCTGAGTCCAGGACCGCGGCTATGCCGCCTTGGGCCCAGTCACTGGCGCCTTGCGTCATGGCACGTTTGCAAATGATGACAACCCGATGGGTGTCGGCCAGTTGCAGCGCGACCGTCAGACCGGCCAGTCCGCTGCCGACAATGGCGACATCGAAGTTCATGGTGCGAGAGACGCGCGCGGCGCGCGGTCGGGAGGCAGGAAAGCTGGAAAGTGTACACCGCCAGCGTGCTTGCGTGGGCAGGCAAGCCATGCGTGAGCTGGGTGCCGAGAGCCGTTGGCCGCGCAATGCGGCGCATGCTGCCCGGAAAAGCAAAAACCCCGCGTGAGCGGGGTTTCTACAGACATGCCGCGCGATCGGCATGCGGAAGACAGGATCAATTACTTGATCTTGGTTTCCTTGTACGACACGTGCTTGCGGGCGACGGGATCGAACTTCATGATCTCCATCTTTTCCGGCATCGTGCGCTTGTTCTTGGTGGTCGTGTAGAAGTGACCCGTACCTGCAGTCGACTCCAACTTGATTTTATCGCGTCCGCCCTTGCTGGCCATGATGTGCTCCTAATTAGACTTCGCCACGTGCGCGCAGATCCACGAGCACGGTGTCGATGCCTTTCTTGTCGATCAGGCGCAGGCCGGCGTTCGAGACGCGCAGGCTCACCCAGCGGTTTTCCGATTCAACAAAGAAACGACGATTCTGCAGGTTGGGCAGAAAACGACGCTTGGTCTTGTTGTTTGCGTGGGAAACGTTGTTGCCGACCATCGGCGCTTTCCCGGTCACTTGACAGACGCGTGCCATGAAGCACTCCTAACTCTTCTACGTGGACAATGTTCGCAACAGATCAACAAAAGGCGCGCTGGCCCGGACTGCAGCGGTTGAGACTTCAGCAAACGAGCATTATAGACCGGAAAGCACTGGTGAATCAATGCCTTCTCTCGTTTACCGTTCAGGAGTGTGCATCCGTGCGGTGCGCATCACAACACGCATCGCATCCTGCATCACAGCTGGCCGTGTTCGGCGAAGGAGTGGATGTTACTACCTGCGACGATGAAATGGTCAAGAACTTGCACGTCGATCAGGGCCAGGGAGCGGGACAGCGCGCGGGTCATGGTGAGGTCGGCGGCGCTGGGCGTGGTGTTCCCCGACGGGTGGTTGTGCGCCACGATGACCGCCGCGGCGTTATACGCAAGTGCCTTACGGGCAACCTCGCGCGGATAGACGCTGGTTTGGGTCAACGTACCGCGAAACAGCTCCTCGCTGGCGAGCAGGCGGTTGCGCGCGTCCAGGAACAGGCACAGGAACGCTTCGTAGGTCAATCCCGCCAGTGACAGGCGCAGGTAGTCGCGCACCGCCGTGGGGGAATCCAGTGCCCCGGGCAGTTGCAGCTGCTCGCCCAGCGCGCGCCGGGTCAGCTCGCGGGCCGCCTGCAACTGCGCGTACTTGGCGCTGCCGACGCCCTTGACGCGTGCCAGTTGCCCGGCGTCCGCCGCAAACAGGCTGCTGAGCGTGCCGAAATCGTTCAGCAGCTCCCGGGCGATGTCAACTGCACTTTTTCCCGCCACACCCACGCGCAGGAACACGGCAAGCAGCTCGGCGTCTGAGAGCGTGGCGGCCCCGCCGCTCAGCAGTTTCTCGCGTGGCCGCTCGTTGCTGGGCCAATCGGTAATGCGCATGGCACGATCCCCTCGGAACAATGGCACCGCGGACAAGGCGGCGCTCGGTCGAGTCGCTTACAATACGGGTTGTTGACTGGTTGAGCACCTATGACTTTGCAAACTTTTGCTTCCGGCCCGGCGGATGGGGACGGCACCGTGGATGTCCGCAAGACCGTGCAGGCGGACTCCTTCCTGACCCTTCACTACAGCATCTCCATGGAGAATGGCACTGAGATCGTCAGTACCTTCGCGGAGAAGCCGGCCACGCTGCTGCTTGGACAAGGCCAGTTCGCGCCTACACTGGAGCAGGCGCTGCTGGGCATGCCGGAGGGCGAGCGCATGACTTACCGGCTGGCGCCGGAGCACGCCTTCGGCCCGCGCAACCCCGATCTGCTGCAACGGGTTTCGCTGGCGACGCTGCGCGAGAACTCGTCGTTCGAAGAGGACTACGCGCCGGGCGACCTGGTTGAGTTCAACGCGCCCGGCGGCGGTAAGTACGCCGGTGTGCTCAAGGAGATCGGCACGACGTCGGCGCTGTTCGATTTCAACCACCCGCTGGCCGGACAGACCATTCTGTTCGATGTCCAGTTGATCGGCATTCTCTAAGCAGACCACCGGCCGGGCCGTCGTGCCGGCACCCTTGAGTCGAATCCTTGCATGTCTGAACCCACCACAGCCCCCGATGCCGAGATCCTGATGGCGCAGCCGCGCGGCTTTTGCGCCGGCGTGGATCGCGCCATCGAGATCGTCGAGCGTGCCCTTGCACGCTACGGCGCGCCGATTTACGTGCGCCACGAAATCGTCCACAACGCCTATGTGGTGGAGGACCTGCGCCGCAAGGGCGCGGTCTTCGTGCAGGAGCTCGAGGAAGTGCCGCCCGGCTCGACCGTGATCTTCAGCGCCCACGGCGTATCCAAGGAAGTGCGCGCCGACGCCACCGTGCGCGGCCTGAACGTATTCGATGCGACCTGCCCGCTGGTGACCAAGGTGCACGTGGAAGTCGGCAAGATGCGCACCGAGGGCTGCGAGATCATCATGATCGGCCACAAGGGCCATCCTGAAGTCGAGGGCACCATGGGGCAGGCCGAAGGCGGCATGCTGCTGGTCGAGTCTTCCGAGGATGTCGCCAAGCTGCAAGTCACGGATCCCGAGCGCCTGGCATTCGTGACCCAGACCACGCTGTCGGTGGACGAAACGCTGGAGATCGTCGCCGCGCTCAAGGCACGCTTCCCGCTGATCCGCGAGCCCAAGAAGCAAGACATCTGCTACGCCACCCAGAACCGCCAGGATGCCGTGAAGTTCATGGCGCCCCAGGTGGAGGTGGTGATCGTGGTGGGCAGCCCCAACAGTTCCAACTCCAACCGCTTGCGCGAGCTGGCGGAGCGCCTGGGCGTGCCGGCCTACATGATCGATTCGCCCGATCAGCTCCAGCCGGAATGGATCGCGGGCAAGCGCCGCATCGGCCTGACCGCCGGCGCCTCCGCCCCCGAGGCACTGGCGCAGGCCATTGTCGCGCGCCTGCACCTTCTGGGTGCGCGCAACGTGCGCGCGCTGGACGGGATCGAGGAGAAGATGTCGTTCCCCTTGCCGCGCGGCCTGCAACAGGCCACGTCCGCCTGATCAGCCTGCTTCACCTGACCGTCTGGCAAAACGGCCCGCTCTAGCGGGCCGTTGCTTTTTGCGTAGCCGCTTCTGCCCGGCAGGCGCACCTCGCGCGCGCCGGTTGCACGCCTTCGCGCACCATTCTCTCGCCAGGGTTGCACCAATATATAGCACTCTATATTGCCTGCTGTCCCTTGGATAATGCGCAAGCCCGGCATGAACGGCCATATACCTGTCTGTCCGAAAAGACAAATAAGGGAAATCCCTGTAATTGGGGATTTCCCTATTATGGTGCCGGCGCACTCGCTCGTTGTATTTGAATGGGACTGTTGATATTAAATGAAACACCTATTTAATACGCGTCCCTGCGAAGTGACTTAAAGGCTGCAAAACCAACCTGGGGCAAGCGGTAGGCACGAATCTTGTTAGTATCAACGGCTAGCCTCCATGTAGGTGGGAATTGCCCCAATGTGTGCATTGGGGAAATTCCCTAGCTCATTTGGTGGGTTAATCCTTCAGGTTGTTGCGTCGCATATTGCATCCGTATAAAAAGGGAATACAATTCGCGCGTTTCAAATTGAAACTAAACTAAGGCGGTTCAGGGAAACGTCCGGGGGGCGTTGGTTTACCCTGATCATGTGAATCCTAGGAGATCACTCATGCAAATCACGTTTGCCAAGATTCTGCCGATCGCAGCCGCAGTGGCGCTGGTTACTGCTTGTGGCAAGAAAGAAGAAAAGCCCGCTGATGCGGCAGCATCGGCTCCTGCGGCGGCCACCGCGCCGGCAGCAGGCAGTGGCGATGTCGTAGTAAAGATCGGCCATGCGGCACCGCTCACCGGCGGCATCGCTCACCTTGGCAAGGACAACGAAAACGGCGCCCGCCTGGCCGTGGAAGAAGTCAACAAGACCGGCCTGGAGATCAACGGCAAGAAGATCAAGCTCGAGCTGGTCGGCGAAGACGACGCAGGCGACCCGAAGACGGGCACGGCTGTGGCGCAGAAGCTGGTGGACGCCAAGGTCGTGGCCGTGGTTGGCCACCTGAACTCGGGCGTATCGATTCCGGCCTCCAAGATCTATAGCGATGCTGGCATCGTGCAGATCTCGCCGTCGTCGACCAACCCCGACTACACCAAGCAAGGCTTCAAGACCACGTTCCGCGTGGTGGCCACCGACGCCCAGCAAGGTCCGGCACTGGCCAACTACGCCACCAAGAGCCTGCACGCCAAGACCGTGGCCATCGTCGACGATGCCACTGCCTACGGCAAGGGCCTGGCCGACGAGTTCGAGAAGACTGCCAAGGCTTCGGGCGTGAACGTGGTGGCACGTGAAGCCACCAACGACAAGGCTACCGACTTCAAGGCCATTCTGACCAAGATCAAGGGCAAGAAGCCCGACGTGATCATGTACGGCGGCATGGACGCCACTGGCGGCCCGTTCGCCAAGCAGGCCAAGGAACTCGGCATCAGCTCCAAGATCGTTGGCGGCGACGGCGTCTGTACCGACAAGGTGGCTGAGCTGGCCGGCGACGCCGTGTCCAACATCATCTGCTCGGAAGCCGGTCTGGCACTGTCCAAGATGGAACAGGGCGCGGACTTCGACAAGCGCTACCAGGCTCGCTTCAATGCGCCGGTGCAGATCTACGCACCGTTCACCTATGACGCCGTCATGGTCATCGTTGACGCCATGAAGCGCGCTAACTCGACCGAGCCGGCGGCCATCCTGGCCGAGATGCCCAAGACGAACTACAAGGGCCTGATCGGCAACATCGCCTTCGATGAAAAGGGCGACATGAAGGAAGGCACCATCACGTTGTACGAGTACAAGGACAAGAAGAAGACCGTTCTTGACGTCGTGAAGATGTAAACCGGGCTTACCGGCCCATCCGAACGGCACCGCGAGTATGTTGCGGTGCCGTTTTTTTAGCCTTGCCATACGTGCAGCATCCTTACCATGGGTGGAGTAGGCAGGCCGCTTACCAGCAAATATCGACACTACCAAACCACCCACATATCAACGTCCCCCCGACATCCACACCATGTCGAGGGAATTTGGACGGAAGCAAGGAGTTTTCATGGATATCTTTATCCAGCAGATCGTGAACGGTCTGGTGCTCGGCAGCATCTATGCGCTGATCGCACTCGGCTACACCATGGTCTACGGCATTCTCGGGATCATCAACTTCGCCCACGGCGACGTGCTGATGATCGGCGCGCTGACCGCCCTGTCAGCCATACTTGGCTTGCAGAAATTCTTCCCCGGCTTGCCGGAGTGGCTCACGCTGGTGATTGCCACGCTGATTGCCATGCCGGTCTGCGCCGCGCTGGCCTACACCATCGAGCGGGTTGCCTACCGGCCGTTGCGCAACGCGCCCCGCCTAGCCCCGCTGATTACCGCCATCGGTGTGTCCATCATCCTGCAGACCCTGGCGATGATGATCTGGTCGCGTAACCCGCTGACCTTCCCGCAGCTGCTGCCCTCGTCGCCGATCGATATCGGTTCGACCGGCGCCACCATCACGGGCAAGGAAATCGTCATCATCGGCATGGCGCTGATGGTCATGGCGGGCCTGCTGACCCTCGTCAACCGCACCAAGCTGGGCCGCGCGATGCGCGCCACCGCCGAGAACCAGAAGGTGGCGGGGCTGATGGGCGTGAACCCGAACTTCGTGATCTCGGCCACCTTCATGATCGGTGCGGCGCTGGCCGCGCTGGCCGGCGTGATGATGGCGACCAACTACGGCAATGCGCACTTCTACATGGGCTTCATCCCGGGCCTGAAGGCGTTCACCGCCGCGGTGCTGGGCGGCATCGGCAACCTTGCCGGCGCCATGGTTGGCGGCATGCTGCTGGGCCTGATCGAAGCGCTGGGCGCCGGCTATATCGGCGATCTCACCAACGGGGTGTTTGGCTCCAACTACCAGGACGTGTTCGCCTTCATCGTGCTGATCATCGTCCTTGTATTCCGTCCGTCCGGCATCATGGGCGAGCGGGTTTCCGAACGCGCCTAAGGAGAGAGAATCCATGAATACCCCGATTCCATCCCCGGCGGCGCAGGCTGCGCCGCTGACCAAGACGCCGGCCAAGACCATGGCCGCGTTGCTTGGCTTCCTGGTCATCGCCTTGTGCGCCCCGTTCCTGGTGCAGACGCTGGGCGGCAACTACTGGGTGCGCGTGCTCGACTTCGCGCTGATCTACATCATGCTGGCGCTTGGCCTGAACATCGTGGTGGGCTTTGCCGGCCTGCTCGACCTCGGCTACATCGCCTTCTATGCCGTCGGCGCATACATGATGGCCTTGCTGGGCTCGCCCCACCTGGCCAACCAGTTCGAGTGGATCCACCAGCTCTTCCCGCATGGCTTTCACGTCTCCATGTGGTTCGTGCTGCCGCTGGCCGTGCTGGTGGCGGCGACTTTCGGCGTGCTGCTCGGCGCGCCAACGCTCAAGCTGCGCGGCGACTACCTCGCTATCGTGACCCTGGGCTTTGGCGAGATCATCCGCATCTTCCTGAACAACCTCGACCGGCCGCTCAACATCACCAATGGCCCGAAGGGGATCACCGCGGTGGATCCGGTCCACATCTTTGGCTTCGATTTCTCCAAGTCGCACGAGATCTTCGGGCTGAAGTTCACGCCGGTGTTCATGTACTACTACCTGCTGGTGGTGCTGGTGATCGCCATCGTGTTCATCTGCCTGCGCTTGCAGAACTCGCGCATCGGCCGCGCCTTCGTGGCCATCCGCGAAGACGAGATCGCCGCCAAGGCGATGGGCATCAACACCCGCAACATCAAGCTGCTGGCCTTTGCCATGGGCGCGTCGTTCGGCGGCGCGTCGGGCGCGGTGTTCGGCGCCTTCCAAGGCTTCGTGTCGCCTGAGTCGTTTGTGCTGTGGGAGTCCATTTACATCCTGGCCATCGTGGTGCTGGGCGGCATGGGTCACATTCCTGGCGTGATCCTGGGCGGTATCTTGCTGGTGGGTTTCCAGGAACTGCTGCGCGCCGTGGCGGAGCCGGCGCAGAACATGCTCTTCGGCCATACCATCGTCGACGCCGAAGTGTTGCGCCAGCTGTTGTTCGGGCTGGCCCTGGTGGGTGTGATGCTGTATCGCCCGGCGGGCCTGTGGCCGTCGCCGCGCAAGGAAGACCGGCCGGTGATCCGCCGCCCGGGCAGCGTTGGCCGTTTCTGACCAGGAGGACATCATGAGCAACGAGAATCTCCTCCTGTCGGTACAGGGGGTCAACAAGCGATTCGGCGGCCTGCAGGCACTGTCCGATGTGGGCCTGCAGATCGAGCCGGGTGAGATCTACGGCTTGATCGGTCCCAACGGGGCCGGCAAGACCACCTTCTTCAACGTGATTACCGGCCTGTACACGCCGGACTCCGGCGAGTTCGTGCTGGGCGGCAAGGCCTACCAGCCGACCGCCGTGCACGAAGTCGCCAAGGCCGGGATTGCCCGCACCTTCCAGAACATCCGCCTGTTCGGCGAGATGACCGCGCTGGAAAACGTGATGGTGGGCCGGCACGTGCGCACCAAGGCGGGCCTGCTTGGCGCGGTATTCCGTCCGCCCTCGGTGCGGCGCGAAGAAGAGTCGGTGGAAGACTGGGCTCACGACCTGCTGGACTATGTCGGCATCGGCAAGTACGCGCACTTCACCTCGCGCAACCTGTCCTACGGCCACCAGCGCCGCCTGGAAATCGCGCGGGCGCTGGCCACCGAGCCCAAGCTGCTGGCGCTCGATGAGCCGGCAGCCGGCATGAACGCCACCGAGAAGGTGGAACTGCGCGGCCTGCTCGACAAGATCCGCAGCGATGGCAAGACCATCCTGCTGATCGAGCACGACGTGAAGCTGGTGATGGGCCTGTGCAACCGCCTGACCGTGCTCGACTACGGCAAGGTGATCGCGCAAGGCCTGCCGCACGAAGTCCAGAGCAATCCAGCGGTGATCGAGGCTTACCTCGGTACCCCGGCGCACTGACGGGGGAAAGACACAATGAAAGAAACACTACTGAAGATATCCGGCCTGAAGGTCGCGTACGGTGGCATCCAGGCGGTCAAGGGCATCGATCTCGAGATCAAGGACGGTGAACTGGTCACGCTGATCGGTGCCAACGGCGCCGGCAAGACCACCACCATGAAGGCGATCACCGGCCTGCAGGGCTGGGCGGGCGGCGATGTGGAGTACATGGGCAAGTCCATCAAGGGCGTGCCCAGCTACACGCTGCTCAAGCAAGGGCTGGCGATGGTGCCGGAAGGCCGCGGCGTGTTCGCGCGCATGACCATCACCGAGAACCTGCAGATGGGCGCCTACACGCGCACCGACGAGGCCGGCATCAAGGCCGACATCGACCGCATGTTCGGCATCTTCCCGCGCCTCAAGGAGCGGGCCAACCAGCTGGCCGGCACGATGTCGGGCGGCGAGCAGCAGATGCTGGCCATGGCGCGCGCGCTGATGAGCCAGCCCAAGCTGCTGCTGCTGGACGAGCCCTCGATGGGCCTGTCTCCGATCATGGTCGCGAAGATCTTCGAGGTGGTGCGCGACGTCTCCGCGCTGGGCGTGACCGTGTTGCTGGTGGAGCAGAACGCGCGGCTGGCGCTGCAGGCCGCCCACCGCGGCTATGTGATGGAGTCGGGTCTCGTCACCATGAGCGGTGACGCCAAGCAGATGCTGGACGATCCGAAGGTCCGCGCGGCATATCTGGGCGAGTGATGTTGCGCCAGTGACGCTGCAGTTTGCTGCAAGGAAAAAGCCCCGCAAGCGATTTGCGGGGCTTTTTTCATGGTGCCGGGCCGGCGGCGCGCCGGCCTCAGGACGAGCCTCAGGCCAGCTTTTTCAGCAGCGTGCGCAGCATGCCGATCATCTGGTCGATTTCCTCGATGGTCACGTTCAGCGCGGGCATGAAGCGCAGCAGGTTGGGGCGCGGCGAATTCAGCAGCAGGCCTTGCGGTTGCATGTCGCGCGCTTCTTCCACCAGTTGCGGGCCGATGTCCTTGTTCAGCACCAGTGCGCGCAGCAGGCCTTCGCCGCGCTCGCCGCCCAGGCCGAACTCGGACGTCAGCGCCAGCAACTGCTCGCGCAGGTAGGCGCCTTTTTCTTGCACGCTTTGCAGGAAGCCGGGCGCGGTCAGCTGCGAGATCACGGCGCTGCCAACGGCCGTCATCACCGGGTTGCCGTTGTAGGTGCCGCCCTGGTCGCCGGCTTCGAAGCTGGCGACTTCGGCCTTGCACAGCAGGGCTGCCAGCGGCACGCCGCCGCCAATGCCCTTGCCCAGCGTCATGATGTCCGGCTCCACGCCCGACAGCTCATAGGCGAACATGGTGCCGCAACGGCCGCAGCCGGTCTGCACTTCGTCGACGATGAACAGCAGCTTGTGCTGGTCGGCCAGCTTGCGCAGGCCTTGCATGAATTCGCGCGAGGCGGGGATCACGCCGCCTTCGCCCTGCACCGGCTCCAGCATGATGGCCACGGTCTTGTCGTTGATCAGCTTCTCGACCGAGGCCAGGTCGTTCAGGTCGGCCTTGGGGAAGCCCGGCACCTGCGGCGCGAAGATGGTGTCCCAGCCGGCCTTGCCCGACGCGCTCATGGTGGCGAGCGTGCGGCCGTGGAAGCTGTGGTCCATGGTGATGATCTCGAACGCGCCGTTCTTGTGCTTGCGTCCCCATTTGCGCGCCAGCTTGATCGCGCCTTCGTTGGCTTCCGCGCCGCTGTTGGCGAAGAACACCTTGTCGAAGCAGCTGGCATCGGTGAGTTGCCTGGCCAGCTTGAGCATGGGCTCGTTGTAGAACGCCGGGCTGGGGTTGAACAGCTTCTTCGACTGGTCGACCAGCGCGTCGATCATGGCCTGGTTGGAGTGTCCCAGGCAGTTGACCGCCCAGCCTTGCACGAAGTCCAGGTATCGCTTGCCGTTATGATCCGTGAGCCACGAGCCCTTGCCTTCGGTAAAGACGAGCTCGGGCCGGTTGGTGATGTACATCAGGGATTGGACGGGGTACTCAGCAAATGCCATGGCGGACTCCAGGGGTCGGCGTGAAACAGGGGAGAGGAGAGCAGAAAAACAAAAAGCCACGGGGATTGCCCGTGGCTTGTTGACCTGAACAGAAGCTATGGACGGTCAGCCGCGAGGCACCCCGGTGGGGAGCGACGTACGGTAGCTGCGTCGGTTGTTGATAGCGTAGTTCATGGCCGCCAATATAAGGGCCATGCGCCCGGCTGTCAAAACGAATTTTGGCGGAGCCGGGCATTGTTGTAGCTTGGGAACGGCAGCGGGGCGCTCAGGCCGCCGGTGCCGCCGGTACCGAGCCTGCCGGATGCATGTCCGCTTCCGACGTGAACGAGTCGGCGAAGAAGGCATCCTCGTGCAGGTCGCAGCGCAGGGAAAAGTCCTTGCGCGCGGCGTTGATCATCACCGGCGCGCCGCAGGCGTAGACCTCGAAACCGGACAGGTCGGGATGGTCTTCCATCACGGCCTCGTGGACAAAGCCGGTGCGGCCGTCCCAGTCGTCGCTGTCCTGGGCGTTGGAGATCACCGGCACGTAGCGGAAGTTGGGCAGCTCGCGCGCCCATTGCTCGCACAGCGCGTGCATATAGAGATCGTGCGGGCGGCGCCCGCCCCAGTACAGCGTCATCGGGCGGGTGATGCCGGTGTAGACCGCGTGCTCGACGATGGCCTTGATCGGCGCGAAGCCGGTGCCTGAGGCCAGCAGGATGATGGGCTTGTCGGAGTCTTCACGCAGGAAGAAGCTGCCGAGCGGGCCTTCGAAGCGCAGGATGTCGCGCTCCTTCATGACCGGCTGGCCTTCCCTGGCGCCGAACACGTAGTCGGTGAAGGTGCCGCCGGGCATGTGGCGGATGTGCAGCTCGATCGGGCCATCCTGGTGCGGTGGCGTGGCGATGGAGTAGCTGCGGCGCTTGCCGTCGCGCAGCAGGAACTCGACATACTGGCCGGCCAGGAACTGCATGCGCTCGGTGGCGGGCAGTTGCAGGCGGGTCACGATGACGTCGTCGGCCACGCGTTCCAGCGTGGCGACGCGGCACGGCACCTTCTTGATGGGGATGTCGCCGGCGCCTTGCACCTCGCGGCATTCGATGGTGATGTCCGAGGTGGGCTTGGCGCAGCAGAACAGCGCGCGGCCCTCGGTCTTTTCCTGCGCGGACAGCGCGGAAGCGGCATGATCGCCCTGCTCGATGCCGCCAGCGGTGACACGGCCCTTGCAGGATCCGCATGCGCCGTTCTTGCAGCCGTAGGGCAGGCCAATGCTGTGGCGCAGGGCCGCGGTAAGGATGGTTTCATCCGCGGCCGCTTCGAACGTGCGGCCGCTGGGCATGACGGTAACTTGATAAGCCATAATCACTCTATGAGCAAAAATCTGTCGCGACGCCGCCTGGGTCGCCCGCGCCTACTCATCGTTGGCTGTGGGGATGTGGGCACGCGTTGCCTGCGTATTCTATCGACGCGCTGGCGCGTCTTTGCCATCACTTCGCAGCCGTCCCGCCGCACTGAACTGCGGGACAACGGCGCCGTGCCGCTGGTAGCCGACCTGGACCGGCCCGCCACGCTGGCGCGTCTGTCCGGGCTGGCCGACAAGGTGCTGCACCTGGCGCCGCCGCCGTCCCGCGGCGAGAGCGATCCCCGCACGCTGGCGCTGCTGCGCGCCTTGCGGCGCGGTGCCTGGCGGCAGTCCGCCGCGCGGCCTGGCGGATGGTCTGCCAAGCCCGCTATTCTACCCGACCGCCGCTACGGCAGGTCTGGCCGAAGCGCCGCGCCGCCCGCGTTCGTCTATGCCAGCACCTCGGGCGTGTATGGCGACCGGGGCGGCGCCAGGCTGGCGGAATCGCAGGCGGTGCGCCCGCAAACCGCGCGCGCCCGGCGCCGCGTGGCGGCCGAGCAGGCCGTGCGGGACTTTGGCCGCCATGCCGGCTGGCGTGCTTCCATCGTGCGCATTCCCGGCATCTATGCCGAGGACCGGCTGCCGCTGGCCCGCCTGGCCAAGGGCACGCCGGCGCTGGCGCCGCAGGACGACGTCTATACCAACCACATCCATGCCCTGGACCTGGCCCGCACCATGGTGGCGTCGCTGTTCCGCGGCCGCTCGCAGCGGGTGGTGCATGCCAGCGACGATTCGGAAATGCGCATGGCCGATTACTTCGACCTGGTGGCCGACCGCCGCGGCCTGCCCCGCCCGCCGCGCCTTGCGCGCGCGCAACTGCGCGAAGCCGTGGAGCCAACCTTGCTCAGCTTCATGAGCGAATCGCGCCGGCTGGAAAACGCCCGTCTCAAACGCGAGCTGCGCCTGCGGCTGCGCTATCCCACCGTGGCCTCCTTTTTCGACGCCTGAATTCGGGTGCCCTCGGGATCGCCCGGGAGCGCGTTCCTTTCGCATCCCGGCGGCGCCCCGTGGCACGCCGCTTGCATTGGTGTTGCCGCTCGATCCTGTATAGACAGCAAGTGATGCATTCGGCGTAGCTGTGCGCGGATCTGGTGCGCGGAGGCGAATGCGGCAAGGGGCGGATGCCCCGCCAGCGGGCATCGGCGGGCACCCGGCCTGATCCCGTAACGTCGCGGTTTTGTGCTCGTTTCGTGCCGTTCCAGGCCCGGCGGTGCGTAAGTGCCGGCCACGCCAGTTCTGCGTTTCGCCTCGGGTTAACTACCGCATTGACTTGTATATACAGCGTTGCTAAATTGCCTGGCAAATGACCGGCGCCGCAAGTACGGCGCCGCCCGAGCCGGGCGGTCCGGCCGCCGCCAACGCTGGCGCGGCCTCGTTCGCATCACACCAAAGGAGCCAGGAAGATGGGATTTCGTATCCGTAGCGGTAAGCCGCTAGCCGCCGCCGTTGCAGCAGTCGTCGCCACGCTGGGTGCCGCAGGCACCGCGCAAGCGCAAGCCACGCAGGTCACGCTCGGCATGAGCGGCTGGACTGGCTTCGCGCCGCTGACGCTGGCCGACAAGGCCGGCATCTTCAAGAAGCATGGTGTCGACGTCGACATCAAGATGATTCCGCAGAAGGACCGTCACCTGGCACTCGCCTCGGGCGCCATCCAGTGCGCTGCCACCACGGTCGAGACCCATGTGGCCTGGAACGCCAACGGCGTGCCCATCACCCAGATCGTGCAGCTCGACAAGTCCTACGGTGCCGATGGCCTGGCCGTGCGCGGTGACGTCAAAGGCTTTGCCGACCTCAAGGGCAAGACCATCGGCGTGGACGCGCCGGGCACCGCGCCTTACTTCGGCCTGGCCTGGATGCTCAAGAAGAACGGCATGAGCCTGAAGGACGTGAAGACCACCACGCTGTCGCCGCAAGCCGCCGCGCAGGCCTTCGTCTCGGGCCAGAACGATGCTGCCATGACGTATGAGCCGTACCTGTCGTCGGTGCGCCAGAACCCGGACAAGGGCAAGATCCTCGCCACCACGCTGGACTACCCGATGGTGATGGACACGCTGGGCTGCGCGCCCAAGTGGCTCAAGGACAACCCCAAGGCCGCGCAAGCGCTGGTGGACAGCTACTTCGAAGCGCTCGACATGATCAAGCAGGACCCGGCCAAGGCTAACGACATCATGGGCGCGGCGGTCAAGCAAAGCGGCGAGCAGTTCGCCAAGTCGTCCGCCTACCTGCGCTGGCAGGATCGTGACGCCAACCGCAAATTCTTCGGCGGCGAGCTGGCCAGCTTCAGCAAGGAAGCGGCGCAGGTGCTGCTGGAGATCGGCGTGATTCGCCAGGTGCCGGACGTCACGGCGCTGTACGACGCGCGCTTTATCAAGTAACGAGGCCGGTGCCATGACGCAGGTTCACATTGGTTCGCCCGCCGCCGGTGCGGCTACAACGCCCGCTCCCGCCGCGGTGACTCCGGCGGCCGCGCGCCGGCATCCCTGGATGGCGCCGCTGGCGCCGGTCACCCAGCGTGCGCGCTGGGTCCTGGGCTTGTCGTTCTTTGTGGTGTTCTTTGCCGTGTGGGCGGCGGTGACCCTGGGCGGCATGGTGCCGCGCACCTTCCTGGCCGACCCGATGACCATGGCCCACGAAGGTGTGCTGCTGTTCGCCGAGTACAACTTCATCGGCGACATCGGCATGACGGTATGGCGCGTGCTGGGCGGCTTCGTGCTGGCCGCTGTGCTGGCCGTGCCGCTGGGCATCTTCATGGGCGCGTACAAGGCGGCGGAGGCGTTCTTCGAGCCCTTCGTCTCGTTTTGCCGCTACCTGCCGGCGTCGGCCTTTATTCCGCTGCTGATCCTGTGGGCCGGCATCGGCGAAGCGCAGAAGGTACTGGTGATCTTTATCGGCTCGTTCTTCCAGATCGTGCTGATGGTGGCAGTGACGGTGGGCGGCGCACGGCGCGACCTGGTGGAGGCGGCCTACACGCTGGGCGCCAACAGCAGTGGCATCGTGCGGCGCGTGCTGATCCCGGGCGCCGCGCCGGAAATCGCCGAGATCCTGCGCCTGGTGCTGGGCTGGGCCTGGACCTATGTCATCGTCGCCGAGCTGATCGGCTCGTCCTCCGGCATTGGCCACATGATCACCGACAGCCAGGCGCTGCTCAACACCGGGCAGATCATCTTCGGCATTATCGTGATCGGTTGCATCGGCCTGGTCTCCGACCTGGCTTTCAAGCTGGCCAACCAGCGCCTGTTCCCGTGGAGTTCGATCAAATGAGCGCGCTGTCCATCCAGCAGGTCTCGCGTACCTTCGTCAATCCGCGCGGCGGCCAGACCCTGGCGTTGCAGCCGACCGATTTCGAAGTGGCGGACAACGACTTCGTCACCATCCTCGGCCCCTCGGGCTGCGGCAAGTCCACGCTGCTGCGCATCGTCGCCGGGCTGGATACGCCCACCACCGGGCGCGTGCTGCTCGACGGGCAGGAAGTCACCGGCCCGGGCGCGGAGCGTGGCATGGTGTTCCAGTCGTACACGCTGTTCCCGTGGCTGACCATCGAGCAGAACGTGCGCTTTGGCCTGCGCGAGCGCGGCATGAGCGAGGCCGGCCAGCGCGAGCGCAGCGACTTCTTTATCCAGCGCGTGGGCCTGCGCGGCTTCGAGCATCATTTCCCCAAGCAGCTCTCGGGCGGCATGCAGCAGCGCACGGCCATTGCCCGGGCGCTGGCCAACGACCCCAAGATCCTGCTGCTGGACGAGCCCTTCGGCGCGCTGGACAACCAGACCCGCGTGCTGATGCAGGAACTGCTGCTGGGCATCTGGGAAGCCTCGCGCAAGACGGTGCTGTTCGTCACGCACGATATCGACGAGGCCATCTTCATGGCCAACCGCGTTGCCGTGTTCTCGGCGCGGCCGGGGCGCATCAAGCGCACCATCGACGTGGATTTTCCGCACCCGCGCCACTACACGATCAAGACCTCGCCGGCGTTCTCGGAACTCAAGGCGGTGCTGACCGAGGAAATCCGCGCCGAGGCCATGGCCTCCGCGGAGCACTGAGTTGCCAGCCAAGCCATGAAAGCTGCCACCGCCAACCGCCGGGGCGTTCCCGATGCCACTCCCGCCGCGCTCTACCAGCAGGTGAAGGAGTACATCGCGCGCCATATCCAGAGCCGCGCGTGGCAGCCGGGCGACCGCGTGCCATCCGAGCAGGAACTGGTCACGCGCTTTGGCGTGTCGCGCATGACGGTGAACCGCGCGCTGCGCGAGCTGGCCGAGCAGGGCAGGGTGGTGCGCGTGGCCGGCGTGGGAACCTTCGTGGCGGAGCACAAGCCGCAGTCGACGCTGCTCAACGTGGTCAACCTGCAGGATGAGATCCGCATGCGCGGGCACGACTACGCCTGCGACGTCATGGTGGTGGAACGCGTGGCTGCCTCCATCGAGGTCGCGGCCGCGCTGGACTTGCGCACCGGTGAATCGGTGTTCCACTCCGTGTGCGTGCACCGCGAGGACGGCGTGCCGGTGCAGCTCGAAGACCGCTATGTGAACCCGCGCGTCGCGCCGGACTTCATCAACCAGGATTTCGCTGCCGCCGATGCGGTGAAGCCGGGCGAATACCTGCTGCGCCATGTGCCCTACGACCAGATCGAACACGTGGTCGATGCCATTTCCGCCACGGCGGAGCAGGCCACCCAACTGGAAATGCCGGCTACCCAGCCGTGCCTGCTGCTGACCCGCCGCACCTGGACGGGCGGCACCCCCGTGACCTTTGTACGTTGCCTGCACCCAGGCAACCGTTACCGCCTAGGCAGCCGATTCCGCGCCGATGGCAATCCGGCCTTCGGCTGAACCCGCCGAGGGCCGTTAGTTTTTTCAGATCCACCAGCCAACGCACGAACCCGGCTGTATAGACAGGGACATACAAATGAGCGCCACCCAAGCCAACCAAACTTCCCGCCCGCTGCTGACCTTGCAGCCCGGCTCCGTCACGCTGGCCGA
The DNA here is from genome assembly GCF_052113425.1 of Cupriavidus sp. YAF13. Taxonomy (NCBI): domain Bacteria; kingdom Pseudomonadati; phylum Pseudomonadota; class Betaproteobacteria; order Burkholderiales; family Burkholderiaceae; genus Cupriavidus; species Cupriavidus sp. YAF13. The sequence goes on from NZ_JBFRDD010000023.1 coordinate 107,472, forward strand.
CCTGCGCCGCATCCATCGCGGCGAAGTGAGCCTGGCGATGGATGCATCCGCGTGGGCTGGCGTGCGCGCATCCCAGGCCACCGTGCAGGACATCATCGACGCCGATGCGGTGGTCTACGGCATCAACACCGGCTTCGGCAAGCTGGCGCAAACGCGCATTGCGCATGACAAGCTGGCGGAGCTGCAGCGCAACCTGGTGCTGTCGCACAGCGTGGGCACCGGCGCGGACCTGAACAGCGACACCGTGCGGCTGATTCTGGCGATCAAGGCCGTGAGCCTGGCGCGCGGCCATTCCGGCATCCGTCCCGAAATCATCGAGGCGCTGCTGGCGCTGGCCAACGCCGGCGTCACGCCGTGCATTCCGGCCAAGGGCTCGGTGGGGGCGTCCGGCGATCTCGCGCCGCTGGCGCATATGTCGTGCACGCTGATCGGCGTGGGCGAGGTGATGATCGACGGCGTGCGCCGCCCGGCCGCCGAAGGGCTGGCCCACGCTGGCCTGGCACCCTTCACGCTAGGCCCCAAGGAAGGGTTGGCGCTGCTCAACGGCACGCAGGTTTCCACCGCGCTGGCGCTGGCGGGCCTGTTTGCCGCCGAAGACATCTTCGCTGCCGGGCTGGTGGCGGGCGCGCTGTCGCTCGAAGCCATCAAAGGCTCGGTCAAGCCGTTTGACGCGCGCATCCACGCCGCGCGCGGCCAGGCCGGCCAGATTGCCGTGGCCGGCGCAGTGCGCACGCTGCTCGATGGCAGCAAGATCGTGGACTCGCATGTGAGCTGCGGCCGCGTGCAGGACCCGTACTCCATCCGCTGCCAGCCGCAGGTGATGGGCGCCTGCCTGGACAACCTGCAACACGCCGCGCGCGTGCTGCAGATCGAGGCCAACGCCGCGTCCGACAATCCGCTGGTGTTCCCGGAGCAGGGCGACGTGATCTCGGGCGGCAACTTCCACGCCGAGCCGGTGGCGTTTGCCGCCGACATCATCGCGCTGGCCATCGCCGAGATCGGCGCGATCTCCGAGCGCCGCCTCGCGCTGCTGCTCGATACCGGCCTGTCCGGCCTGCCGCCGTTCCTGGTGCGCGACGGCGGCCTGCATTCGGGCTTCATGATCGCGCAGGTCACTGCCGCCGCGCTGGCCTCCGAGAACAAGTCGCTGGCGCACCCTGCCAGCGTGGACAGCTTGCCGACGTCGGCCAACCAGGAGGACCATGTGTCGATGGCCACCTACGGCGCGCGCCGCCTGGGCGATATGGCGGAGAACACCGCCGTGGTGGTCGGCATCGAAGCCATGGCCGCCGCGCAGGGCATCGAGTTCCACCGCCCGCTGGAATCCTCGCCGCTGATCGAGACCGAGATCGCGCGCATCCGCGAGCGCGTGGCCTTCGTGGAAGGCGACCGCTACTTCGCGCCGGATATCGAGGCGATGAAGCTGTGGGTGCAGCAGGGCGATGCGGGTGCCGGTTGGCCCGAGTCGGTGCGCCAGGTGCTGCCGTCGCAGGTGGGCGTGGCGTAAGCCGCCGTGCTGAAGAAAACAATTGGCTTCGCTTCAAGTGGCTCCTAGTCAAACCGCCCCTCTCCCCAACTCTATCCCCGTGACGGGAGAGGGCGGGCGCCCCCGAATGCGAGGCCCCAAAAATCACCGCAGCGCAGGGTTGAACCCAACACGCAGGAGAACCAGACATGAACGCCAACGAACATCAATTCACCAAGGCGGCACCCCCGCGCGGCCAGCGCGAGATCCGCGCGCCGCGCGGCACCGAGCTGCACTGCAAGAACTGGCTGATCGAAGCCGCCTACCGCATGCTCCAGAACAACCTGGATCCCGATGTGGCCGAGCGCCCGCAGGACCTGGTGGTGTACGGCGGCATCGGCAAGGCGGCGCGCAACTGGGAGTGCTTCGATGCCATCCTCGATAGCCTGCGCAACCTGGGCGAGGAAGAATCGCTGCTGGTGCAATCCGGCAAGCCGGTGGGCGTGTTCCGCACCCATGCCGACGCGCCGCGCGTGCTGATTGCCAACTCCAACCTGGTGCCGCACTGGGCCACCTGGGACAAGTTCAACGAGCTGGACCGCGCCGGCCTGATGATGTACGGCCAGATGACTGCCGGCTCGTGGATCTATATCGGCACGCAGGGCATCGTGCAGGGCACCTTCGAAACCTTTGTCGAAGCCGGCCGCCAGCACTACAACAACGATCTCACCGGCAAGTGGATCCTCACGGCAGGTCTCGGCGGCATGGGCGGCGCGCAGACGCTGGCCGGCGTGCTGGCCGGCGCTTGTGTGCTGGCCATCGAGTGCCAGGAGTCGCGTATCGACTTCCGCCTGCGCACGCGCTATGTCGACAAGAAGGCCACCAGCATCGACGAAGCGCTGGCCATGATCGAAGAAGCCACGCGCAACAAGCAGGCCATCTCCGTCGGCCTGCTCGGCAACGCTGCCGAGATCATGCCGGAACTGGTCAAGCGGGCGCAGGCCGGCGGCATGCGCCCGGACATCGTCACCGACCAGACCTCGGCGCACGACCTGGTCAACGGCTACCTGCCGGCGGGCTGGACGGTGGCGCAATGGGAAGCCGCGCGCACGGCCGATCCCAAGTCGGTCGAGGCCGCCGCCAAGGCCTCCATCGTCAAGCACGTGCAGGCCATGCTGGCCTTCCAGCAGATGGGCGTGCCCACGCTGGACTATGGCAACAACATCCGTCAGGTCGCCTTTGACGAGGGCGTGGCCAATGCCTTTGATTTCCCGGGGTTCGTGCCGGCGTACATCCGCCCGCTGTTTTGCCGCGGCAAGGGCCCCTTCCGCTGGGTCGCGCTGTCGGGAGACCCCGAGGATATCTACAAGACCGATGCCAAGATGAAGGAGCTGTTCCCCGAAGACGCGCACCTGCACCGCTGGCTGGACATGGCGCGCGACCGCATCGCCTTCCAGGGCCTGCCCGCGCGCATCTGCTGGGTGGGGCTGGACGAGCGCCACCGCGCGGGCCTGGCCTTCAACGAGATGGTGAAGAACGGCGAGCTGAAGGCGCCGATCGTGATCGGCCGCGACCACCTGGATTGCGGCTCGGTTGCCAGCCCCAACCGCGAGACCGAAGCCATGCGCGACGGCTCCGATGCGGTGTCCGACTGGCCGCTGCTCAACGCGCTGCTCAACACCGCGGGCGGTGCCACGTGGGTCAGCCTGCATCACGGCGGCGGCGTGGGCATGGGCTTCTCGCAGCATTCGGGCGTGGTGATCGTGTGCGACGGCACCGACGCCGCGGCTAAGCGCATCGAGCGTGTGCTGTGGAACGACCCGGCCACCGGCGTGATGCGCCACGCCGATGCCGGCTACGAAAGCGCGATCGACTGCGCCCATGAGAAGGGCCTGAACCTGCCGATGGTGCCGAAGGGGGCAGGCGTATGAACGGCGTCGAACGCTTCTCGCTCGGCGCGCTGGCTGCGCGGCCCTGGAAGAACGGCGGCGGCGTCACCCGCGAGATCGCGGCGTGGCCGCCGGGCGCCGGCATGGACGCCTTCCTGTGGCGCGTGAGCGTGGCCGACATCGCCGCCGATGGGCCGTTCTCCGCTTTTCCCGGCATCGATCGCCAGATCGTGCTGCTGGACGGCGAGGGCGTACGCCTGCTGGCTGACGATGGCAGCTTCGATCATCGCCTCGATGCCGTTGGCGAGCCCTTTGCCTTTGCCGGCGAGCGCGGCGTGCAGGCCACGCTGCTGGATGGCGCCACGCGGGACTTCAATGTGATGACGCGGCGCGGCCAGTGCCGCGCGAGCGTGGTCGCGGCGCGCGGCGAGTTCACGATCGCGCCCGGCGCGCAAGTGGTGCTGTTGTTTGTGGTTGAGGGGGCATGGCGCCACGGCGTTGCCGGCCAGGGCGGCCAAGCCGTGCTGGCGAGCGACGACGGCATGCTGTTTGCCGAAGGCGTGGCGGTGCCATATCGCCTGCAGGCGATGTCGGAGCCCGCGCTATGCCTGTGCGTCACCCTGGAACTGGAGTTGGAGAACCCGCAATGAACCTGAACCCGGCGCAGGCCGCCGTTACCGCTTCGTCCACTGAATCTGCCAAGTCCGCCGACGGCGTCTGGCATCGCTGCCACCTGCTGCCCGACGGGGATCCCGCCAAGGCCATCCGTGACGCCGCGCTGGTCGTGCAGCAAGGCCGCATCGCGTGGCTCGGCACGCAGGCCGAGCTGCCGCAGGCGTACGCAGCGCTGCCGCGCCACGATGCCGGCAACGCGTGGATCACGCCGGGCCTGGTCGACTGCCACACCCACCTGGTGTATGGCGGGCAGCGCGCCGATGAATTCGCCATGCGCCTGGCTGGTGCAGGCTATGAGGAAATCGCGCGCGCCGGCGGCGGCATCGTCTCCACCGTGCGCGCCACCCGCGCCGCCGATGAAGACACGCTGTTCGCGCTGGCCGGCGCGCGTCTTGCGCCGCTGCTGGCCGAAGGCGTGACCACGCTGGAGATCAAGTCCGGCTACGGCCTGGACCTCGCCAGCGAGCGCAAGCAGCTGCGCGTGGCGCGCCGCCTGGGCGAGGCCTTTGGCGTGACGGTGCACACCACTTTCCTCGGCGCGCACGCGCTGCCGCCGGAATACGCGGGCCGCGCCGACGACTACATCACGCTGGTGTGCGAAACCATGATGCCCGCGCTGGCCGAAGAGGGCCTCATCGATGCGGTGGACGCCTTCTGCGAATCCGTGGGCTTCAGCCTGGCGCAGACCGAGCGCGTGTTCCAGGCCGCCGAGCGCCACGGCTTGCGCGTCAAGCTGCACGCCGAGCAACTCAGCAACCTGGGTGGCACCGCGCTGGCGGCGCGTTACCGCGCGCTGTCGGCCGATCACCTGGAACACCTGGATGAGGCCGGCGTCGTTGCCATGGCCGAGTCGGGCACGGTGGCGGTCTTGCTGCCTGGCGCCTATTATTTCCTGCGTGACACCAACCTGCCGCCGATCGACCTGCTGCGCCGGCATGGCGTGCCGATGGCGATCTCCACCGATCACAATCCCGGTACGTCACCCGTCACTTCGCTGCTGCTGATGATGAATATGGCGTGCACCCTGTTCAGGCTGACCGTGCCGGAAGTGCTGGCAGGTGTCACCACGCACGCCGCGCGCGCGCTGGGCGCGGCCGGCCGGCACGGCTTGCTGGCCGCCGGGCGCGCCGCCGATTTCGTGCTGTGGCATGTCGATTCGCCGGCCGAGCTGGCCTACTGGTTCGGGCGCAATCCGGCCGCCGCCGTGGTGCGCCAGGGCAAGGTCTATCCCGCCGCCACGCTAGCGCAAGGAGTGCGGCCATGAGCGCCGGAAGCCTGTTCGCCACGCAGGCCTTGCTGCCCACCGGCTGGGCCAGCAATGTGCTGCTGGCCTGGGACGACGCCGGCGCATTTACGACGGTGCAGGCCGGCGCGGAACCCGCCGTGGACGTGCCGCGCGCCGCCGGGCCGCTGTTGCCGGGCATGCCCAATCTGCATTCGCACGCCTTCCAGCGCGGCTTTGCCGGGTTGACCGAGTTCCGCAGCGAGACACTGGCCGACGGCCAGGAGAGCGATTCCTTCTGGAGCTGGCGCAAGCTGATGTACCGCTTCGCGCTGCGGCTTTCGCCCGATACGCTGGAAGCCATCGCCACGCAGCTCTATATCGAGATGCTGCGCGCGGGCTACACCAGCGTTTGCGAATTCCACTATGTGCATCACGACACGGACGGCAAGCCTTACGCCGACCCCGCCGAGATGTCGCTGCGCCTGCTGCGCGCCGCGCAGGCGGCCGGCATCGGCATCACGCTGCTGCCGGTGCTGTACCAGACGGCCGGCTTCGGCGGCAAGCCCGCGGTGCCGGATCAGCGCCGCTTCCTGCATGAGACTGACGCCATGCTCGCCTTGCTTGGCCGGCTGGCTCCGCAATGCCATGGCCAGGCCCGCCTGGGACTTGCCCCGCACTCGCTGCGCGCGGTGCCGCCGAAGAGCCTTGCCGACGCCGTGGCGGGCCTGCGCGCGCTGGATGCAACAGCGCCGGTGCACATCCATATCGCCGAGCAGCAGCGCGAGGTCGACGAGTGCATCACGCTGACTGGCGCACGCCCGGTGGCGTGGCTGCTCGACCATGCCGAGGTGGACGCGCGCTGGTGCCTGGTGCATGCCACGCACCTGGACTGGGACGAACGGCGGCGGCTGGCGCACAGCGGCGCGGTGGCCGGCATCTGCCCGACCACCGAAGCCAACCTGGGCGATGGGGTATTCGATGCCGCGCCCTACCTCGGGCAGAGCGGTGTCTGGGGCATCGGCTCGGACAGCCACGCCAGCGTCAGCGTGGTGGAAGAGCTGCGGCTGTTCGAGTACGGCCAGCGGCTGGCGCTGCAAAAGCGCAATGTGCTGGCATCGGACGCGCACAAGCAGGTGGCGGACCGCCTTTACCTCGATGCGGCCTTTGGCGGCGCGCGCGCGTCGGGCCGGGATATCGGCGCGATTGCTGTCGGGCAGCAGGCGGATTTCGTCGTGCTGGACGGCGCGCATGCCACGCTCTCGGGTTTGTCGGGCAGCCAGGCGCTGGCGGTCCATGTGTTCACCAACCATGGGCATGAGACACTAGCGGAAGTCCGCACGGCGGGCCGCACGCGCGTGCAGCATGGTATGCACGCCTTGCAGGCCGACGCTGGCAAGCGCTTCGCCGCTGCGCGCGCAAGCCTGCTGACTGACTAAAACCCGGTGCACCACGCGGCCTGACGCTTGACGCTACAAGCTTCAGGCCCGCATTGATGGGCACTGCGCCTTTATGTTGCAAAGTAGCAAACAAGAAAACATGGCCTTCTCGACCGATACCCCCGCTTTCACCCTGCATCGCGGCACGCGCCCGATGCTGGTGTCGATGCCGCACGTCGGCACCCACCTGCCGGCCTCCGTGTCCGACCGGCTGACCGCCGAGGCACGCACCGTGCCCGATACCGACTGGCACCTGGAGCGCCTGTACGATTTCGCGCGCGAGCTCGGCGCCTCCATCCTGGTGGCCACCCACTCGCGCTACGTGGTGGACCTGAACCGCCCGCCCGACAACGCCAATCTCTACCCCGGCCAGGACACCACCGGCCTGTGCCCGGTCGATACCTTCGACAAGACGCCGATCTACGCCGACGCCGGCAGCCTGCCCGCCGACGATGAAATCGCCGCGCGCCGCGACGCCATCTGGCGTCCGTACCACGGCGCGCTCGCCGGGGAACTGGCCCGCTTGCGCGCCGAGCACGGTACCGTGGCGCTGTGGGACGCGCATTCGATCCGCTCGGTGCTGCCGCGCTTTTTTGAAGGCAAGCTGACCGACTTCAACCTGGGCACCGCCAATGGTGCCAGCTGCGACGCCGCGCTGGCCAACCAGTTGCTGGATATCGCGGGCGCGTTGCCTGGCTATACGTCGGTGCTGAACGGGCGCTTCAAGGGTGGCTATATCACGCGGCAGTACGGGGCGCCGGCCCAGGGCGTGCAAGCCGTGCAGCTGGAGTTGACGCAGTCGGCCTATATGAGCGAGACCTATCCCTTTGCCTATGACGAAGCGCGGGCCACACGCATTCAGCCCACGCTGAAGACGATGCTGGAGACGGTGTTGGGGTACGTGGAAGCGCGTTAAGGCTTCTAGCCCCGCTGACGCGGGGGTGTCTCTTGTGGGCGGGGTTTTACTGCTTCTAGCTGCTGTCGCGGCTGTACGGTGTTGGCCGTTTTGGAACGTGTGAGATGTCACTTCTCTTTACTCGTAAAGAGAAGATGGTATGAACGCGCCCCGTCCCCGCAGTGGAGCGCGAGGTGGCGAGACGGTAGTGTGGGTCAGGCAGAAAAGAGTCTGATGAGAGGGGGGGGGCCTCCAGACCGAAC